>JBBIST010000019.1:0-42097 GCA_037441125.1 Burkholderiales bacterium
GCCAGCTCGACGGCGCGCACGCGGCCGATCGCCGCGGCGCGCAGCCGGCGGCGCAACCATGGGCGGGGCGGGCCGATGCGAGTCGCCGGCGAACTGATCCTCAAGCCCGGCAAGGAGCGCTCGCTGCGGCGCCGCCATCCGTGGGTGTACGACACCGCGATTGCGCGCGTGCAGGGCAGGCCCGACAGCGGTGCGCTGGTGGCGGTGCGCGGCGCCGACGGCGACTGGCTGGCGTGGGCCGCCTACGCGCCGGCTTCGACCCTGCGCGCGCGCTGCTGGAGCTTCGTCGAGAGCGAGGCGATCGACTCCGGTTGGCTGGCGGCGCGCGTGCGCGAGGCGGTGGTGCGACGCGCGCACCTGCGGGCGCAAAGCGACGCGCTGCGCCTGGTGTTCGGCGAGGCCGACCGGCTGCCGGGGCTGGTGGTCGATCGCTACGCCGATCAACTGGTGGTGCAGTTTCAGGCGGCCGGGGTCGACGCGCAGCGCCAGGCGCTGCTCGAGGCGCTCGCCGCCGCCACCGGCTGCGAGCGCATCTACGAGCGCTCCGACAGCGCCACGCGCCAGCGCGAGGGACTGGCCGCCGCCCAGGGCGTGCTGCGCGGTGCCGAGCCGCCGGCGCGCATCACGGTGCACGAGCACGGCATCGGCTACGGCGTCGACGTGCGCCGCGGCCACAAGACCGGCTTCTACATCGACCAGCGCGACAACCGCGCGCTGGCGCGCGCTCTGGCGCAGCGCCTGGCCGCCGCCGGCCGCGCGCCGCGTGCCCTGAACTGCTTCTGCTACACGGGCGGTTTTTCGCTGGCGCTGGCCGCCGGCGGCGCCGCCTCGGTGCTGTCGATCGACAGCTCGGCCGAGGCGCTGGCGCTGGCCGCCGACAACGGTGCGGCCAATGGCCAGGCGGGCGTGCACGAGTGGCGCGCAGCCGACGTGTTCGAGGCGCTGCGCGCACTGCGCACCGAGCCGCGGCCGCCGTTCGACCTGATCGTGCTCGATCCGCCCAAGTTCGCCTCGACCCACCAGCACGTGGCGCGCGCGGCGCGCGCCTACAAGGACATCGCGCTCAACGCGCTGCGACTGCTCGCGCCCGGCGGCTATCTTCTGACCTTCTCCTGCTCGGGCGCGATCGACGTCGACCTGTTCCAGAAGATCGCCGCCGGCGCAGTGATCGATGCCGGGGTCGACTGCCAGATGCTGACGCGCCTGGCGGCAGGCGCCGACCACCCGATGCTGATGACCCATCCTGAAGGCGAGTACCTGAAGGGCCTGCTGCTGCAGCGGCTGTGAGCGGCTGCCGCGTTTGCGTGGCTTGAAGCGCGCGCGGCCGACCCGAGATCGGCTGCCGGGCGGGGCTGAACGACCTCAGGCCCGGCCGCGGCGCTGCGGCGGGCGCAGCGATCGCTGCTGGCGCGGCGGATAGAATCCGCCGCCGAACGCAGCCGGCAGGCACCGTTCGCATCGGCCAGGAGCCAGATCATGCAGGCGCAAGAGCGACTTGTCCCGGTCACCGTGCTGACCGGCTTTCTCGGCGCGGGCAAGACCACGCTGCTCAATCGCATCCTGCGCGAGCCGCACGGCCAGCGCATCGCGGTGATCGAAAACGAGTTCGGGCCCGAAGGCATCGACAACGAACTGCTGGTGAGCGAGACCAGCGAGCAGATCGTCGAGATGAACAACGGCTGCATCTGCTGCACCGTGCGCGGCGACCTGGCGCGCATCCTGAACGAGCTGCGCGAAAAGCGCGAGCGCAAGGCGCTCGCCTTCGACCGCGTGATCATCGAGACCACCGGCATGGCCAACCCGGGGCCGGTGGCGCAGACCTTCTTCGCCGACGAGGGTGTCGCCGACTACTACCTGCTCGACGCCGTGGTCACCGTGGTCGATGCCAAGCACGGCCACGGCACGCTCGATGCGCAGCCGGAGGCGCAAAGCCAGGTCGGCTTCGCCGACCGGATCCTGCTCAGCAAGACCGACCTGGCGGCGCCGGGCGAAGTGCAGTCGCTGCGCGAGCGGCTGCTGCGCATGAATCCGCGCGCGCCGATCGTGCAAGTGCACATGGGCCAGGTGCCGCTCAAGGAAGTGCTCGATCTGCGCGGCTTCAACCTGAACGCGATTCTCGAGATCGACCCCGACTTTCTCGCCGCCGAACATCCGGATGCCGCCCGTTCGCGCCGCGCCGCGGAGACCTCGCACGACGCCCATGACGGCTGCGACCACGATCACGGCCACTGTGAACACGACCACGACCACGCGCATCACCACCATGCGCACGACGACGCGATCAAGGCCTTCGTGTTTCAGTCGCGCAAGCCCTTCGATCCGGCCAAGCTCGAGGACTATCTCGCTGCGCTGACGCAGGTTTACGGTGCCGACATGCTTCGGTATAAAGGCGTGCTTTTCATGGACGGCTCGAACCGGCGCATGATTCTCCAGGGCGTCCACATGCTGATGGGCGCCGATGTCGGGCGTGCCTGGGGCCAAGACGAGAAGCCGCAGTCGAAGATTGTCTTCATCGGCCGCAATCTGCCGCAGGAGGCGATACTCAAGGGGCTAGAGGCGTGCCTGGCACGCTGACCGCTGTGCCTCGCAGGGCGCGGTTCGCACAGGGGGACGAGGGTCAGATGGCAGTCAAGAGCAAGACCAGCGTGAAGAAGGCAGCCGGCAAGGCGGGCGCGGCCAGGCCCGCAGCCGCACCGGCCAAGGGCGCTAAACCATCGGCGCGACCGGCCAAGCCCGCGGCCAAAGCAGCCAAGCCTGCTGCGAAGCCGAAGAAGGCGACACCGAAGCCCGCGGTCAAGCCGGCCGCCAAACAGGTCGTCAAGCCGGCAGCGAAGCCGGCGGTCAAGGCGGCGCGGCCGCAGCCGCAGCCGTCCAAGGCTGAGGCGGCCGGCAAGAAGCCGGCGCCGAAGGCCGCTGCCGTACCGCCGAAGCGCGCGCCGATCGCTGCCGGCGCGCGTCCGATCGCCGTCGTGCCGGCACGAGCGCCGCAGGCGCCGATGCCGGCACCGCGTCCGGTCGCCCCGAAGACACCGGCGCCGGTGTCGAGCAAGGACGTGGCCGCCGCGCACGAGTACTTGTTGAGTCGTTCCGCCATTCGAAGCGAAGCCGCTGTGATCGTCAACGGAAAACCGCTCCTGACCGAGGAGCGCCTGCTCAAGATGCCCGACTCGGCCTACATGAACGCCGAGCAGCTCGCCTTCTTCAAACACCGGCTGCAGCAGATGGAGCGCGAGCTGGTCGCCAACGCCGACGAAACGACCGAGCACCTGCGCGAGACCGTGATCGTCCCCGATCCCGCCGACCGCGCCACGATCGAGGAAGAGCACGCGCTCGAGCTGCGCACGCGCGATCGCGAGCGCAAGCTGCTTAAGAAGGTGCAGCAGGCGCTGGCGCGGATCGACGCCGGCGACTACGGCTATTGCGAGGAAACCGGCGAGCCGATCGGCATCCCGCGCCTGCTGGCGCGGCCGACGGCGACCCTGTCGCTCGAAGCGCAGCAGAGGCGCGAGTTGAAGCAAAAACTCTACGGCGACTGACGCTGCGCGTCAGCCGCCGAGCGGCATCATGAGGACGCAGAGGGGACCCGCTGCGCGGTCCCCTCTGGACTCCCCCCGCTGGGCCGTGTCAACGCTCTTGGTGGTGCTGCGATCGCCGGCGCGTGCTTGAACCGCCGCTGCCAGGTCCGGTCTACTTGCTGCTTCGCCGAGACCTGCCGTGCTCTCCGTTCGCTCGCTCGTCCACCGCTACTCAGACCAGACCGTGCTGCGGCTCGAGGCGCTCGAGCTCGCGCCGGGCGAACATTGCGCGCTGCTCGGCGTCTCGGGCTCGGGCAAGACGACGCTGCTGCACATCCTGGCCGGGATCCTGCCGCCGTCGGCCGGTCGCGTCTTGCTCGACGGCGAAGAGTTGTACGCGCCGGGCCGCGACGACCGCTGGCGCGCGCAGCGCATCGGCGTCGTGCCGCAGAAGCTGCACCTGATCGAGTGCCTGAGCGCGCGCGACAACGTGCGCCTGGCGCAATCGCTGGTCGGCCGCACCGACGACGCGGCCGCCGATGCCGCGCTGGCCGCGCTTGGCCTCGAGGCGCAGCGGCAGCGGCGGCCGTCGCGACTGTCGCTCGGCCAGCAGCAACGGGTGGCGATCGCGCGTGCGGTGGTCAACCGGCCGCGGCTGCTGCTTGCTGACGAGCCGACCTCGGCCCTCGACGACGGCCATGCGCGCGCGGCGATCGACCTGTTGCTTCAGGCAGCTCGCACCTGCGGCGCGCTGCTTCTGGTGGCCACGCACGACGCGCGCATCCGCGGCGGCTGCGCGCGCGAGGTACATCTGGCGGCACCGACATGAGTGCGCCCGGCCGCTCCGTAGCACTCATCCCGCAGCGCGCAGCGCGGAGGGTAGTCCAGTGAGCGTGCGCGGCGCGTCCTTTGCGCTCATCGCCCCGCGCGCGGCGCACAGGGCGATCGCATGAACGCGCTGCGCTTCGTGCTCGCCCAGCTCGGACGCAGGCCGCTGCAGACCGTGCTGTCGGTGCTCCTGCTGGCGCTGGGCGTGGCGACACTGGTGTTCGTGCTGGTCGTGCACAGCCAGTTCGCGCGCGGCCTCACGCGCGACGCCCAGGGCATCGATCTCGTGGTCGGCGCCAAGGGTTCGCCGCTGCAGCTTGTCCTGTCGGCCGTCTACCACGTCGACATTCCTACCGGCAACGTGCCGCTGGCCGCGGTCGAGCAGGTGCGCGCGCATCGCCTGGTGCGCTCGGCGATCCCGATCTCGCTCGGCGACAACTATCGCGGCTTTCGCATTGTCGGCAGCGAGCCGGCTCTGATCGAGCACTACGGCGGCCGGCTCGAGCGCGGCGCGCTGTGGCAGGGGCGCATGCAGGCGGTGGTTGGTGCCGAGGTGGCGCGCGCCACCGGCCTGGACCTCGGCCGCGGGTTTTTCGGCGCGCACGGGCTCGCGCCCGATGGTCCGGTGCACGACGACGCCGAGTACCGCGTGGTCGGCGTGCTGGCGGCCACCGGCACCGTGCTCGACCGGCTGGTGCTGACCGACCTCGACAGCGTCTGGTATGTGCACGAGGGCTACATCAAGGACCCGGAGGAACTGCGCATCCTTCAGGCCGAGCGCGAGGTCACGGCGATCCTGGTCGGCTACGCCTCGCCGCTGGCGGCGGCGATTCTGCCGCGCCAGATCAACGCCGAGCCGCGCCTGATGGCGGCGGTGCCGGCGAACGAGGTCGCGCGGCTGTTCGCGGTGGTCGGCGTCGGCATCGACGCCCTGCGCGCGTTCGCCGCGATCCTGCTGCTGTCGGCGCTGCTGGCGCTGTTCGTGGCGCTCACCAACGCGCTCGAGGAGCGGCGCTACGACATCGCCGTGCTGCGCCTGCTCGGCGCCAGCCGGCGCCGGGTGGCGGCGTTGCTGCTGCTGGAGGCGTGGCTGCTGGCGGCGGCGGCGATCGGACTCGGCGCTTTGCTCGCGGCCGGCGCGCTCGCGGCCGTGGGCCAGGCGCTGGCGCAGGCGCGTTCGTTTGCGCTGGCGCCGCTTGCCTGGCCGGTCGAGGTGGGATGGGTGCTGGCCCTGGCGCTGGCGGTGGCCACCGCCGCGGCTGTGCTGCCCGCGTGGCGCGCCAGCCGGATGCAGGTGCACCAGGCGCTGGCTCAGGGTTGATGCTCGCTGCCGCGGCGGCGAGCGCTTTTGCTACCCTCACGCGCATGCACTCGACTGCGGCACTGCACTGGCGGGCGCTCGGCGCGGCGCTGCTGTTCGTCTGCGCTGCCGCGGTGGCGTCGGCGCAGACACCGGCCGCCGGCCAGGCGAGCAATTCGCTCGGCCTGCCGATCGATCCGGCACTGCTCAATACGCTGCCCGAGATCAAGGGCGTGGTGTCGTGGAACACGCTGGCGCAGGTCAAGTCGCGCACCGAAGGCCGGCGCGTGGTGCCGGAGTTCGCTGCGGCGGTGCGCGCGCTGCATCAGCAGGAAGTCAGGTTGCAGGGCTTCATGCTGCCGATCGTCACCGGCGAGCGTCACGACCACTTCCTGCTCACCATGCGGCCGCCGCACTGCCCGTTCTGCCTGTCGCTCGGTCCCGAGTACATCGTCGAGGTGCGCGCGACAGCGCCGATCCGGCACACCTTCGAGCCAATCGTCCTGAGCGGGCGCCTGAACGTGCTCAACGACGACCCCTTCGGCCTGTACTACCGGCTGACCGGCGCGCAAGTGAGCTCGACGCCCAGGTAGCGGGCGGTGGCGCGATTCATCTGAAAGATCGTCCCTCGCGCAGGGGAGCCCGGCGGCTGCAGGTTTGACCCAGTCGCGGCGGCTCGCGCAGCGATTGTTGTTAGACTGAATCGGCTTTCGGCGGCCGCTGCGCTGAGTCGCCGTGCAGCGGCGCCGAGGTCAAGACGACGGATACGGCTGCGTCCGCCCGCTCAGTGGCAGGGCGCGTGAATTGCCGGCGGATTCGCCGTCAACTGGAGCGCATCGCGGGGAAGGTCGGACGTTAGCCTTCCGGGTGCGGGCGGACCGCCGGCCGGCGTGCCTGCGGTGACCCGCTCCATCGTCAACGGTGACGTCGGCTACGCGAAGGGCTTGGGTGGTCTTCTCGTTTTTCAAGAAAGACGGCAAGGATGGGGCGCGCAGTGGCGCTGCCTCGTCGCGTCCGGCGGCCAAGCCGGCAGCCAAGCCGGTCGCGCGCCCGTTGGCCAAGCCCTTGTCCGAGCCGGCCGAGCGCGCCGCTGCACGCGCCTTCCCGCCGGCGCGCTTCGCCACCACCGAGAACGCGATTCCGGCACGCGATCTGGCGCGATCGCTGGCGATGGAAACAGCGGCCAAGATCGATGCCATCGAGTCCGAGATGGCGCGTGACTTCCTGCGGCCGGCAGCCAACACCGGCAATCCGGCTTTCGCCGCCAGCACCGGTGGGCCGAAAGCGGCGGTGGTCGAGGCGCCGGTGGCGGCGTCGGCCGAGAGCAATGACTTCGATCCCGGCACCGACGCCTTTCTCGGCAACATCAACGCCATCGACGTCAACACCTCGGGCGCCGGCTCGGTGATCGACGAGACCGCGATCCTGTTCGCCAATGGGCAGGACGACGCGGCCGAAGCGGCGCTGCGCCAGGGCATCGACGGCGACGTCGTCGGCGAGAACCGCCAGAGCGCCTGGCGCATGCTGTTCGAACTCGTCAACCAGCGTGGTGATGCCGCCGGCTTCGAGCAGCTGACGATGCAGTACGCGCTGCGCTTCGGCAACTCGTCGCCGACGTGGATGGACTACGAGAAGGCGGCGCCGGCCGCGCCGGCGGCGGCCGCGCCGACGGTGCGGCTTGCGGCGGCGGTCGATGCGCAAATCGTGCGCCAACTCGAGCAGTTGAAGGCGCTGGCGGCGCAGCACGCGGCGCTGTGCCTGGACCTGTCGGCCACGCGCAGCGTCGATCTGGTCGGGGCCGAACTGCTCCTGCGGGTGGTCGGCGCCTTCAAGCGGTCGAACCATGAGCTGACGGTGATCGGTGCCGAGCAACTGCTCGCGGCGCTGCGCGCCACGGTCGAGTCGGGTCGACGCGACAGCTCGGACGCCGCCTGGATGCTGATGCTCGAGACGCTGCGCCTGCTCGGACGCCAGGCCGAGTTCGAGGAAGTCGGCATCCAGTATTGCATCACCTTCGAGGTGTCACCGCCGTCGTGGGAGCCGCCGGTGCCGAGTCTGAAGGCGGGCGCCGGGACGCAGACGCAAGCGGCGGTGATGCCGGCGGTCGACCGAGACGAAGCGCTCGACTGGCGCGGCGTGATCGAGCGCGAAGGCGAGCCGCACTTCGGCCGGCTCGCACTGGAGGCGCGCGGCAGTTCGCATCTGCGCGTCGAGTGCAGGTACCTGCGGCGCATGGCCTTCGCCACCGCGGCTACACTGCTGACCCTGCTGATGAAGCTGCAGGCAGCCGGCGTGCGGGTCGAGTTCGTCAACGTCAATCCGCTGGTGGCGGCGCTGTTCCAGTTGCTGGGCGTGAGCGCTGTCGCCGCGGTCCAGTTGCGCCGCGACTAGCGACGCCGGCGGCCGCCCGCGGCCGGGGCGGACACCTTGCCGAGCGTGCGACGATGGAACAGTTTCACGGCACCACGATCGTGTCGGCGCGGCGCGGCGCGCGCGTGGCGATGGGCGGCGACGGCCAGGTCACCCTCGGCGCCGTGGTCATCAAGCGCAGCGCGCGCAAGGTGCGGCGCCTGCACCACGACCGGATCCTGGCCGGATTTGCCGGCGCCACCGCCGACGCGTTCACGCTGTTCGAGCGCTTCGAGGCCAAGCTCGACAAGCATCAGGGCAACCTGCTGCGCTCGGCGGTCGAGCTGGCCAAGGACTGGCGCACCGACCGCATCCTGCGCCGGCTGGAGGCGATGCTCGCGGTTGCCGATCGCGAGACCTCGCTGATCATCACCGGCGCCGGCGACGTGCTCGAGCCCGAGTTCGGACTGATCGCGATCGGCTCCGGCGGACCCTATGCGCAGGCGGCGGCGCGCGCGCTGCTCGATCACACCGATCTGGCGCCGGCCGAGGTGGTGCGAAACTCGCTCGCGATCGCCGGCGACCTGTGCATCTACACCAACCAGTCGCACACGATCGAAGCCCTAGACTGAGTCCAGCGCCGTGCCGGCAGCCGCGATCCGCCCGGTCGCGGCCGCGAGCACGGCCCCACGCCCATGATGACGCCGCAGGAGATCGTCTCCGAACTCGACAAGCACATCGTCGGCCAGGATCGCGCCAAGCGCGCGGTCGCGGTCGCCCTGCGCAACCGCTGGCGGCGGCAGCGCGTGCCGGAGCCGCTGCGCTCGGAGATCACGCCGAAGAACATCCTGATGATCGGCCCGACCGGGGTCGGCAAGACCGAGATCGCGCGCCGGCTGGCGCGCCTGGCCGACGCGCCGTTCATCAAGGTCGAGGCGACCAAGTTCACCGAGGTCGGCTACGTCGGGCGCGACGTCGACTCGATCGTGCGCGACCTGGTCGAGATCGCGATCAAGCAGACGCGCGAGGCGCAGATGAAGAAGGTGCGTGCCAAGGCCGAGGACGCGGCCGAGGAGCGCATCCTCGACGTGCTGCTGCCGCCGGCGCGCGACTTCGGCGCCGGCGAGGCGCGCGACGGCGCCAGCGAGACGCGGCAGAAGTTCCGCAAGAAGCTGCGCGAGGGAGCGCTCGACGACAAGGACATCGAGATCGAGCTGGCGCAGCCGCTGCCGCAGATGGAAGTGATGGCGCCGCCCGGAATGGAGGAGATGACGCAGCAGATCCAGTCGCTGTTCCAGAATCTCGGCCAGGGACGCAAGAGGTCGCGCCGGCTCAAGGTGCGCGAGGCGCTCAAGCTCGCCAGCGACGAGGAGGCGGCGCGCCTGATCAACGACGAGGAGCTGAAGTCGAGCGCGCTCGCCAACGTCGAACAAAACGGCATCGTCTTCCTCGACGAGATCGACAAGATCGCCAGCCGCTCGGAGGTGCAGGGCGCCGACGTCTCGCGCCAGGGCGTGCAGCGCGACCTGCTGCCGCTGGTCGAGGGCACGACGATCAACACCAAGTACGGGATGGTGAAGACCGATCACATCCTGTTCATCGCCAGCGGCGCCTTCCACTTTGCCAAGCCGAGCGACCTGATCCCGGAGCTGCAGGGGCGGTTCCCGATCCGGGTCGAGCTCGAGGCGCTGACCGCGGCCGACTTCGAACGGATCCTGACCGCGACCGACGCCTGCCTGACGCGCCAGTACCAGGCGCTGCTCGCCACCGACGAGGTCGACCTGAGCTTCACGCCGGACGGCATCACGCGCCTGGCGCAGATCGCCTGCCAGGTCAACGAGAAGACCGAGAACATCGGCGCGCGCCGGCTGTACACGGTGATGGAGAAGCTGCTCGAGCAGGTCTCCTTCGAGGCCGGCCGCGCCGGCCGCCTGACGCTCGCCGTCGATGCCGCCTACGTCGAGCGCAGCCTCGGCGAGCTGGCGCGCAACGAGGATCTGGCGCGCTACGTGCTCTGAGCGGCGGCGCTCGCTGGCTACGGCAGCGGCAGCGCGTCGAACTCGCCAGCCTGCGCCAGCGCCGCTCGCACCTGATCGAGGGCGAGCGGTGCTGCCACCTGCAACGTGGCGCGCGGCGGCTCGAGCGTGACCGCGACCTCGTCGGCGAGCGGCCGCAGCGCGCGGCTGACGCGGTTGACGCAGCCGCCGCAATGCATTCCCTTGATTTCGAATTGCTGTTCCATGGGGCGCTCCTTCGCCACGGCGCGCGATCGCCGCTGATAGACTTTTCGCGCAGCTTACTTCGCCCGCCTCGCGATGCCATCGACCGACGATCCAACCCAGTCCCCGAACCGGCAACTGAAGGCCGAGATCCTGTCGGAGGCGCTGCCCTACATCCGCCGCTTCCACGGCAAGACGATCGTCATCAAGTACGGCGGCAACGCCATGACCGATCCGGCGCTGCAGCAGGCGTTCGCGCACGACGTCGTCCTGCTCAAGCTGGTCGGCATGAACCCGGTGGTGGTGCACGGCGGCGGGCCGCAGATCGACGAGGCGCTCGAGCGGATCGGCAAGAAGAGCCGCTTCGTCCAGGGCATGCGCGTGACCGACGAGGAGACGATGGAAGTCGTCGAGTGGGTGCTCGCCGGCGAGGTCCAGGGCGATCTGGTGATGCTGATCAACAGCTTCGGCGGCCAGGCGGTCGGCCTGACCGGCAAGGACGGCGCCCTGATCCGCGCCCGGCGCATGCAGATGCCCGACCGCGACGATCCGACCAAGTTTCACGACATCGGCCAGGTAGGCGAGATCGAGAAGATCAACCCGGCGGTGGTCAAGGCGCTGCAGGACGACGCCTTCATCCCGGTGATCTCGCCGATCGGTTTCGGCGAGGACGGCCTGTCCTACAACATCAACGCCGACGTCGTGGCCGGCAAGATCGCCGAGATCCTCAAGGCCGAGAAGCTGGTGATGCTGACCAACACGCCCGGCGTGCTCGACAAGGACGGCCGGCTGATCACCGGACTGACCGCGCGCCAGATCGACGAGCTGTTCGCCGACGGCACGATCAGCGGCGGCATGCTGCCGAAGATCTCCTCGGCGCTGGAGGCCGCCCGCAGCGGCGTCAACTCGGTGCACATCATCGACGGCCGCGTCGACCACTGCCTGCTGCTCGAGATCCTGACCGATCAGGGCGTGGGCACGATGATCAAGTCGCACTGAGGTCTTGGGTCGAGCGTCCAGCGTGCAGCGAACGCTTGCGGCAAGCGGCGGTTCGCGCTCGACACTCGACGCGCGACGCCTGACCCTGTTCTTCGATCTCGACGACACCCTGCACGACGCTTCGCACGCGATCTTCGGTGTGCTCAACCGGCGCATGACCGAGTACGTGCAGCAGCACCTCGAACTGGGCGAGGCCGAGGCGAGCCACCTGCGCCAGGTCTACTGGCACCGCTACGGCGCCACCCTGCTCGGCCTGATGCGCCATCACGCGATCGATCCGCACCACTTCCTGCGCGAGACGCACGCCTTCGACGTTGCCGCGCTGCTGCGCGCCGAGCGCGGCCTGACCGCCTTCCTGCGCCGGCTGGCGGCGCGCAAGGTGCTGCTCACCAACGCGCCGCAGACCTACGCGCACACGGTGGTGCGCGAGCTCGACCTGCACCGGCAACTGGCGCAGCGCTACTCGATTGAGTCGATGCGCGTGCACGGCCAGTTCCGCCCCAAGCCCTCGCAACTGATGCTGCGCACGATGCTCGCGCGCGAGCGTTGCCGGCGCGGGCGCGCGGTCCTGATCGAAGACAGTCGCGCCAACCTGAAGGCAGCGCGCGCCGCCGGTTTCCGCACCGTCCTGTTCAGCCCGACGCTGCCGCATCGCGCGCGCGCGCCCGGGCGTCCGGCCTACGTTGATTTGCGCATCCGCTCGCTGCGCGAACTGCCGCGCGCGCTCGCCCGCCTCGGTCGCGGCTGAACGTTCCACGGCGCTGCGCCGGCGCCGCACGCGGGGCGGGTCCGGCGTCTAGGTAAGCTTGCTCCCGTCCTCGCCCGACGATCCAAGACCGACCGGAGTCAACCCGATGACATCTCGTCCCGGCATCGTGCGCCGCAGCTTCGGCGCCCTGTGGTGGCTGCTCGACAGCACCCGCCGTCTCGTGCTCAATCTGCTGTTTCTGGCGCTGCTGGTGCTTTTGCTGGTCGCCTGGTTCGGCGTCGAGCGCGTGCCGGCGGTCAAGGAGAACACCGCACTCGTGCTCAATCTGCACGGCGATCTGGTCGAGCAGTACACGCTCGCCGGCAGCGACCTGCTGTTCGCCCAAGCCTTCGGCGAGCCGCGGCGCGAGACGCGCGTGCGCGACGTGCTGGCGGCACTCGACGCGGCCGCGACCGACCCGAACATCGTGCGCGCGGTGCTCGTGCTCGACGACCTGACCGGCGGCGGTACCGCCAGCCTGCGCGAGGTAGCCGCCGCGCTCGACCGCTTCCGCCAGGGCGGCAAGGAGGTGGTCGCCTGGGGCTCGAACTTCACCCAGCGCCAGTACTTCCTCGCCGCCCACGCCGACGAGGTCTACCTGCACCCCTACGGCGGCATCATGCTGCGCGGCGTCGGCGGCGTCGGCCTGTACTTCCGCGATGCGCTCGACAAGCTAGGCATCACGATGCACGGCTTCCAGGCCGGCCGCTACAAGAGCGCGATCGAGCCGCTGACGCGGCAGGCGCCCTCGCCCGAGGCGCTCGAGGCCGACCAGGCGTGGATGGGCGACCTGTGGTCGAGCTGGACCGCCGAGGTCGAGGGCGCGCGCGAGCTGCCGCGCGGCGCGATCGCACGCCTGATCGACGATCTGCCGCGGCGGGTGGCGCAGACCGACGGCGACTTCGCGCGACTGGCGCTGGAAGAGAAGCTGATCGACGCGATCAAGACGCGCGACGAGTTCCGCGCCGCCTTCATCGAGCGCGGCGCGCCCGCCGGCGACAACAGCGGCACCTTCCGCCAGATCGGCTTTCACGCCTACCTGGCGACGATCGCGGCGCGGCGCGGCCCGGCGGTGGGCGTCGTCGTGGCGCAGGGCGAGATCGTCGACGGCGAAGCACCGCCGGGGATGATTGGCGGCCGCGTCACCGCCGAAGTTATCCGCCGCGCGCGCGAGGACGACAACATCAAGGCGCTGGTGCTGCGCATCGATTCTCCCGGCGGCAGCGTCTTCGGCTCCGAGCTGGTGCGGCGCGAAGTCGAACTGACGCGCCGTGCAGGCAAGCCGGTGGTGGCCTCGATGGGCGATCTGGCCGCCTCCGGCGGCTACTGGATTGCGATGTCGGCCGACGAGATCGTCGCCGACCCGACCACGATCACCGGCTCGATCGGCGTGTTCGGCGTCATGCCGACCTTCGAGCGCACGCTCGACAAGGTCGGCGTCGGTCGCGGCGGTGCTGCCACCACCTGGATCGCCGGCGCGCTGCATCCGGGGCAGCCGCTCGACCCGCGCATCGCGCAGATCGTGCGCACGCGCGTCGATCACTACTACCAGCGCTTCATCGGCCAGGTGGCGAGCGAACGCAAGACCACACCCGAGAAGATCCACGCCGTGGCGCAGGGTCGCGTCTGGACCGGCCGCCAGGCGCAGGCGAACGGCCTGGTGGATCGGCTCGGCGGCCTGCACGACGCGGTGGCCGGTGCCGCCGAGCGCGCCAAGCTGGTCGACTACCGCGTCGTCTACGTCGAGCGCGAGCCGCGCGGACTCGAGCGCTGGCTCGCCCTGCTGCTGGGCGAAGCGGCGGCGGCCGTCGGCAAGCAACTGGGCTGGCTGCCGGCCCGGCTGAGGGCGATCGACCCCGAGGCTCACTCCGAACTCGCTCGCCTGGCGCGCCTGTTCGAGTCCGGCCGCGCCGATCCGACGCGGGCTTACGCCTACTGCTTCTGTTCTCTACCCTAGGCCGAGGGCGCCGAAGTGATTCCCCACGTCGGGCCGCCGTTCGGTTAGATTCGCAGCCGTCGCACGCACGCTGGCCGCGAGACCGGGGGCGGCGCGCGGCGGCGCAGCGGCGGCCAACGCAGGCGAATCCCGAAGGGACTCCAGTGAGCAGCGAACAGAAGACCGCCGAGACAGGCGGCAGCATTCAGGCCAGACGCAGACCGGGTGCGCGACGGTTGCAGATCCTGCAGACACTGGCGGCGATGCTCGAGGATCCCAAGGGTGAGCGGGTCACCACCGCGGCACTGGCGGCGCGGCTGTCGGTCTCGGAAGCGGCGCTGTACCGCCACTTCGCCAGCAAGGCGCAGATGTTCGAGGGCCTGATCGAGTTCATCGAGAGCACGATCTTCGGCCTGATCAACGACATCGAGACCAAGGAGACCTCGGGGCTGCGCCAGGCGGGCCGGATCGTGCGCATGCTGCTCGACTTCGCCGCCACCAACCGCGGCATGACGCGGGTGCTGATCGGCGATGCGCTGGTCAACGAGCACGAGCGGCTGCAGGAGCGGATCAACCAGTTGCTCGATCGCATCGAAAGCTCGCTGCGGCAGAGCTTTCGCGTCGCGGTCACGCAGCGCGAAGTGCCGGACAGTCTCGACGCCGGCGCCCACGCCGCGCTCGCGGTCGCCTACGTGATCGGCCGCTGGCACCGCTTCGCCAAGAGCGGCTTTCGCAAGCCGCCGGCCGAGGGTCTGGAGGCGCAGTTGCCGTTACTTCTGGCCTGAACGACCGCGCGCGCGGCCGGCGCCGGTGCGCTCAGCGCCGCGCGCGCAGCGCGCCCCTGAAACCGAGCGCAAGCAGCGCCAGGACGATCGCGAAGCCGGCCAGCGACCAGTGCGGCACGCCGAGACCGAGCAACGTCCACTCGTTGCTCAGGCAGTCACCGTAGCCGCGGAACAGGCGCGGCAGCCAGACTGCGAGCGGAAAGTCTTCGTGCAGCCACTGGAACGGCCGGCCGCAGGAGAACGACCCCGCCGGCGCCGCCAGGATGCGCACGTGCCAAGCGGCCACCGAGGCGCCGGCCAGTGCCGCCAGCGTCGAGGCGCCGAGAAAGCCGAGCTGCCAGCCCCGGCCATGCGCGAGCAGCGCACCCGCCGCGGCCACCGCGCCGGCGACGACCAGCGCCAGCCGCTGCAACGCGCACAGCGGGCAGGGCGCGAGACCGAGCCCGTACTGCAAGCCGAGCGCCGCCGCGATAGCCAGCAGTGCGAACGCCGCCACCAGCGCCAGGGCGGCGCGCGGGCAGTCGAGCAGTGCGGCGACCTTCATAGGCGCTGGCCGCACACTAGGCAGCGCGGATCGCGCGGCACGCGCACGGTGCGAAAGCTCATGGCCAGGGCATCGAGCAGCAGCAGGCGGCCGTGCATCGACTCGCCGATCGCGCCACTCTCGGCCGCGGCCAGCTTCAGCGCCTCGGCCGCCTGCAGGCTGCCGACGATGCCGGTCAGCGGCGCGAACACGCCCATCAGCGCGCATGGCTCGTCCTGGCCTTCGCCTTCGGGAAACAGGCAGGCATAGCAGCCGGAGTGCGGCTGGCGCAGGTCGAACACCGACAGTTGGCCGTCGAAGCGCACCGCGGCGCCCGACACCAGCGGCCGCCGGTGCGCGACGCAGGCGCGGTTGATCGCGTGCCGGGTCGCGAAGTTGTCGCTGCAGTCGAGCACCACCGTGGCTGCCTGCACCAGCGCGTCGAGCCGCTCGCCGGCGACGCGCGCGGCGAGTGCTTCGATGCGCACCTGCGGATTGATCGCCTCGAGCGTGTGCCGGCCCGACTCGGCCTTCGGCTGGCCGATGCGTTCGGTCGTGTGCAGGATCTGGCGCTGCAGGTTGGTGAGGTCGACGCAGTCGCCGTCGACCAGGGTCAGGGCGCCGACGCCGGCCGAGGCGAGGTAGAAGGCCGCCGGCGAGCCCAGCCCGCCGGCGCCGATCACCAGCGCGTGCGCGGCGCGCAGGCGCGCCTGGCCGTCGACGCCGATCTCGTCGAGCAGAATGTGGCGCGAGTAGCGCAGCAGTTCATCGTCGGTCATCGACGGGTGGCAAGTGTGGGCGCGCTCGCGGGCGGCGGTGCCGGGCCCGAGCCGACCGGAGGCTTCGCCACCGGTCGCCTTCAGGCGGCGGCTACTTCTTGCCGGCGGCCGGCGCCGGCACCGCAGCCACGCTGTCGCGCTGGCGGGCGACATCGACCGGGCGTCCCTGCAGATGGTTCAGTGCCTGGCGCAACTGGAAGTCCTCGGGCGAACCGAATTCGTAGCGGCGCTGCGCCACCGGCGCCGGCGGTGCCGCCGGAGCGTCGGACGAGGGTGCCGGGGCAGGTGCCGGCGCCGGCGCCGGCGCGGTCTCGGCCGGTGGCTGCGGCGCGGCGCCGCGCCGGTCGCCGAGGTGGCGGGCGAGGTCGGCCTCGCGGATCGTGAAGCCGGCGAAGTTGCCCTCTGGCGTGTCCTCGACCGGCAGGTCGGGGATGATGCCGCGCGCCTGGATCGAGCGGCCGCTGGGGGTGAAGTAGCGGGCGGTGGTGAGCTTGATCGCCGCCGGTGCGTCGGCGTCGCTGCGGATCGGGATGATCGTCTGCACCGAGCCCTTGCCGAAGGTCTGCGAGCCGATCACCGTGGCGCGCTTGTGATCCTGCAGGGCGCCGGCGACGATCTCGGCGGCCGAGGCGGTGGCGCCGTTGACCAGCACCACCATCGGCACCGACCTCACTTCCTTCGGCAGGCGCGCCAGCGGATCTTCGCCGCGGCCGCGCAGGTAGTCCTCGGGCGCGGCAACGAACTTGCGGCGCGCATCTTCGTTGCGGCCGTCGGTCGACACCACCAGCGCGCGCGGCGGCAGGAACGCCGCCGACACGCCGACGGCCGAGTGCAGCAGGCCGCCCGGATCGTTGCGCAGGTCGAGCACCAGACCCTTGATCGGACCCTGGCGGAACAGGTCGCTCAGGTGCTTGACCAGATCCTCGACCGTGCGCTCCTGGAACTGCGAGATGCGAACGAAGGCGTAGCCAGGCTCGACCATGCGCGAGCGCACCGACACGACGCGGATCACGTCGCGCACGAGACGGAACTCGATCGGCGCCGCCTCGCCCCGGCGCACCACGGTCAGAGTGACCGTGGTCTTGGGCTTGCCGCGCATGTGCTTGACCGCCTCGGGCAGCGACATCCCGCGCGTGAGCTTGTCGTCGATCTTGATGATCAGGTCGCCGGCCTTGATGCCGGCGCGCGCCGCCGGCGTGTCGTCGATCGGCGCGATCACGCGGATCGCCCCGTCCTCGACCCCGACTTCGATGCCGAGGCCGCCGAACTCGCCCTGGGTGCCGGCCTGAAGGTCGCGGAAGGCGTCGGCGTCGAGGAAGGCCGAGTGCGGGTCGAGCCCGGTCAGCATGCCGCTGATCGCCTCCTGGATCAGGCGGCGATCGTCGACCGGCTCGACGTAGTTGGCCTTGATCGCGCCGAAGACGTCGGTGAACTGGCGGATCTCTTCCAGCGGGATCGGCCCGCGGCTGTCGCGCAGCGCGTAGGCGGAGATTCCGAGGCTGATCGCCACGCCGGCGACGGCGCCGACGACGATCAGACCCACACTGCGCAAACGACCGCTCATGCGACCTCCAAAACGCGTAGCGACAGGCGTCGGTGACGGACCCGAGGAGGCCGGCAGACTAGCGCGCTGCGGCCCAGCGCAAAGGATCGACCGGGCGGCCCTGCAGGCGCATCTCAAAGTATAGGCCCGGCTCCGCATTGCCACCGGTGTTGCCGACCTCTGCAATGACCTCGTCGGCGGCCACTCGTTCCCCGACCTGGGCCAGCAGCGACTCGTTGTTGCCGTAGACGGAGAGGAAACCCTCGCCGTGGTCGATGACCAGCAGGTTGCCGAAGCCGCGCAGCCAGTCGGCGAACACGACCTGACCGGCGGCCACCGCGCGCACCGGGGCGCCGATCGGCGCGCGGATGAACACCCCTTTCCAGGTCGGGGCGTTGACGCCGGCCTCGGTGCGCCGCGGCGAGCCGAAGCGCGCGCCCAACTCGCCTTGCACCGGCAGCGTCATGCGGCCGCGAAGCTGCGCCGGCGGCGCTTCTGCCGGCGCGCGCTCGGTTGCGCTCGCCGCCGCTGGCGGCCGCGGCGGCGACGGGCGGGCGGATTCGTTGCGCGAGCGCGCCGCGGCGCGCTCGCGGCGCTGCTGCTCGGCCAGAACCCGCGACAGTTCGTTCAGCAGCGAGGCCAGGCGCCGGTCGTCGCGCTCCTGGGTGGCGATCGACTGCCGCTGGGTCTCGATCTGGCGCGCCAGCCGTTCGAGCGTCTGCCGGCGCGCCGCCTGCTGCAGCAGCAGTTGCTTGCGACTGCCGTCTTCCGCCTCGGCGATCGCCGCCAGCTCATCGATGCTGGCGCGCGACTGTTCTTCGAGCGCCGCCAGCTCCTCGCCGCGCTCGCGCAGCTCGTCCACCGACCGGCTGCCGGCGCGCGCCAGGTAGCCGAGGTAGGCCAGATCCTGACCCTGCTGCTGCGGCGACTCGCCGTCGAGCAGCCGCATCCACGCCGGCTGCTGCGCGGCCGCGAACTGCACGCGCAGGATCTGCCCGAGTTCCTGCTGTCGGGCGTCGTGCCGGGCGGCGACCGCGCGGCTGCGCTGCTGCAACGCTGCGATCTGGCGCTCGACCTGCTGGCGGTTGCGGGCGAGCTCGCGCAGCCTGCGGTTGGCGGCGGAGATCGACGCCTCGGACGCCCTCAGCGCGTCGGTGGCTTCGCTGTGCGAGGCCTCGGCGGCCGCCAACTGGCGCTTGCTGCGCGCCAGCGCGCCTTGCAGCCGCTGCTGTTCGGCGCGCAGCTCGCGCTGACGCCGCGCGGCAGCGGTGTCGCTGCGCGTGGGCGCGGGGGCGGCGCGTGTCGCCGGCGGCTGCGCCGCCCTCGGTTCGGTGCGCGCCGACTTCTGCTGCGCGACGACGGTGGTGGCTGGTGCCAACAGCAGCGCCAGCGCGAGCGCGCCAGCCAGAGCAGGCGCGCCCAGCGGTCCGCTAGCGGGTGGCACCGGCCTTGCCCTGGGCAGCGACGGCCGCCGTCGCACGCGCGATCGCCTCGGGGTCGCCCAGGTAGTAGTGACGGATGGGCTGGAGGCGCTCGTCGAGCTCGTAGACCAGCGGCTGGCCGGTCGGGATGTTCAGGCCGACGATGTCGTCGTCGGAGATCGCGTCCAGGTACTTGACCAGTGCCCGCAGCGAGTTGCCGTGCGCGGCCACCAGCACGCGCCGGCCGCGCTGCAGCGCCGGCGCGATCGAGTCATTCCAGAACGGCAGCACGCGCGCCACCGTGTCCTGCAGCGACTCGGTGGCCGGCATCTCGCCGGGCGGCACGTGCCGGTAGCGCGGGTCGTTGCCGGCCCAGCGCGGATCGTCGCGGCCGAGCGGCTCGGGCGCGATCGCGTAGGCGCGCCGCCAGGCAAGCACCTGCTGCTCGCCGAAGCGGGCCGCGGTCTCGGCCTTGTTCAGTCCCTGCAGGGCGCCGTAGTGGCGCTCGTTCAGGCGCCAACTGTGCACCACCGGAATCCACATCAGGTCGAGCGCATCGAGCGCCAGCCACAGCGAACGGATCGCGCGCCTGAGCACCGAGGTGTAGGCGATATCGAAACCGAAGCCCTCGCGCCGCAGCAGTTGGCCGGCGGCGGTGGCCTCAGCGCAGCCGCGGTCGGTCAGGTCGACGTCGGTCCAGCCGGTGAAGCGATTCTCGAGGTTCCACTGGCTTTCGCCGTGGCGCATCAGCACCAGCTTGTACATGTGGTCGCGTCCCTCGCTGCGCGGCGGCGCGCGCGCAAGCGCGCGCCAGAAGCGGGCATTTTATAATCGCCGTCCGTTGCCCACCGCCGAAGGTCGCGCGTGCAGTTTTTCATCGACAACATCTTTCTGATCGCGATCGCCTTCATCAGCGGCGCGATGCTGATCTGGCCGCTGATCCGCAACCGCGCTGCCGGACCGGGGCTCAACACGCTCGAGGCGACGCGGCTGATCAACAGCCGCAACGCGCAGATCGTCGATGTGCGCGGCGCCGACGAGTTCGCTCGCGGCTCGCTGCCGAATGCGAAGAACCTGCCGCGCGCCGCACTCGCCGACCGCGCCGGCGAACTGAAGAAGGACCGGCCGGTGATCGTCGTCTGCAATACCGGCCAGACTGCGCGCCCGGCCGCCGCCCAGTTGCGGGCCGCAGGCTTCGGCGAGGTGTTCGTCCTGGCGGGCGGCCTGGCCGCTTGGCGCGAGGCCGGACTGCCGGTGCGCAAGTAAACAGTGCAAGTTTGCAGGGAAGCTTCGATGACCGTCGACGTCGTCATGTACAGCACCGCCGTGTGCCCCTACTGTCAGCGCGCCGAGGCGCTGCTCAAGGCGCGCGGTGTGGCGCAGATCCGCAAGATCCGCATCGACCTGGAACCGGCGCGACGCGACGAGATGATCGAAAAGACCGGCCGTCGCACGGTGCCGCAGATCTTCATCGGCGCGACCCACGTCGGCGGCTTCGACGATCTCGCCGCCCTCGACCGTGACGGAAAGCTGACACCGCTGCTGGCCGCCTGAGCGGCCGGCGCAATGAACCGCGCCGGCGGCACCGGCGGCACCTGACCGCGGCCGCGCGCTGCGCACCGCACTGAAACGGAACCGTCCCATGGCCGACACTCCCAGCGCCGCCGCCGCGGCCGCCGCCCCCGTGTTCCAACTGCAGCGCGTCTACCTGAAGGACGCCTCGCTCGAGATGCCGCACGCGCCGACCATCTTTCTCGAGCAGGAGGCGCCGCAGGTCGATGTGCAACTCGAGGTCAGCCACGAAAAGGTCCTCGACGGCATCGTCGAGATCGTCGTGCGCGTGACCACGACCGCGCGCATCAAGGACCGGGTGCTGTTCCTGGTCGAGGCCAAGCAAGGCGGGATCTTCGAGATGCGCGGCATCCCCGAGGAACAGTTCGAGCCGATCGTCGGCATCGTCTGCCCGGGCATCGTCTATCCCTACCTGCGCGCCAACATCGCCGATCTGATCAACCGCACCGGTCTGCCGCCCGTGCATCTGGCCGAGATCAACTTCGAGTCGCTCTACCAGCAGCGCCTCGCCCAGCGCCAGGGCGCGACCCTGGCGCCGGCGAGCGCGACGCCGCAATAGCGACGGCGCTGCGGATGAAGGTCGCGGTGCTCGGCGCCGGTGCCTGGGGCACCGCGTTCGCCGGCGCCCTGGCGGCGCGCCACGCGGTGTGCCTGTGGGCGCGCGACCCGGCGCAGGCGGCCGAGATCGACGCCAGCCGCTGCAACCGGCGTTATCTGCCGCAGCATCGGCTGCCGCAGGAGCTCGCGGTGAGCGCCGATCTGGCGCGCGCGCTGGCGGACGCCGAGCTGATCTTCATCGCCACGCCGACAGCGGCGCTGCGCGAGGTGCTGCGCCGCCTGCGCGCCCTGCACTCGGCCGCACCGATCGCCTGGCTGTGCAAGGGCTTCGAACGCGACAGCGGCCTGCTCGCGCATCAGGTGGTGGCGGCCGAGCTCGGATCGCAGTGCCTCGCCGGATCGCTGTCGGGGCCCAGCTTCGCCGACGAGGTGGCGCGAGGCCTGCCGACCGCGCTCACGATTGCCGGCGCGCCGGCGCTGTGCGCGCGGGTCACCGCCGCATGCCACGCCGGTGCGCTGCGCATCTACTCGACCGATGACGTGGTCGGCGTCGAAGTCGGCGGCGCGGTGAAGAACGTGCTGGCGATCGCCACCGGCATCGCCGATGCGCTCGGGCTCGGCTTGAATGCGCGCGCGGCGCTGATCACGCGCGGTCTGGCCGAGATCACGCGCCTGGGCGTGGCGCTCGGCGCGCGCGCCGAAACCTTCACCGGGCTAGCCGGCGTCGGCGACCTGATCCTGACCTGCACCGGCGAGCTGTCGCGCAACCGCCAGGTCGGGCTGATGCTGGGGCGCGGCCGCGCGCTGGCCGATGCGCTGGCCGAACTCGGACACGTGGCCGAGGGCGTGTGGTCGGCGCCGGCGGTGGCGGCGCGCGCCGCGGCGCTCGGCGTCGAGATGCCGATCACGCAGGAGGTGTGTGCGGTGCTCGACGGGCGGCTCGAGCCGCGCGCAGCACTGCAGCGGCTGCTCGCGCGTGAGCCGAGGCCCGAGTGAGCGGCGCGCCGGCAGTCGCCGCTTTGCGCGCGGTGTGCGTGTTCTGCGGCTCGCAGGCGGGAGTGCGCGCCGAGTACCGGACCGCGGCGCATGCGCTCGGCGCCTGGCTGGCGCAGCACGGCATCGAGGTCGTGTTCGGCGGCGGCCACGTCGGCCTGATGGGCGCGCTGGCCGACGCCGCGCTCGCCGCCGGCGGGCGCGTGACCGGTGTCATCCCCGAGCACCTGATGCGACCCGAGCTCGCGCACCGCGGCCTGAGCGAGCTGATCGTCGTCGACACGATGCACACGCGCAAGCGCACGATGGCGAGCCGCGCCGACGCCTTCATCGTCCTGCCCGGCGGCTACGGCACCTTCGAGGAGATGTTCGAGATGATCACCTGGCTGCAGTTGCGGCTGCAGCCCAAGCCGGTCGGTCTGCTCAACGTTGCCGGCTACTTTGATCGGCTGATCGACTTTCTGCGCCACGCCGCCGACGAAGGCTTCATCCGCGCCGAACACCGCGAACTGTGGTGCCTGGAGACCGACGCGGCGCGCTTGGCCGAGCGGCTGCGCCAACGCATCGCCCGCGGCGCGCGTGCGCGTTCCCACCTCGAGCGCAGTTGAAGCTGATACGCCGGAGCTATGCGCCGCCGGCGTAGCCGTTCTGGCGCCATGCCTCGAACACCACCACCGCCACGGCATTGGACAGGTTCAGGCTGCGGTTGCCCGGCCGCATCGGCAGCCGCAAGCGCTGCGCCGGCGCAAACGACTCGCGCAGCGCCGCCGGCAAGCCCGCGGACTCGGCCCCGAACACGAGCCAGTCGCCGGCGCGAAAGCGCACCTGCGCGATCGGCATCGACCCGTGCGTGGTGAGCGCGAACATGCGCGTGCGCTCGGGTGACTCGGCAGCCAGCAACGCCGGCCAATCGTCGTGCACCTTGACGGCGGCGTACTCGTGGTAGTCGAGGCCGGCGCGACGCAGCTGCTTGTCGGAAAGATCGAAGCCCAGCGGCCGCACCAGGTGCAGTTGCGCGCCGGTGTTGGCGCACAGGCGGATCACGTTGCCGGTGTTGGGCGGGATCTCGGGGGCGACCAGGACAACGTGAAACATCGGCTCCGGCTCAGAGGCTGTGAGCAAATCTACTGCGCGTCCCGATCTCGCGCCTGCGCTGCTCGCCGTACGCCTCTGTACGGGTGCGCTGCTCGGCGCGATCTCGGGCCGCTCGCAACGATTTCCTCACAGCCCCTCAGGGCGTGCGAGCGACCACGGCGCAGATCACCGGCGCGACGCCGGCGCGCTTGAGCACGCGCGCGGCCTCGTCGAGCGTGCTGCCGCTGGTCATGACGTCGTCGATCAGCACGACGCAGCGGCCGGCCAGCGCCGCCTCGTGCCCGGCGTCGACGGCGAAGGCGCCGCGCAGGTTGGCATGCCGCGCTGCAAGCGCCAGCGCCTCCTGCGGTGGCCGATGGCGCACGCGCAGCAGCGCCTGCGCCAGCAGTGGGCGGCCGCAGGTACGCGCCGCGACCCGGGCGATCTCGAGCGCCTGGTTGAAGCCGCGTTCGCGCTGCCGCTCGAAGGCGAGCGGCACCGGCACCAGGCAGGCATCAGGCGGCGCGCGCTCGTCGATCAGGCGGCCGAGCAGAGAGCCGAATGTGCGCGCGATCTCGAGCCGGTGCGCGAACTTCAAGCCAGAGACCAGCGCGTCGATCGGCGCCGCGTAGTCGGCCAGCGCATGCGTGGCGTCGAAGGCCGGCGGCTGGCGCAGGCAGCGGCCGCACAAGTCGCCGCTGCCCAGACGCAAAGCGCACACGCGGCAGCGGCGCTCGTCGGCGGCGAAGAAGTCGGCGGCGCAACCGGCGCATATCGGATCGCCGCGCGCGCTGCCGCACAGGGCGCAGTGCGGCGCGATCCACGCGCGCAGCGACCAGGCCTCGCTGGCCGCGCGATGCGCAAGCGCGGCGGCGGACGAAGGCGGCGTTGGCGGTGGCGGCGCGGGCACGGGAGCCAGCATATACACTGGCTGCAGCCGGTTCGCGGCGCGTTTCCCCGCGCCGCTCGCGGCGCATGAGCGCGCGCTCGCAAGTGCGCGGCGCCACCGCAGCGCGTTGTCGAAGCGCCGGCTGCACGTATCGCTTCCGCCCGCCGCATGCTGCCCGACCACCGAGGACAGGATCGCCCGCCCTCGCTCGCACCCGGCGACGCGACGGCGCTTCTGGCCACAGTGCGGCGCCAGTTCACGCAGCGCGCCGCGCGCATCGGCGCGCACGCGGCGCTGCTGCGCGAGGTCGACCGGCGCCTGATCGAGCGCCTCGAGCCGATTCGCATCGACCCGCGCCGGATCATCGACCTCGGCTGCGGCTGCGGCGCTTCGCGCGCGCCGCTGCAACAGCGATTCGCGCGCTCGACCTGGGTCGGCGTCGATCTGTGCGAGGCAATCCTGGCACGCGGCAGGCCGCCCGCGCGCTGGCTCGCGCGCCTGTGGTCGGCGGCCGGCGCGAATGCCGCGGCGCTGCGCGTCTGCGCCGACGGCGCCGCCCTGCCGCTGGCCGACGCTGCGGCCGATCTCGTCTACTCGAATCTCATGCTCCACTGGCATCCGGCGCCGAACGCGCTGCTGGCGGAGTTGCGACGCGTGCTGCGGCCCGACGGCCTGCTGCTGTTCTCGTGCTTCGGTCCCGATACGCTGAAGGAACTGCGCGCCGCCTGCGCGCTGGCGCTGCCGCAGGCGCGGCCGCTGCCGTTTGCCGACATGCATGATGTCGGCGACGCGTTGGTCGCGAGCGGGTTCTCGTCTCCGGTGCTCGACGTCGAGTGCATCGAGCTCACGTATGCGTCGCCGCGCGCGCTGCTGGCCGAGGTGCGCGCGCTCGGCGCCAACCCGCGCCCCGACCGGCCGCAGGCACTGCCCTCGTCGCGCCAGTGCCGCGCGCTGCTCGCGGCCCTCGACGCGCGCCGCAACGGCGCAGGTCGCATCGGCCTGACGATCGAGGTCGTGTACGCACATGCGTGGCGTGCGGCGCCGGCCGCGGCACGTAACGGCGGCGAATCGAGGATCGCGCTCGACCGCGTGCGCGAGCGCCTGCGGCGACGGTAGGCGAGACCGGCGGCTGACGGCGGCTGCAGCGGCCGCCACGCAGCGCGACCGCAGCCTGCGGTCGTCGCCTGCTTCGCCGGCACTGTCGTTGCGACGCGACATCGGCGCCTCTGTGGTTTGAGTGCCGAAGCGGTTGCTGGGGCTTTCCTGGACCCATACAATCCGCGCGCTTTGCGCTCGATCAAGGTTGCCGCAGATTGAGGCCTGCGGTCGCCAAAGTCGGGGAAGTCGGCGATTCCCGGCTGCGCATCGCTGTGAGTCCAGGGGTGCGCGCGTTGCTGACCATGTCGGATTCCGCTTTCGGCTTGACCCTCAAGCGCAACTGCTCGGCGAGTCCGGCGCAGCTCGCGCTGGCGTTGGCCGGCGCGGCGGCGCTGGCGGTTTTTGTCGGCGCCGGCTTCGCGGCGTTCGGGTTGTGGCTCGTGCTGCCCTTCGTCGGACTCGAACTGCTGGCGCTGGCGGCGGCGTTCTTCTGCTACGGCCGGCATGCGGCCGACTGCGAGCGAATCGAGCTTGCCGCCGGCCGGCTATGCATCGAGCAGCGCGAAGGCAACCGGGTGCGGCGCACGCAACTGAACGCACCCTGGACGCGCGTCGAGCTCGCCGTCGCCGGTCGTGGGCCGCTGTGCCGGGCGCGTGTGCTCCTGGTCGAACAAGGCGTGCAGGTCGAGGTGGGGCGACATCTGCCCGAAGCGCAGCGTCCGGCCCTGGCGCGGTCACTGCAGCAGGCGCTGCGGCAGTCGGCGTCGTGGCCTGCCTGAAGAGTGAATTGAACCCCTGCCACGCCGGGACGGCGTGACAAGACGAACGGAACTTGATGGCTTGGCGGGACGATCGATGACGACGATGCGGCGGTTCCACCTCCTCGTGCGCGCGCTGGCGGGCATCTCGCTGCTGGCGCTCGCGGGCGGCGCGGCGGCGATCCAGAGCCGCTTCAACCTGGCGCCGCCGGTGACGCAGATCGCGCGCGAGATCCACACGCTGCACTGGATGATGCTGATCATC
Source organism: Burkholderiales bacterium (assembly GCA_037441125.1). Classification (GTDB taxonomy): domain Bacteria; phylum Pseudomonadota; class Gammaproteobacteria; order Burkholderiales; family Burkholderiaceae_F; genus JALHMQ01. The sequence goes on from JBBIST010000019.1 coordinate 26,153, forward strand.
TGCGGCCTGATCTTCGTCGTCGTGTTCGGCGTGATGTTCTATTCGATCTGGAAGCACCGCAAGAGCAAGGGCGCGGTGCCGGCCGACTTCCACGAGAGCACCCGGGTCGAGATCGTCTGGACCGTGATCCCGTTCATCATCGTCATCCTGATGGCGTTGCCGGCGACCCGGACCGTGGTGGCGATGAAGGACACCGCCAACTCCGACATCACGATCAAGGTCACCGGCTACCAGTGGAAGTGGGGCTACGACTACCTGAAGGGCGAGGGCGAGGGCATCTCGTTCCTGTCGACGCTGGCGACCCCGCGCGACCAGATCGACGGCGGCAACGACGCCGCGCGTCGCGCCAACGAGGTCTATCTGCTCGAGGTGGACAACGAGCTGGTGGTGCCGGTGGACAAGAAGATCCGGATCATCACCACCGCCCAGGACGTGATCCATGCCTGGTGGGTGCCGGCGTTCGGAGTCAAGCAGGACGCGATCCCGGGTTTTGTGCGCGACACCTGGTTCCGCGCCGAGCGAATCGGCACCTTCCGTGGTCAGTGCGCCGAGCTGTGCGGCCGCGACCATGCGTTCATGCCGATCGTGGTGCGGGTGGTCTCGGCCGATGAATACAGTGCCTGGGTGGCCGAGCGCAAGAAGGAGATGGCGGCGCGTCTCGACGACCCGGCCAAGCAGTGGACCCAGCCGGAACTGATGGCGCGCGGTGCCCAGGTCTACGCAACCCACTGCCAGGCCTGCCATCAGCCCGCCGGGCAGGGCCTGAAGCCGGCGTTTCCGCCGCTTGTCGGCAGCAAGATCGCGGCGAGCCGCCCCGACAGCATCGCGATCCTGCTCAACGGCAAGGGGGCGATGCCGGCGTGGCGGCAACTGTCGGACGTCGAACTGGCGGCGGTCGCGACCTTTGTCGGCAACTCGTGGAACAACCAGCTCGGCATCGTCCAGCCGGCCGAGTTCAAGGCCGCGAGAAAGTGACGCCTTCGCCCGTGGGTAAGACGCGAAGCGTGGCGACGAGCGCAGGCCCGGTCCAATCACCAATAGCCAGTAGAGCAGCGAGTTCGAGGGAGCAGCGATGAGCGTTGTCACTCACGGTCACGGACACGCCTCCGGGCACGACCACGCGCACGACCATCCGCGCGGCTGGCGGCGCTGGCTGTACGCGACCAACCACAAGGACATCGGCACGATGTACCTGTGGTTCAGCTTCGTCATGTTCCTGACCGGAGGCGTGCTGGCGCTGATGCTGCGCCTCGAGCTGTTCCAGCCGGGAATGCAGTTGTACCGGCCGGAGTTCTTCAACCAGCTCACGACCATGCACGGCGTGATCATGGTGTTCGGCGCGATCATGCCCGCCTTCGTCGGCTTCGCGAACTGGATGATCCCGCTGCAGATCGGCGCCTCGGACATGGCGTTCGCGCGCATGAACAACTTCAGTTTCTGGCTGCTGCCGCCGGCGGCGCTGCTGATCGTCGCCTCGTTCTTCGTTCCCGGCGGCGCCACCGCCGCAGGCTGGACGCTGTACGCGCCGCTGTCGATCCAGATGGGCCCGGGCATGGACATGGCGATCTTCGCCCTGCACATCATGGGCGCCAGTTCGATCATGGGCTCGATCAACATCATCACCACGATCCTGAACATGCGCGCGCCCGGCATGACGCTGATGAAGATGCCGATGTTCTGCTGGACCTGGCTGATCACCGCCTACCTGCTGATCGCGGTGATGCCGGTGCTCGCGGGCGCGATCACGATGACGCTCACCGACCGTCACTTCGGCACCAGCTTTTTCAATGCCGCCGGCGGCGGCGACCCGGTGATGTACCAGCACATCTTCTGGTTCTTCGGCCATCCCGAGGTGTACATCATGATCCTGCCGGCCTTCGGCATCGTCAGCCAGATCGTGCCGGTGTTCGCCAGGAAGCCGCTGTTCGGCTACGCCTCGATGGTGTACGCGACCGCCTCGATCGCGATCCTGTCGTTCATCGTCTGGGCGCACCACATGTTCACCACCGGCATGCCGGTCACCGGACAGCTTTTCTTCATGTACGCGACCATGCTGATCGCGGTGCCCACCGGGGTGAAGATCTTCAACTGGCTGGCGACCATGTGGCGCGGCGCCATGACCTTCGAGACGCCGATGCTGTTCTCGGTCGGCTTCATCTTCGTGTTCACGATGGGCGGCTTCACCGGACTGATCCTGGCGATGGCGCCGATCGACATTCAGTTGCACGACACCTACTACGTGGTCGCGCACTTCCACTACGTGCTGGTCGCGGGGTCGCTGTTCGCCCTTTTCGCCGGCGCCTACTTCTGGTTGCCGAAGTGGACCGGGCACATGTACGACGAGACGCTCGGCAAGTGGCATTTCTGGCTATCGATGATCTTCTTCAACATCACTTTCTTCCCGATGCACTTCCTCGGGCTGGCCGGCATGCCGCGCCGCTACGCTGACTACCCGATGCAGTTCGCCGACTTCAACATGGTGGCGACCATCGGCAGCTTCGGCTTCGGCCTCAGCCAGTTGCTGTTCCTGTACATCGTGCTCAAGGCGATCAAGGGCGGGCCGCGGGCCGCGGACAACTACTTCGAGGCGCGCGACGGCGGTCTCGAGTGGACGGTGCCGTCGCCGGCGCCGTTCCACACCTTCGAGACGCCGCCGCTGGTGCGATGACGATCGGGGTCGCTGCATGAGACCGACCGTGCTCGACGACGAGGAGCGCCGCCAGAACCGGCGCACGGGCCTGATCCTGCTGTCGATCGCGCTCGTGTTCTTCGCCGGCGTGATCGCCAAGTACTGGCTGTTGTCCTGAGGTGCCGCCATGACCGAACCGACCCGCCGCGACGAGCCCAGTGCCCCGGCCGCGATCGCCCGCGATAACGCCACCATGGTGCGCAAGCTGCTGGTGGTGACGCTGGTGATGTTCGGCTTCGGCTGGGCCCTGATCCCGATCTACCGCAAGATCTGCGAGATCACGGGCATCAACATCCTGACCGACAAGGATCCGCGCGCCGCGGCGCGCGCGGTCAACACCCAGATCGACCGCAACCGCAAGGTGGTGGTCGAGTTCGATGCCAATCGCCACGGACCGTGGCACTTCCGGCCGAACGTCAACCACCTGCAGGTGCACCCGGGCGAACTGGTGCACGTCGAGTACGACTTGGTGAACCTGGAAGGGCGGCCGATGGCGGGCCAGGCGATCCCGAGCTACGCGCCGATGCGCTCGGGCGGGTACTTCCAGAAGATCGAGTGCTTCTGCTTCGAGCAGCAGACCTTGGCGGCGGGCGAGTCGCGTCGCTTCCCGGTGGTGTTCTTCATCGACCCCGACCTGCCGCTCGACGTGAACCAGATCACGCTGTCGTACACGTTCTTCGAGATCCCCGGCGCGACCCGGGTGCCGGCGGCGGCCGCCGCCGGCAGTGGCGATGGCCGCAGCTGATTCGACGGCGCAGCAGCCGAGACGAGGGGAGACAGGGACGATGGCAAACACCCAGGCAGCGGGCACGGCGCCTTACTACTACGTGCCGGCGCCGTCGCACTGGCCGATGGTCGGCATGATCTCGATGGTCTTCACGACCTTCGGCGCCAGCATGGTCGTCAACGACGTCGTCCTCGGCTGGCTGCCGCTCGCGCTTGGCATGGCGGTTCTCACCTACATGCTGTACGGCTGGTTCGGCGCGGTGGCGAGCGAGAGCGAGAGCGGCCTGTACAGCCGCCGCATCGACGTTTCCTTCCGCTGGGGAATGGGCTGGTTCATCTTCTCCGAGGTGATGTTCTTCGCCTCGTTCTTCGCGGCGCTGTTCTACGCGCGCATGATCACGATGCCGATGCTGGGCGACTTCGACCACCGCCTGCTGTGGCCCGACTTCGCCGCCGCCTGGCCGCACGACGGACCGGCCGGATTGATCGATCCCTTCGACACCTTCGGCCCGTTCTGGCTGCCGACGATCAACACCGCGCTGCTCGTGAGTTCCGGCGTCACCCTGACGATCGCCCACCACGCGCTGCGCGCCGACCGGCGCCAGGCGGCAATCAACTGGCTGGTCGTCACGCTGCTGCTCGGATTCACCTTCGTCGGCGTGCAGGCCTACGAATACATTCATGCCTACGCCGACCTCAACTTGCGGCTGTCGTCCGGCATCTTCGGCTCGACCTTTTTCATGCTGACCGGCTTCCACGGGCTGCACGTTCTGGTGGGAGCGATCATGCTGACCGTGGTCACGGCCCGACTGATCAAGGGCCACTTCAAGCCGGACCAGCACTTCGCCTTCGAGGCAGCCGCCTGGTACTGGCACTTTGTCGACGTGGTCTGGATCGGCCTGTACATCATCGTCTACTGGCTGTAGGTCGGCCGTACTCGGCGCGGCGAGCGAGCGGCGGCGGCTGCGCGGCGATCACGGCGCACGCGGGCGCCGTGGCTGTTTCTAGACGCGGTGCACCTTCAGACGGTTGCCGGCGGCGTCGACTTCCTCGAGCACGACGTCGAAGCCCCACAGCTCCTTGACGTGCGCGAGCACGGTCTCCACGCCCTCGCCGTCGAGGCGCCGGCCGTGCAACAGGCGGTGCTGCAGCAGCAGCGCGCGTTCGGCGTCGTCGCCGGCGCGCGCCACCTCGATCTGCGGCACATGGGTCTCGGCGCGGTACTGCGCCGCGAGCGTCTGGCGCAGCCGCAGGTAGCCCTGCTCGTTGTGGATCGCTCGCACTTCGTAGTGCGCCTTGTCCTCGGGGCCGTCGTGCAGCAAGAACAGCCGCAGGTCGCGCATCACCTTCGGCGACAGGTATTGCTCGATCAGGCTCTCGTCCTTGAAATTGGCCATGGCGAAGGCGATCGCCTCGGGCCACGACCTGCCGGCCAGCTCCGGGAACCATTCGCGGTCCTCGTCGCTGGGCGCCTCGCACACGCGGCGCAGGTCGCGGTAGATCGAGAAGCCGAGGGCGTAGGGATTGATGCCGCGATAGGCCTTCGAGTCGAAGCGCGGCTGTGCCACGACGTCGGTGTGGTTCGACAGCCACTCGAGCATGAAGCCGTCGTCGACCTCGCCGGCGTCGTACAGCTCGTGTAGCAGCGTGTAGTGCCAGAAGGTCGCCGCGCCCTCGTTGGCGACCTTGGTCAGCCGCTGCGGGTAGAAGTACTGTGCGACCTTGCGCACGATGCGCACCAGCTCGCGCTGCCAGGGTGCGAGCCGCGGCGCGTGCTTCTCGATGAAGTACAGAATGTTTTCCTGCGGCTCGAAGGCCGGCACTTGCGGCTCGGTCTCGTCGCGGCTCGGATCGAGATGGGCAAGATCGGGATTGAAGTGACGCTCGGCGAAGCGCAGCCGTTCGGCCTGCCGCTCGCGCTCGCGCCGCACCGACAGCCGGCCCGGCTTGCGATAGCGGTCGACGCCGTAGGGCGCCAGGGTGTGGCAGCAGTCGAGGATCTTCTCGACCTCGCGCCAGCCGTGGCTCTGCTCGCACTGCATGACGTAGTCGCGCGCGAACTTCAGGTAGTCGAGGATGCTGTCGGCCTGCGTGAACTGCTGGAACAGGTAGTTGTTCCTGAAAAAGGCGTTGTGGCCGTAGGCCGCGTGCGCCATCACCAGCACCTGCAGCGCCAGGGTGTTGGTCTCCATCAGGTACACGAGCGAGGGATTGGTGTTGATCACGATCTCGTAGGCCAGCCCCGACTGACCCTTGCGATAGGTGCGCTCGTGCGCCACCAGGTGCTTGCCGAAGGCCCAGTGCGGGTAGTGCACCGGCATGCCGACGGTCGAGATCAGGTCGATCATCTGGTCGGCGGTGATCAACTCGTACTGGATCGGGTTGACCTCGAGTCCGAGCCGGCGCGCGTGCCGCGCCAGGGCCGCGTCGAAGCGCTCGAGCGCCTCGCCGCTCCACTCCGAGCCGCGCGCGATCGGCTCGGCCGCGCGCGGCCGCTGCGCCGTCGGCAGCGGCAGCGAAGGCCGCGTCAGCAGCCTCGGCCAGGGGCGCTCGGGCGCGGCGGTGGCGTCGTCGCCCGCGTCCTTGGGTCGGTTCATGCCGTCTCCTTGCGCGCAAACAGCTCGCGGAACACCGGCCAGATGTCGCCGCGGCCGTGCACCTGGCGGCGCGCGAAGGCCGGGCTGGCGATCGCGCCATACGAGCGCCACAGGTCGGACGGCCGGTTGAACAGGCCGTTGACGTGCGGGATGTCGATGTAGGCGAAGTAGCGCAGCCGCGGCAGCAGCCGCTCGTCCAGATAGGCGGCGCTGCGCGCACCGTCGTCGCTGCCGCAGTCGCCGTCCGAGGCCTGTGCCACGTACACGTTCCAGCTGTCGCCGGCGTAGCGCGCCAGGATCAGGCTGTGCGCGAGCTCGATCGCGGGGTGGACCAGGGTGCCGCCCGAGCGCGTGTCGTGGAAGAAAGTCCGCTCGTCGACCTCCTCGGCGGTTTCGGTGTGGCGGATGAAGACCACCTCGACCTGCCCGTACTTGCGCTCGAGAAACAGGTACAGCAGCGTGAAGAAGCGCTTCGCGAGGTCCTTCTTGCGCTCGTCCATCGAGCCGGAGACATCCATCAGGCACAGCATCGCCGCGCGCGTCGCTGGCGCTGGCATCGGCGCGTGCGCGCGGTAGCGGCGGTCGACGTCCTCGATAAAGGGCAGGCCGTCGCGCCGGCGCCGCAGGCGAGCGATCTCGGCCTCGATCGCAGTGCGCGCCGCCGGGTCGGCGGCCTCGAGCGTGCGCTCGAGTTCCTCGATCCGCTCGGCCAGCGCGCCGCGCAGGGCGATGCGGCGTGCGATCGACATTCGCACCGTCAGCGCCGGCGCCAGAGTCTGCGGCACGCCGGCGCGGCTGTAGCCGGCGCGCCGCATGCGCTCGAGCGTGATCTCGGCGAAGTGCGTGCGCTCCAGGTTCGGCAGCTCCAGGTCGTCGAAGAACAGCGCCAGAAACTCCTCGCGCGAGAGCACGAAGGCGAAGGAGTCGCGGCTCTCGCCCTCTCCCGGCTCGTCGCCCTCGGGACCGCCGCGGCCGCCGCCCGACGGGCGCGGGATCGTGTCGCCGGGCAGAAACTCGCGGTTGCCGGGCAGGACGAAGTCGCGGCTGCCCGAGTCCTCGTCGTGGCGCAGGAACGGCTCCTGCAGCCCGCGTCCGGGAATCGAAATCCGGCCGCCCTTGCCGACGTCGGTGATCGAGCGGCGGCGAAACTCGTGGTCGGCGGCGCGTTTGATCTCGTCCTTGAAGCGGCGCACGAAGCGCTCGCGGTTGACCGCACCGCGTCCCGCCGGATCGCCGCGCCGGTCGACGATGCGCATCGCGCGCGCCGGAAAGACGCGATCGGTCATCGCCGGCCGCTCACGAGTGCGCCGACTTCTTGAAGTGCAGGTACCAGTCGACCAGGCGTCGCACCTGCTTCTCGGTGTAGCCGCGCGCGGCCATGCGGTTGACGAAGGACTTGTGACGCTCGTCGAGCTCCTGCGAGCCCTTCGCTTCGAACGAGATCACCGGCAGGATGTCCTCGGTCTTGGAGAACATGCGCTTCTCGATCACCACGCGCAGCTTCTCGTAGCTGGTCCACTGCGGGTTGCGGCCGTGGGCGCGCGCGCGCAGCACGAAGTTGACCACCTCGTTGCGGAAGTCCTTCGGGTTGCCGATTCCGGCCGGCTTCTCGATCTTTTCCAGCTCGCTGTTGAGCGCCTCGCGCGAGTACTGCATGCCGGTGTCCGGGTCCCGCCAGTCCTCGTCGAGCAGCCACTTGTCGGCGTAGGTGACGTAGCGGTCGAACAGGTTCTGGCCGTACTCGCCGTAGGCGTCGAGGTAGCTCATCTGCAGTTCCTTTTCCAGGAACTCGGCGAAGCGCGGGATCACCCACTCCTTGATGTGAGAGCGCAGGCGGCGCTTGTAGTCGTCCGGCAGATCCTCCTTGTTCAGGCGCTCCTCGAGCACGACCAGCAGGTTGACCGGATCGGCGGCGATCTCGCTCGGGTCGCGATTGAACGCCGAGGAAATCGTCTTGAAGGCCCAGCGCGTCGACAGCCCCGAGAAACCCTCGCCCGATCCGGCCGCCTCGCGGTACTCCTTGACGCTCTTGGCGCGCGGGTCAAGGTCCTTCAGGTTCTCGCCGTTGTAGGCGCGCAGTTTCGAGTAGATCGACGAGTTCTCCGGCACCGCAAGGCGCGACAGGACAGTGAACTCGGCAAGCGAGCGCAAGGTCTGCGGCGCGCACGGCGCCTGCGCCAGCGTCGAGGCCTTGAGCATCTTCTCGTAGATGCGGATTTCCTCGTTCACGCGCAGGCAGTACGGCACCTTGACCAGATAGACGCGGTCGATGAACGCTTCGTTGTCCTTGTTGTTGCGGAACTTCAGCCACTCGGCCTCGTTCGAATGCGCCATGATGAAGCCGTTGAACGGCATCGCCGGCAGTGCTTCGGTGCCCTTGAAGTTGCCTTCCTGGGTTGCGGTAAGGATCGGATTGAGCACCTTCAGCGGCGCCTTGAACATCTCGACGAACTCGACGCAGCGCGGCGAACCGAGGCACAGCGCGCCCGAGTAGCTGTAGGCATCGGGGTCGTCCTGGGCGAAGCGCTCGAGCATGCGCAGATCGACCTTGCCGACCAGGGCCGAGATGTCCTGCGTGTTCTCGTCGCCCGGTTCGGTCTTGACGATGCCGATCTGGTTGAGCACCGACGGCATCACGCGCACGACCCGGAACTTGGTCAGTTCGCCCTGGTACTCCTTCAGGCGCTTGAGCGCCCAGGGGCTGGCGATGCCGGTCAGCGCGCGCCGCGGAATGCCGTAGCGGTCCTCGATTTGCGCGCCGAACTTCTCGCGATCGAACAGGCACAGAGGATTCTCCAGCAGCGGCGAGATTCGTCCCGACAGCGGATCCTTGAGCGCGTAGATCGGGTAGCTCTCGCACAGCTTCTTGATCTTCTCCGCCAGCGAAGACTTGCCGCCGCCCACCGGACCGAGCAGGTACAGCACCTGCTTGCGCTCCTCCAGCCCCTGGGCCGCGTGCAGAAAGTACGCGTACAGCGCCATCAGCGTCTCTTCCATGCCGTGGAACTCGCTGAACGTGTCCCAGGTCTGGATCACGCGGTTCTGGAAGATGCGCGACAGGCGCGGATCCTCGGCGGTGTTGACCAGCTTTGGCTTGCCGATCGCCTCCAGCACGCACTCGTGCGCCGACGCGTACGCCATGCGGTCGGCGCGACACAGCGCGAGGAACTCCTCGAGGCTCATTTCCTCGTTCTGAGCCTCGACAAAGCCGTCGCGGAAAGCGGAAAAGACCTCTGAGCCCTGCGTCATGCAACCTCCTTCGGCCATCGCACGGGCGATCGGCCCGTGGGCTACAACGCGCCGGCGCCGCGACCCGGAGGACAGCCAAGCGCCACGACGAACCACGCTAAGCCTATGACAGCCGCAGCCTCGCCGATGTTTCGAACAGTGCGGCGTTTGTGCTTATAGTCGCCCCCGCGCGAAGCGGATGGCGCCTCCGCTGCGGCGATGCCGCACACCGCGCGGAGAGTGCGGCCACGCCTAGAACGGGCGGCGCGGCTCGATCCAGCCCATCCAGTAGCCGAACCAGATGAACAGCAGCAGCACGACCGACAGGCCGACTCGCACCGTCAACGCATTGACCGTGCGGTCGGTGGTGCCGCGGTCGCGCAGCAGGAAGTACATCGCCGAGGCAAGCGAAGCAATGATGCCGACGAAAGCGACGGCGATGACAGCCTTCATGCGCGCTACCGGAGAGGTGGCCGATTATTGCACCGGGCGAAGGTCGGCGTCTCGCCTGCGATCGTCGCCGGCGGGGCGCTGATGCTGCGCCTCGTGGCCCTGCTGTCGCTGGCCGCCGCCGCGATCGCGCTCGCCGTGTCGCTCGGGCAGTGGCAGACGCGGCGCGCCGACCAGAAGCTCGCGCTCGAGGCGCAGTGGGACGCGGCCGAGCGCGCCGCACCGCGCCGGCTGACCGGGCGCGAGCTGCCGCCGCCGGGCGAACTGCCGATGCGAGTCGTGCTGCGCGGCGAGTTCGACCACGCGCGCAGCGTCTGGCTCGACAACCGCCAGGTCGATGGCCGGCCCGGATTCTGGCTCGTGACGCCGCTGCGACTTGACGGCGACACGGCGGTGCTCGTCAACCGCGGCTGGGTCGCGCGCGATCCGGCCGACCGCACGCGCCTTGCGCCGGTGGCGCAGCCGCAGGGTGCGATCGAGATCGAGGGTCTCGCGGTCACGCACGCGCCGCGCCTGCTCGAACTCGGCGAAGGCGGCAGTTCGCAGCCGCTGCCGGCGATCTGGCAGAACCTCGACTACGATCAGTTTGAGGCCGCCAGCGGCCTGACGGTGGCGCGGCTCGTCGTGCAGCAGACCGGCGGCGCCGAAGACGGCCTGCTGCGGCGCTGGGCGCGACCTGAGACCGGCGTCGACCGGCATCGCGGTTACGCCTTTCAGTGGTATTCGCTGTCGGCGCTGATCGCGCTGCTGACGATGTACTTCAGCGTGCGTGCCTGGCGCGCCCGCGGTTCAACTCGGAGTGCTATGTGACGACTCTCCTGCAGTCGGCCCCGAGCGGCCGGTCGCACTGGCGGCGCAATCGCGCCCTGTACCTGCTGGTCGCCGTCTGCCTGGCGCCGGTGATCGCCTCCTACCTGATGTACTACGTGCTGCCGCCGGCCGGCCGCACCAACTACGGCGATCTGATCGAGCCGCAGCGGCCGACGCCGCCGCTTTCCCTGCGCACGACCGAAGGCGAGCCCTTCGACCTGAGCCGGCTGCGCGGCCACTGGCTGCTGGTCAAGGTCGACGGTGCCGGCTGCGACCAGGCCTGCCAGCGGCAGCTGTGGCTGATGCGCCAATTGCGAACGATGCAGGGCAAGGATGCAGATCGCATCGAGCGCGTGTTCCTGGTCGCCGACGGCGGCGACCTGGCGCCGACGCTCGCGCGCGAGTACGCGGGGACCCACTTCCTGCGCGCCGAGCGCGCCGCGCTTGAGGTGTTCCTGCCGGCGGCTGCCGGCACGCGCCTGGAGGAACACCTGTTCCTGATCGATCCGATCGGCAACCTGATGCTGCGCTGGCCGGCGCAGGCGGACCCGCAGCGCATGAAGCGCGACCTGTCCCGCCTGCTCAGGGCCTCGCGCATCGGCTAGGCCGCCATGCTCGAAGACGGCGCGCTCTTCTGGCTGGCGGTCAAGGCGATCGCCATCGCCTCGCTGCCGCTCGCCTACGTGGCGCTGGCGCGCGACACCCGCAAGCTGCGCCGGCTCGCCTGGGTCACGGCCGCGCTCACCCTGAGCCTGATCATGTCGGGCGCGTTCACGCGGCTGACCGACTCCGGGCTCGGCTGTCCAGACTGGCCGGGCTGTTACGGCCATGCCAGTCCGCTGTCGGCCGGCGAACAGATCCGTGCCGCCGAGACCGCGCAGCCGACCGGGCCGGTGACGATGACCAAGGCCTGGATCGAGATGCTGCACCGCTACTTCGCGATGGCGGTCGGCTTCCTGATCATCGTCCTGATGGCGATGAGCTGGCAGCGCTGGCTGCGCCTGCGCGATCCGGCGCAAACACCTTGGCTGGCCACCTTCACCCTGTTTGCGGTCTGCCTGCAGGGCGCCTTCGGCGCCTGGACGGTGACGATGAAGCTGCAGCCGGCGATCGTCACCGCGCACCTGCTCGGTGGTGTCAGTCTGCTGGCGCTGCTCGTCTGGATGGCGATGCGCGAGCAGGCGCCGAGCGCGCTCGGCGCCGGCGCGCGGGCCCTGCGACCGCTTGCCGCCGGCGCCTTCGCCCTGCTCGCCCTGCAGATCGCGCTCGGCGGCTGGGTCAGCACCAACTACGCGGTGATGGCCTGTCCGGACTTTCCGCTGTGTCATGGCCGGTTGGTGCCGGAGATGGACTTCGGCAACGGCTTCACGCTCTGGCGCGACCTCGGCGAGACCGGCGACGGCGCGCCGATTCCGTTCCAGGCACTGGTTGCGATCCATTGGGTACACCGCAACTTCGCCTACGTCGTGATCGCCGTCCTCGCGGTCCTGGCCTGGCGTGCCTGGCGCATCGACGGCCTGTCGCTGCTGGCGCGCGCACTGGCAGTCCTGCTCGTGGTGCAGTTCCTGACCGGCCTGTCGAACGTGGTGCTGCAGTGGCCACTGCTGCTCGCGGTCCTGCACAATGGCGGTGCCGCGGTCATGGCCGGCGTGCTGACAGCCTTCAACCTGCGGCTGGCGCAGGCCGCCGGCGAGGCGCGGCCCGTGCGCGCACCGGCCTACGCCGGGTAGGGGCAGCGGCAATGCAGGTCGCGCACGCGTGAATTGTTCGTCGACAGGCCCTAGACTGCGCGCCGCCCGGCATCCATTCCGCGCCAACGCGTCCGGCCCATGAAGGTGATGCACTCATCCGCCCGCACATCGTCGCTCCAGTTGCCGCACCTCGCGCGCCAGTACTGGCTGCTGACCAAGCCGCGGGTCACGCAACTGGCGCTGTTTTGCGCCGTGATCGGCATGTTCCTGTCGACCCCCGGGCTGCCGGATCCGGGCCGCGTGCTGCTGGCCTCGCTCGGCATCTGGCTGCTGGCGGGGGCGGCCTTCGCGGTCAATTCGATCATCGAGCGCCACATCGACGCGCGCATGGCGCGCACGCGGATGCGGCCGCTGGCGGCGGGCGAGATCACGCCCGTGCAGGCGATCGTGTTCTCGGGCCTGATCGGCGGCGCCGGCATGTGGGTCCTGTACACGCAGGTCAATCCGCTCACCATGTGGCTGACCTTCGCCACCTTCGTCGGCTACGCGGTCATCTACACGGTGCTGCTCAAACCCTACACGCCGCAGAACATCGTCATCGGCGGCTTGTCGGGGGCGATGCCGCCGGTGCTCGGCTGGGCGGCGATCACCGGAACCGCGCCGGCGCAGGCCTGGCTGCTGGCGCTGATCATCTTCGTCTGGACGCCGCCGCACTTCTGGGCGCTGGCGCTGTACCGGCTCGACGACTATCGCAAGTCGGGCCTGCCGATGCTGCCGGTCACGCACGGTCCGGAACTGACGCGGCTGCACGTGTTCCTGTACACGATCGTGCTCGTGGCCACGAGCACGCTGCCCTACGCGATCCACATGGCCGGCGCGCTCTACCTCGCCTGCGCGCTGGCTCTGGGCGGGGTCTTCCTCAGTTACTCGTGGCGCCTGGTGCGCCAGTACAGCGACGCTCTGGCGCGCGCGACCTTCAATTACTCGATCGTCTACCTGGCGGCGCTGTTCGCCTCGCTGCTGGTCGATCACTACATCGCCTGAACTGCGGCCCCGCCACGTCGCCATCGCCGATGTTGATCCATCGCCGCACCCTGATCGCCGCCGCCGCTGCGCTGCTCGCCGGCTGTTCGCCGCCACAGCGGGCGTTCAACAGCGTCGACATCACCGGCGCCGCGTACGCCCGCGACTTCGCCCTGCGCGATGCCGCCGGCAAGACGCGCACGCTGGAGCAGTTCCGCGGCCAGGTGGTGGTCGTGTTCTTCGGTTTCGCCCAGTGCCCGGATGTCTGCCCGACCACGCTTGCCGATCTGGCGCAGGTGAGGAAGGCGCTTGGCGCCGACGGCAAGCGCGTGCAGGTGATCTTCATCACCGTCGATCCGGAGCGCGACACGCCGGCGGTGCTCGCCGAGTACGTGCCCGCCTTCGATCCGAGCTTCATCGGCCTGACCGGGACGCCCGAGCAGATCCACGCCACCGCGCGCGAGTTCAAGGTCTTCTATCAGAAGGTCGCGGGGCCGACGCCCACGTCTTACACGATCGACCACACCGCCGGCAGCTACGTCTTCGACCGCGAGGGCCGAATCCGGCTGTTCGTCAGGCATGCCGCCAGCGTCGAGTCGATCGCCGCCGATCTGCGCCGGCTGCTCTGAGCACCTCCGTCCGCGGGCGAGCGGTCGACCAAATAAAAAGGCCCCGTGCGATGCACGGGGCCTGAAGATCCGCCTCAACAGAGGAGAGGGGGAGGAGCGAGGCGGAGTACTGCTGCAACCAACCGTTCAAACCCGAGAAAACCCGGACCCTCAAGCTTGCATGCGGGCCCGCATCTTCTCGAAGGCTTTGGCCTCGATCTGACGAATTCGTTCCGCCGAGACGCCAAATTCCTGCGCCAGGTCGTGCAGGGTCGCGGCGCCGACCTTGCCGTCGGCGTCCTCGGCCAGCCAACGCGCTTCGACGATGCGTCGGCTGCGCGCATCGAGCGCCTCGAGGGCGCTGCGGATGCCCTCGGACTGCAGCCGATCGTAGTCGCGACGCTCGAGCACTCGCGTCGGCTCCGACTCCGGGTCGGCCAAGTAGGCGATCGGCGCGAACTCCTCCTCGCCGTCCTCGATCCGGCCTTCGAGCGCGATATCCCCGCCCGCGAGCCGGGTCTCCATCTCGACCACTTCTTCGGGCTTGACGTTGAGCTCGCGTGCCATGCCGGCGACTTCGTCCGGCGTCAGCGTGCCGCTGCCCTGCTTCATGCTGCGCAGATTGAAGAAGAGCTTGCGCTGCGCCTTGGTGGTGGCCACCTTTACCAGGCGCCAGTTGCGCAGGATGTACTCGTGGATCTCAGCCTTGATCCAGTGCAGTGCAAAAGACACCAGTCGCACGCCGCGGTCCGGGTCGAATCGCTTGACCGCCTTCATCAGGCCGATGTTGCCTTCCTGGATCAGGTCGGCGTGCGGCAGCCCGTAGCCGAGGTAGTTGCGCGCCACCGCCACCACCAGCCGCAGGTGCGACAGCACCAGGCGGCCCGCGCACTCGAGGTCATTGCGCTCGCGGAACTCGCGCGCCAGGCGCGACTCGTCCTCGGCAGTCAGCATCGGAATCCGGTTCACGGCGCTGATATAGGCGTCCAGATTGCCGACCGCTGCCGGCTGCAGCGCCATCGCCCCGGTCGAGCCGAGCGGTACCAATGCGGTTGAGCGACTCGTCGTCATCGATCTACCCCTCCTGGAAAAATCTTAGCACTCGACCTAGGAGAGTGCTAAGCCTCAGAGGGCGGGATCCGATCAGGGTTCCGTGACTCGCGTACGGTCATCGCTGGGGTCGCCGATTAGCGCCTTCTACGACAGTGAGCGAACGCTCACAGATGCCTGGTCAGGGCGCAGCCGCACCCCGGATCGCCCGGTGACCTGAGCCAATGCCGGCAAGCCAACCGATCAGCCCGGCCGCGCCGACAACGCCCGCCTGGATCGGCCATGGCAACGGTTGCCAGGCGAGAGCCGCGGCGGTCGCCTGCACCTCGGCCAAGCGCGGACCGAGCGCCACCAGAGCCCCGGTCGCCAGCGCGCAGGCGAGCAGTCCCGCCGCGAGTCCGATCAACGCGCCGGCGTAGGCAAAGGGCCGGCGCCGGTAGGTTGCCGTTGCCCCGAACAAAGCCAGCAATCGCAGCTCGTCGCGGTCGGTCACGCGGGGCAACTGCGCCGCGAACGCGACAGCGCCTGCGGCAAGCGCAACGATGGCAACGGCGAACAGCGCCCCGCCGATGCGCGCCGCATCGACTAGCGCCGACCAGCGCCGATGCCAGAGGTGATCGAACTGCACGCTGTCGACCCGCGCCAGCTTGCCCATCGCCGCCACTGCCGCCTCGGCCTCGGCCGGCGATGCCCTGCGGTCGAAGGTCACGGTGATCGCGTCCGGCAAGGGGTTGGGCTTCAGGTCGGGCAGCAAACCGGGCGGCGTGCGTCGCAGCAGCGCCGCCAGCGCCTGATCGCGCGGCACGTGCACGGTGGTGGCGACGCCTGACTGCTCGGCGAGCCGCGCGCGCAGGGCGTCGATGTCGGCGGACGAAGTGCCGCCGGCGACGAACACGGTCGCCTGCGCCGGCGCCGCAAGCCGTACCCAGGCGCCGTACAAGGGCCAGGCGAGCGTTGCCAGCACCAGCGGCAGCGCCAGCGCCAGCGTGGCGAGCGAAAGCGCCAGCGCGCTGGCCGCCGGCGCCCGCGCCAGCGCGCGGCCGGCGCCGGCGAGCGCGTGCAGGCGCACCGCA
>JBBIST010000020.1:0-41934 GCA_037441125.1 Burkholderiales bacterium
CCGAGCGCAGCACGTGCGTGTAGATCATCGTGGTCGACACGTCGCTGTGGCCGAGCAGTTCCTGCACCCGCCGGATGTCGACGCCGCTTTCGAGCAGATGGGTGGCGAACGAATGGCGCAGCGTGTGGGCCGTCACGCGCTTGGCGATGCCGGCGGCGGGCGCGGCGCGCGCAATCGCGCGGCCGACGCGATCTTCGTGCAAGTGGTGACGCCGCCGTACCTCGGTGCGCGGATCGACCGATTCCTCCGGAGCGGGCCACAGCCAGAACCAGGCCCAGGTCTGGCCGGCGCGGGGAAACTTGGCCTGCAAAGCGTCCGGCAACGCCACGCCGAGCCGACCGGCTGCACGGTCCCCCGCCCAGACGCCGCGTGCGGCTGCGATCTGCGCCCGCAGTTCCTCGCGCAGCGCTGCGGGCAGCATGACGACGCGATCCTTGCCGCCTTTGCCGCTGCGGACCACGATGACCCCTCGGTCGAAATCGATGTCCTTGATCCGCAAGCTCAGGCACTCCAGCAGGCGCAACCCGGCGCCATACAGCAGTTTCGCGATCGGCCGATGCCGCGCGTCGACCCGAGCCAGCAGCCGTGCCACCTCCTCGCGCGACAACACGACCGGCACGCGCACGCGTGTTTGCGGCCGCTGCAGGTTCTGCATCCAGGCAGGTCAAGGTCCAGCACCTGTCGGTACAGGAAAAGCAGCGCGCAAAGCGCCTGCTTGTGCGTCGAGGCTGACACCCGCCGCTGCGCCGCAAGATGGCTCAGGAAAGCCTCGACCTCCGCTGCACCCATGTCGCGCGGGTGGCGCATGCCGCTGAAGCGGACGAAACCCCGCACCCAATGGACGTACGCTTGCTCCGTCCGTAAGCTGTAATGGCAGTAGCGGAGGCGCTCGCGCAACCGGTCAAGCAGCCGCGGCGAGCGCAGGGCGGGCAGGGAAGCGGGTTTCATGGCGGCGGTTAGTACTGTATTTATATACAGTATCCGGCCGGAAAGCAAGCGTGCATGCGGCTTTCCGCCCGCCCGGCCCGCCAGGTTATTCCGCGCGGCGCCAGGTTATGGCGCGCGCGGCTGCGGTCTAAATTGAGTTAGGTGCCACAACACACATGGTGACGGTGCGCGAGGCCACTGAGTCAGACCTCCCTTCGATCTGCGCCCTTGGCGAAGAGGTCAACGCCATTCATCATCAAGCCTTCCCCGCTGTCTTCGCTGGTCCAGGTTCGCCCGAGCGCGATCGCGCTCACTGGGCCAGCAGCATCGGCACCGCAGGCAGCGCGTGCTTTGTCGCCGAAGAAGCGGGAACTATCGTCGGGTTCGTCACTGCGACCGTCGTCAACGAGAACCACTCGTTGCTGCAGCCAGTCCGGTTCGGTCGCATCGGCAGCGTTGGTGTCACCGCGCGTAGGCGAGGTCAAGGCATCGGTGCGGCGCTCATGCGCCAAGCTGAGGTCTGGGCCTCGGAGCGCGGAGCTACCGAGCTGCGTCTGAACGTGTGGGCCTTCAACGAGCCTGCACTTGCCATGTATCGCGAACTTGGGTACGAAGTGCGTTCGCATCAGTTTGCGAAGGTGCTGCGAAGTGGTACCTAACCCCTCCATCGAGCGGACGTTCTCCGGCTGGCTTAGCCAGCCTACTAACGCCGCTCATGTCCAACGTTAGCTTCCAGCAGCCACATGCTGCTAGACTGGGCAGGTCATGGCATTTTCAGTCTACGTAGAAACGTCCGTGATTAGCTACTGCGCGGCCAGACCGAGCCGGGATATTGTTACTGCGGCTCGGCAAACCATCACTCAGGAGTGGTGGAATGAGGCGAGAGGGCGCTATGAGATCTTCATTTCCGTTCTGGTAGTGGAGGAAGCCAAAGCGGGTGATGCTGTCGCAGCGCAAAGACGGTCGGACGTTATTTCTGGGCTGCCGATTCTGGAGATTAGCGACGCCGCCGAGTCATTGGCCAGGCATTTGATTGATGAGGGGCTGATTCCAGAAACCAGCGCTGAAGATGCGTTGCATATCGCTTTAGCGACCGTCCACGGGATGGATTTCCTGTTGACATGGAATTTCCGACATATCAACAACGCGGAGATGAAAGCGCGGATTGGGGCTGCCATTGAGGGACTGGGCTACGAGTGTCCCATCATCTGCTCCCCGGAAGAGCTTGGAGGTATCGAATCATGAAACCCGATCCAATTGTGGACGAGGTGCGCAAGGCACGAGAAGCGCATGCGGCGAAATTTAATTATGACCTATTGGCGATCTGTAGTGACCTAAGAAAGAAGGAAAAAGGATCTGGTCATCCTGTTGTATCTCGCAAACCAAAATTGCGCCTAAAACCTACCGGAAGCTGACCCGGCGCTGGAGAGGGACGCCGCAGAAAGCGCGGCGCCCGTCAGCTGACGCGTTAGTCATCGGATGCCAAAAGAACTTCTGCGCGGGACATTGGGTATCGCAGCCGAATATGCGGTTGCGTCCGAACTATGCCGGCGCGGAATCTACGCACAGCTGACACTTGGACACCAGAAGAAGACGGACCTACTTGTCTTCTTTGAGTCTGGCCAACTGGCGCGTATCGAAGTAAAGGCCAAACAGGGAAGAGAGTGGCCAAACTGCAAGGGCATCTCCAGGTCCGACACCTATCTTGTTTTCGTGGACTACGAGGGTCGCGACGCAAGCCAACGCCCTGATTTTTTCGTTCTTGATGCGCGCGATTGGCTGCGAGTCCTCAAGAAGCGCGTCGCAGAGATACAGGAACGCAATCCCAACAAGAAGATTCGAATTGTCGGCAACGTGTCGATATTCGAAGAAGAGATTGGGCGAAATGGCAAGCCATATCAGGGGATGGGCATCCGAGCGGCGGATGTCGAACGGTATAGAGACTTGTGGGAGAAGATTGGCTAATGACAGTGCGCCCGATGGCTAACTTGTCATTGGACATGGACGCCAACCAATGGGCTCGCTGCGCGAGCCTCGGCTGTCGCCGGTCAACTCAACGTTGAACTAAACCGCTGACGCGGTGGTGGTGTGCGAAGAGAGGAAGTTGTCGCAGTCGTACCTTGATCGATGCGGGCAGGTGCCCGCGGTCGATCATGGAGACGGCGATGACACCGCTACGGCAACGGATGATCGATGCGCTGGTGTTGCACGGCAAGGCGGAAACGCACCCAGCAGAGCTACATCGCTGCAGTCGCGCAGCTGGCGCGGCACTACCGGGGCAGTCCCGACCGCCTCAGCGGCGGCGAGATCGAGGGGTATTCGCTGCATCTTCTGCGCGAGCGCAAATGCTCGCGCTCGACCGTCAACCAGGCAGGCTGCGCGATCAACTTCCTGTTCGGCAGGGTGCTCGGCCGCGAGGCGCCGTACACCATCCCGCTGCCGCGCGGCCCGCAGCAGTTGCCCGAGATCCTGTCGCGCGAGGAGATCGGCCGGCTGCTCGCCTGCGCCCCGCACGTGAAGGCGCGCACGCTGCTGGCCTGCGCCTACGGGCTGGGGCTGCGGGTGAGCGAGCTGTGCGCGGCTCGCGGCCCGAGCACATCGATGCCGCGGCCGACCGCATGTGCATGCGGGTGGTACAGGGCAAGGGCGCCAAGGACCGCTACGTACCGCTGGCCGAAGACCTGCTCGAAGCGCTGCGCGGCTACTGGCGCATCGTGCGGCCGCGCCTGTGGCTGTTTCCTGCCCAGACCGACGCGGCGCAGCCGCTGGACATCAAGACCGCGCAGCGCTGGTATCGCCGCGCCCGGGCCGTGGCCGGCATCACCAAGGTGGGCGGCATCCACAGCCTGCGTCACGGCTATGCAACCCACCTGCTTGAGGCCGGCGTCGACCTGCACAGCATCTCGCAGTGGATGGGCCACCGGCACGTGAGCACAACCGCCAGCTACCTGAATCTGGCCCGACCCGATGCACCCGACGGCGCGCGCCGCGTGCCGCTGGCGCTGCTGTCGGCGCTGCCGACACCGAAGCCGCACTGACCGCGCGCGGCAACGCGCCGGGACGCGATGTCGGCCACACTGGCCGAGGTGCTGGCGCGCTTCGGCCCGGCCTACCTCGCCGGGCACGGCCCCGGATCAAGTCCGGGGGCGGCACAGGCCAAGGCCTGGCGGGCGATCGTCGCCTGCCGCACGGCCGCCCTCGGCGGCCAGCAGTGGCATTGCGACGCCTGCGGAGCCGAACAGTGGCGCTGTCACTCCTGCCGCAACCGCCACTGTCCGCGCTGCGGCAAGCCCGCCGCCAACGGCTGGCGCCGGGCGCGCCTCGCCGAGCTGCTCGACGTGCCGTATGCGCACCTGGTCTTCACGGTGCCGCATGAACTGAACCCGCTGGCTCGGGCGCATCCGCGCTGGGTCTACGAGACGCTGTTCGGCTACGCGGCGGCGACGTTGACGGAGTTCGCCGCCAATCCTCGCTGGCTCGGCGGCCAGCTCGTTCAGCCTGGTGCTGCACACCTGGACCCAGGACTTGCGGCTGCACATCCATGCCCATGCGCTGATGGCCTGCGGGGCGCTGGCCGATGACGGCGGCTGGATCGCGCCCAAGCGCACTGAGCGGCTCTTGTTTCCGGTGCACGCACTGTCGCGAGTCTTTGCCGGCAAGTTCCGCGCCGCGCTCCTGCGCGCCGAGCGCCAGGGGCGACTGCCGCGCGATCCGCAGCACGAGGCCGCTGAGCGGCAGCGCCGGATGCACAGGCTGCGCGCTCAGGACTGGGTCGTCTACGCCAAGACGCCGCTGGCCGGACCAGCCGCCGTGCTCGACTACCTGTCGCGCTACACGCACCGCACGGCGGTCGGCCACGAGCGGCTGCTGGCCGTCGACAACGAGGCCGTAGCGCTGCGCGTGCGCACTGAAGGCGGCGGCAAGAAGACGGTGCACATCGACGGGGCCGATTTCATCGGCCGCTTCCTGCAGCACGTGCTGCCGGCAGGCTTCAAGCGCATCCGCCACTACGGGCTGCTGGCGCCGCGCCACAAGCAGCAGCGGCTGGCGCAGGCGCGGGCGGCACTACGGATGCCGGCGCCGAATCCGATCGCGCAGGAAACGGCCGCCGAGTTCATGCGCCGCGTGGCGCGCATCGCTGTCGAACGCTGCCCGCACTGCCACGGCCGCTGCCGGCCAACGGTGCAGGTGACGCCGCTGCGCACGGCCCTCTGGCTGCGCGCCGGCCGACCGTGGACCGCGGCGCAGCCGCAGGCGCCGTAGCTTGCCGTGACGCACCACCCTGTTCACCGAAGGCACGGACGCCAAGCACGGCGACCGCAGGCCGAAGTCGTGCCGGCGACCGCGAGGCCACGCGATCGACGCCATTGGCCCGCGCTGCCGCACGGCAAGACGCCGCTGCCAGCGCTCCGGCGGCGATCCGGGCGCCCCGGCACCGCTCGCCGCCGGCGTCCGCCCCTGTTGCGCAGCGGCGCCTGAAACTTACACTGCCCATCAGCACCGCCGCTGGCCACCGCCGAGCAGCGGTTCAGTCCAACGAGGTTTATCCGCCGCCGTGAACCGCTCGTGCCTTCGTTCGACTTCGCCGCGGCGGCGGATAAACACTATTCGTTAGCCGTCACGTTAGCGCACACGCCGATGGACCAACGCGTCGCAAAGCTGAAGACCGTTGCCGAATGCGAGATGTTCGCTGCGAACGCGATTGAGCGCGGCGCACCTGACCTCGCGGAGCAAGCCCGGAAGCGAGCTGTCCAGCTGCGCGCCCAAGCACATGCCGCAACGACCGTAGTTGAGCGAGAGTGTCTCGAAGCGGTGTACGCCTACGAAGAGATCCTTTCTTCGAAGCGTGGGAAGCGTCAGCCCGCCTCGCGAACGTGGCAAGTGATACGAAGGCACGGCATCCTCCCAGCAGTTGAGCGCGTCGTTACGAAACGCGAGGAATCGTCCGGCTACACCGAGCTCGCCAAAATGGGCCTTAAAGAGTTTGCATTTGAGGCGGTCATCCTTCGTCATCCCGAATGCTTCTCGGAGGATGCCATCGCCAGGTCAAAGGAGCGGATGGAGGGTGACGGCTAACTCCGGCGTCAACCGGAGCGCCGAAGAGCGTCGCTCTTCGGTTCCCGTCGCGCTTCGCGCGCCGGCGCCCGGTTACGCCGATCGTTAGGCGCTCACGGGAGTTCAAGTATGGATTTGACCAGCATCGCGGCGCAGGGGGTGGCCTTGCTTCTTGGCGCCGTCGGCGGCGGACTCCTAGGTGGAGTTGTAGGTCTGTTCGTGGCCATGCGCGCGGAGCGTGCCGGAGCTGCCCAACTGACGACGATGCAAGGGCAGTTGACGGCAACACAAGGACAGCTGACCGCTCTGCAAGGGCAGCTTCAGACGATGCGGGAGCAGCTTGACGAAGCCAAGCGGCAGTTCACCGCCACGAACACCCCGGACGTCGAGGTCCACGTTTATTGCGTAGGGGTTCCAGAAAAACGCGGAGTGTGGCTGAAGGCAACGAACCACCATCCGACCATTACCGTGAACGATCTCCTCGTGTACGTCGTTGGCGACTCACCGACAGAAAAGGAAGCGTTCACCTTCATGTTCACAACGTTCGGTGACCTGAAGCCGATGGATTCGGTTGTTGAACGCAGCTTGCAGGATTTGGAGTCTACGCTGAAAAAGCACTTTCCAGACTACGACTCGTCCGGCGCATTCATTTCCGACACGCAAATGGGCGGTGACAGCTTCGGTCACTTCCCCATGAAGGTGCACTTCAAGTATCTTCCACGCCTCCATGGGGCGCCGAAGATCGAGGGTGTGAAGAATGTCTGGTTCTCTGTCATGCGTGCCAAGAGCGCCTAACAACCGGTTGCGGCGGACCGTCCGCTGCGCGGCCCGCCGCTGAACCGGAGCGTTAGGGCTCACAATGAAACATCTCCTTGTCGTCGCTCTGCTGCTTGCCGGTTGCGGCGAAGCGGATCGCACACCCCAGAATGCTGAGGGCGACACGCCGGTGCGGCAGGTGATGTGCAGCGCTGGCGACAAAGACTGTGTCGTGATAGCTCGCTTCAAGGATTTCAAATCCTGTGAGTGGCACAACAAGATGAGCAACATGCTGTGCGACAGCATGAGCAAGCCAGGAACTGTGGTCTGTACTACACCCGAATCAACAAGCGCACATTCGTATTGCACCCAGTGAGCCCCAACAACGCGCTCCACCGGACGCCCTGGCCCTGCGGGCCAGGGTTCTCTCGTTCGCTTCGCTCACTCGGCGCCGGTGAGCGCGGGCGTTAGATTCTATGAGCCCTACTCAGCGACGTGTCGTCTTGTTCCTATCGCTAGCTGCGCTCCTCGGCTTCTGCCTGTGGCTCTTCTTCGACCCCGGCTTCGAACCCGCAATTGGCGTTCTGGCCAGTGCAGCTGGGCTAGCAGCTTCATTCTGGCCTCGCTTGCATACAAGCTATGTCACAAAACGCCTCTCTGGTCGCGCAACGTTCGACTACAGCAATAACAATGGGATCTACGTGATTGGAGATGGCGAGCATTCTTTCGAAACGAAATGGTCGAAGGCAAGTGATACGTCTATACACCTTTACAACGATCCGCCTTCCATAGAGACCGTGGCGATTGCTGCCGGTGCAACGTCAATCGAGGCTGTAGCCGACGCCGCATCATATGACGGGTCATCTCGCTCACGTACGTTGCAAGAGGGAGAGGTCGCCGTACTCAAGAATCGGAATGGAAACTTCGCTGCTCTGCAAGTGCTGGATGTTAAAGACCGGACGCGATCTGATGACAGAGACGAACTCACGTTCCGCTACGTCATCAACCGAGGAGGCAGGCGGTCATTCTCATGATGGAATCTAACCCTTCCATCAAGCGGACGTGCCTTCGGCACGCCGCTTATGTCAAACGTGTGTGCCAGGCATGGCACGTAACTATGTCGGTGAAAGTCCGACAGCCAGGTTTTCGCAGAGCCGAAGGCTAGGGAAACGGCAAGGGCGTCGCCGCGAGGCGGGGTCTGAAGGAAGTCGAACCCGAAGTCGCGGGGCGATGTACAAGAACCGGATCCGAGGCGTGGTGCATCCGGGGCGAGCGGGCACGTGACCGCGAAGCCCTCCATCTGCGGTTGGGGTGCACTTTGTAAATCCGGCGCCTGCGCGGCGAAAGTGACGTGTCTTACCCTGGGAGATCTGCCTGTTGTTTGCGCTAGTGAGTTGACCGTACGCGAACAGGGCGAGGCGAGAGCCGAGCTTGAGGGCAGGCAGAAGTCAGCAAAGGGCATAGTAGGCTGGGAGGCCCCGGACGAAGGCCCGAACGATGGAAGACGAAGGCCTCGAGTGAAGAGCGGCGGGAACGCATCAGAGGACCGGCGCAAGCCGGCCGTGGCGCTGCCACGGGATGAACCTGCGGCTGGAGAGCGAGATGCGCCCGAGTCGATTGCGAGCCACACGTTGCTTGCGCGCGTGCTTGAGCGTGCGAACCTGCAACGTGCCCTGAAGCAAGTACGAAGTAACCAAGGCGCGCCGGGCATCGACGGCATGACAGTCGATGACTTGCCGCAGTACCTGCGACGCCGCTGGCCGGAGATCCGCGCGCAACTGGTTGCGGGGAGTTACCGCCCGCAACCGGTCAGGCGGGTGGAGATTCCGAAGCCCGATGGGAGAACGCGCCCGTTGGGCATACCCACGGTGTTGGACCGGTTCATTCAGCAAGCCATTGCGCAAGTCGTGCAAGAGCAATGGGAGGAGCACTTTCACCCGCGGAGCTACGGATTTCGGCCGGGCCGCTCGGCGCATCAAGCGCTGCGGCAGTTGCAGGCCGATATCCGGGAAGGCCGCCGGTGGGTGGTGGACCTCGACTTGGAGGCGTTCTTTGATCGGGTGAATCACGACCGACTGGTCGCGCGGCTCAAGCGCCACGTGCCCGACCGGGCGCTGCTGCGCCTGATTAACCGCTACCTCAAGGCCGGGGTTCGCGTGGGCGAGCGCACCGAAGCGACGACGATGGGCGTGCCGCAAGGCGGTCCTCTCTCGCCAGTGCTTGCCAACGTGGTGCTGGATGAACTGGACTGGGAACTGGATCGGCGCGGCCACCGCTTTGCGCGCTACGCGGACGACTGCAACATCGTGGTCCGAAGCGAACGCGCGGGACGGCGGGTGATGCAAAGCGTAACGCGCTTTATCGAAGACTCACTGCGGCTCACGGTGAATGCGCGAAAGAGCGCGGTGGATCGCCCCTGGAACCGCAAGTTCCTGGGCTTCACGGTCAGCCGCAACGGGACCCGGCTCAAGGTGGCCGACAAGGCCATCGACAGGCTCAAGGACCGGGTGCGGGAACTGACCCGTCGTACGAGAGGCCACCGTTTGAAGGACATCGTGGCAGAGCTGCGAGAGGCCCTGCTTGGCTGGAAAGCGTACTTCGGCGTTGCCGAGGTGCTGAGCCCTCTGCGCGATCTCGACAAATGGCTACGACGCAAGCTACGCTGCTATCAGTGGAAGCAATGGGCACGAGCGGGCTACCGGGAACTGCGCCGGCGCGGGGTGAGCGTGCGCGAAGCATGGCACACCAGCAAGTCGGCGCATGGCCCGTGGCGTCTGTCGAAGACTCCGGCGCTCGCGCTGGCGCTGCCGGCGCGTTACTTCAGCACCTTGGGGCTGCCGAGTCTGGCAGCGGGGTGACAATTCAGTCCATCGAACCGCCGTGTACGTGACCCGTACGCACGGTGGTGTGGGAGGGGGGAGCCGCGAGGCTTCTCCCTATCCCGATTAGGCATCAGAACTCTCGCACCACGTCCGGCACGCGTTGAGTCCCGGCGCTCGGGCACTCGAACCCTTTCGGCTGAAGCCGAGCGATGCGCGACAATTGCCCCCCGTAGACGTGGCACTTCTTCGTGGAGGTAATGCCTTGGAAGTCTCTGACGCGTTGCTCACGTACCTCATAGGCACCCTCGATGGCTTCGGCTTCGAGCGCCTTACGCAGAAACTTCTAGCAGCACGCGATGGTGAGCAGTTTGTTGCCCTCGGCGGTGTGCATGACGGCGGCGCTGACGGCTTTCTTCGTTCGGTCCTAGAGGAACGAGGCAAGCCGACAAGCTTTGTGCAGATGGGCATTGAGAAGGACGCCGCCGGCAAAGTCCGCCAGACGGTTGCTCGACTGCGCGACGTCGGACGAACGGTCCGCACTCTCACCTTCTGGAATCCACGGAAGCTCAACGTCGACCAACTTGAGAACAAGCTCTCGGATGAACTCGATCTCGTCGTACGAGTGCGAGACTGGGATGCCATCACTCGCTTGGTCAACGCCAGTGACGGCACACGCGGTGTATTGACCGAGCATTTTCGCCGCGAGATCTTCGAACTCGCGTCTGCTCGTCAAACAGCGGCCGAGCAATCGTTCGACGTTGTCAGCGATCCGAGTGTCTACGTCTTCCTCCAGTTCGAGCGCGCGGAGCGCTTTGGCAAGGGCGGCCTTGTTGCCCCAATTGTCGACTCATTGGTCTACTGGAGCCTTCGGGATACAGACCCCGACTCCGAGAAGCTACTGTCGCGCGCCGCCATCAAAGAGAAGATCTCCGCCCTGCTGCCAGGGGCGGCCGCCACTCTGATTCCCAGTGTTGATGCCCGGCTGAAGTTTCTCAGCACCAAATCGGGCGGTGGCGAACAACGAGTCCGCCACTACCGTGCAACCGACTCGTTCTGCCTACCCCACGTCATCCGCCTGGAACTTGCGGAGAAGAGCGCGAGCGAGCTTGCCCTGAAGCAGGCAACCCTCGATTCGCTTGCACGCCGAGCACGGGATCATGGTGCGCCAGAGCCTGAGGCGGTTGCCACTGTCTGCGAGCGCGCGCTTTACCGTCACTTCCATGACCAAGGCTTGATACTGGCCGCCTTTCTTGAGAAGAGGTTGGAAGGCGTCACCATTTCCGATCAGATCGTCGAGAGTGAGTTGCAGGCCACCGCAGCCTCGGGCACAAGTTTGTCTAAGCAGTCCTATTCAGCAGCACTGCGTGTACTCCAAGGCGTGCTTTACGCTCCGACACCAACCGAGAATGGCTTCTTGCACCGCCTCAGCAGAACCTCGCTGCTGTTGTTCTCCCTGAAGCATTGCCCACGCCTGATCGAGTACTTCAACCAGATGACGGGGAAGTTCCGACTACTCGTCGGCACGGACATTCTTGTGAAGGCCATCTCGGAGACGTTTCTCCCTGCCGAGCATCGCCACGTTACGAATCTACTCAAGGTCGCAAAGGCTTGCGGCGCCACGCTGCTACTTGCCAGGCCGGTGGTGAACGAGGTCTTCACGCACTTACATGCAACCCACCTGGAATTCAAGAACTACTACGCCGAGCAGGAACCCTACATCACGGCGGCCATGGCCTCGCAGAGTGATCGGATCCTCATCCGCACGTACTTCTATGCCAGACTTCTGATGCAACGCGTCACCGGTTGGCGATCGTTCATCGAGATGTTCGTCGAGTACGACGATCTCTCCAATCGCACCGATAGGGGCGAGCATCAGCTCCAAGCCTACCTATGCAAAGTATTCAGCCTTGAGGTCTTGCCTCAGGACGAACTTCTCCGAAACGTCGAGTCCGGAGAGTTGGACAGACTTGCTGCCGCGCTTGAGCAGCGGAACTTCAAGAAGGCAGTATTGGCGCGGAACGACGCAACGATGGTTCTATCGGTCTACGCTCAGCGGAGCGCTGGTGGCGAACACGAGAAGTACGATGGCTTCGGCCTGCGCACTTGGTGGCTGACAAAGGAGACGCATGTGCTCCAACACACGGGTGCGCTGGTCCAACAGCACGGGGGCACGCCATACATCATGCGGCCAGAGTTTCTGCTCAACTTCTTAACAATTGCACCCGCTGCGGCCAAGGTCGATCCCGTCGTACGCGATCTACTCCCCAGCCACGTCGGTCTGCAGATCGGTCAGCACCTTAGTTCGGGCCACATGCACAAAATCCTGGCCCAGGTAGACCAGTGGAAGCAGATGCCAGAGGCCAGACGGCAGATCCGGGTAACCGACGCCATCGATCAGCTCAAGTACGACAGGCTCAAGCGCTATCAGTCGTCGCTCGATCTGACTGGCGCCGATGAGGCTGACGCCATTGTCAAAGCATTGAGCGCCAATGAGAATTGATCTTCGACCCTGTCCGCGCTGATGCCTAACCCTTCGCTCGAGGCGACCCCGCCGGCGGAGCGGCTTGGCCGCGGAGGGCATCATAGTACTGGGCCCGTAGCGGCCAAGCCGCTCCGCCGGCGGGGTCGCCTCAGCTCAAACGTTAGAACTCTGTGCCATTTCGCTATGCTGCCGGACGGAGGTACGCGATGAAGCAGACGTTTACCGCGGTCGTCAAGCAGGAGGGGGACTCCTGGATCGGGTGGATCGAGGAAGTGCCAGGTGTCAATTGCCAGGAGGCCACGCGCGAAGAACTCCTGGAGACTCTGCGCATTACCTTGGCGGAGGCTCTGGAGTTCAACCGGCAGGAGGCGCGTGGCGCCGCCGGTAATGGCTACGAGGAACTTCAGATTGCCGTATGAAGCGCCGCGACCTGCTGGCGCATCGCACTGCTCGTGGATGCGCTCTGCTGCGCGAAGGGGCTCGGCACTCGTGGTGGCATAACCCGGCGCTGAGCAAGCGCAGTGCGGTGCCGCGACACGTCGAGGTCAACAACCATCTTGCACGGAAGATCTGCCGTGATCTCGGTGTCTCCGAACCGGAAGGGTTCTAACCTGTCGCTGCAGCCGACAGCCCTATCGCTTCGCTCAGGGGCTGCGTCCGAGCTTCGACGTTGATATGGCTTGATGTTGTCAAGGGCACGCTGGTGCCACGGCGCTGCAAGGGCATCGGTCCGAGAGGGTGGAAGCCGAAGCGGGAACGCGGCGGCGCAAGCGAAGCGACCGTTGACCCTGCTGAAATGCGTCGGTTGGCTGCCGACCCTTCAGATTGGCGTCGCGGGGCTGCCTGCGCTCCAGGCGGCGCGATCAGCCGATCGGATCGAGCAGGCGCAGCGAGAAGTCGACTGCGCGCACGTCCTTGGTCAGGTGGCCGATCGAGATCCGGTCGACGCCGGTGGCGGCGATCGCGCGCAACTCTCCCAGCGTCACCCCGCCCGAGGCTTCGAGCAAGGCGCGGCCGGCGTTGACCGCGACCGCCTGGCGCAGGCGCTCGAGGTCGAAGTTGTCGAGCAGCACGCTCGTGGCGCCGGCGGCGAGCGCTTCGCGCAACTGGTCGATCGTCTCGACCTCGATCTGGACCGGCACGCCGGCGGCTTCGGCCAGAGCGCGGCGCAGCGCCGCGGTCACACCACCGGCGGCGGCGATGTGGTTTTCCTTGATCAGGATCCCGTCCCACAGCGCCAGGCGCTGATTGGCGCCGCCGCCGACGCGCACCGCGTACTTCTGCGCCTGGCGCAGGCCGGGGATCGTCTTGCGTGTGTCGAGTACCTGGCAGCCGCGCGGATTCGGCGACGCACCGGCGATCGCCTCGACGTGGCGGCGCGTGCTGCTGGCGGTGGCCGACAGCAACTGCAGAAAGTTGAGCGCCGGCCGCTCGGCGCTGAGCAGCGCGCGCGCATCGGCCTCGATCTCGCACACAACGGCGCCGGCGGCGAGCGCGTCGCCGTCGGCGTAGTGCCAGTCGATGCGCGCCCGGTCATCGAGCGCGTGCAGACAGCCGTCAAACCAGTCGCGACCGGCGAGCACCGCCGCCTCGCGCACGGTCAGGCGCGCGCGCGCGCGCCGGCCGGCGGGCACCAAGCGCGCCGTGCGGTCGCCGGTGCCGAGGTCTTCGCGCAGCGCGTCGCCGATGTTGCGCGCGCGCGCCT
Source organism: Burkholderiales bacterium (assembly GCA_037441125.1). Lineage (GTDB taxonomy): Bacteria > Pseudomonadota > Gammaproteobacteria > Burkholderiales > Burkholderiaceae_F > JALHMQ01. The sequence goes on from JBBIST010000020.1 coordinate 13,748, forward strand.
GCTCCAGCGTCTCGTCGTGCTCGAACACGGTCAGGCGGCGCCGTAGTCCGGCACGAAGCCGTGCTGCGCGGCGGCGAGCGCCTGCGGGTGGCGCGCGGTGAACTCGAGCATGCGCTCGATCGCGCCGAGCGCCTGCGTGCGCGTCGGCTCCGGCACCTCGATCGCGCCGCTGCCGCTGCGCAGGCAGGCGACCACGCCGGCGAGCGCGTTCATCGCCATCCACGGGCAGTGGGCGCAGCTCTTGCAGGTGGCGCCGGCGCCGGCGGTGGGCGCCTCGATCAGCGTCTTGCCGGGCGCCAACTGGCGCATCCGGTGGAACAGGCCGCTGTCGGTGGCGACGATGTAGCGGCTCGCCTTGCCCTCGACCACGGCCTTGAGCAGTTGCGAGGTCGAGCCGACCACGTGCGCCTGGCGAACGACCTCGCGCGGCGCTTCCGGATGGGCGAGCACCAGCGCATCCGGATACTCGTGCCGCGCCAGTTCGAGTTCGGTCGCGCGAAATTCCTCATGCACGATGCAGGCGCCGTTCCACAGCAGCATGTCGGCGCCGGTGCGGTCGCGGATGAAGCTGCCGAGGTGGCGGTCGGGCGCCCAGAGGATCTTCTCGCCGCGCTCGTGCAGGTGGCGCACGATCGCCTGGGCGCAGGAACTGGTCACCATCCAGTCGGCGCGCGCCTTGACTGCGGCGCTGGTGTTGGCGTAGACGACCACGGTGCGGTCCGGGTGCCGGTCGCAGAAGCGCGCGAACTCGTCGGCCGGACAGCCCAGATCGAGCGAGCAGGTGGCCTCCAGGTCGGGCATCAGCACCCGCTTGTCGGGCGACAGGATCTTGGCCGTCTCGCCCATGAAGCGCACGCCGGCGACCACCAGCGTGCGCGCCGGATGATCGCGGCCGAAGCGGGCCATCTCCAGCGAGTCGGCGACACAGCCGCTGGTGGCGAGCGCCAGGTCCTGCAGGTCGCCGCCGACGTAGTAGTGCGCGACCAGCACCGCCTGCTCGCGCGCGAGCAGGTCGGCCGCCTCCTGCATCAGGCTGCGGCGCTCGTCGGCCGAGGGGGCCGGCGGCAGGCGCGCCCAGACGCGCGCCGTGCAACTGGCGCCGGCCGCGTCCTGCCGCGTGTAGTCGAGGTCGATCTGCGTCATCGGGGGAACTCCCGCCGTAGATGGTAGCTCGCGCTCGCCGTGTCAAGCCCGGCGCCGCTGCGCCGTGGCACAATCCGCCGCCTGTTCGAACGCGAGGACGCCGATGCTCTGGCAACCACTCGTCACCGCCGGCCTGTCGCTGGGTGCGCTGCTCCTGATCGCGGCGCCCGCCGCCGCCCAGGAGATCAAGGTCGGTTACGTAAATTCGGAGCGCATCCTGCGCGACTCGGCGCCGGCGCGCGCCGCGGCGCAGAAACTGGAGAACGAGTTCTCCAAGCGTGACCGAGAGCTGCAGGAGCTGGCGGCGCGACTGAAGGCGCAGGTCGACCGCTTTGAGAAGGACGCGCCGGTGCTGTCCGAGGCCGACCGCACCCGGCGCCAGCGCGAGCTGGCCGAGTTGGACCGCGACCTGCAGCGGCGCCAGCGCGAGTTCCGCGAGGATCTCAACCAGCGTCGCAACGAGGAGCTGCAGGCCCTGCTCGAGCGCACGCAGCGCCTGGTGCGGCAGATCGCCGAGCAGGAAAAGTACGACCTGATCGTCCAGGACGCCGTCTTCTTCAGCCCGCGCGTCGACATCACCGACAAGGTGCTGCGCGGCCTGAACACCACCAAGTAGGCAGATGACCGCGGCCGCGCCGACCGCACTGCTCCCGGTCGGCGAACTGGCCGAGCGGGTGCGCGCGCACTCGGGCGGCGGCCTCGCTGCGACGATCCGCGGCGACGCCGGCACGCCGATCGCTTCGGTGGCGCCGCTCGAGTCGGCCGGCGCGCGCCAGCTCGGTTTTCTCGCCAGCCCGCGCTATCGCCAGCAGGCGCTTGCCAGCGCCGCGGCGGCGATCGTTCTGACCGACGAACTGGCAGCGTCGCTCTTCGCCGCCGGACGCGCGCACGGGGCGCTGGTGTGCTGCCGTGAGCCCTATGCGTGGTTTGCGCTCGCGGCACAGGTGCTCAACCCGCCGCCGCCGCACCGGCCGGGGCGCGATCCAAGCGCCTGCGTCGCCGCCGATGCGCGCATCGACCCGAGCGCGCGCCTGGACGCCTGCGCCGTGGTCGAGGCCGGCGCGCAGGTCGGCGCCGGCGCCTGGATCGGCGCCGGCGCCTACGTCGGCGAGGCGGCCGAGATCGGCGCCGGCACGCGCCTGTATCCGGGCGTGCGCCTGCTGGCCGGCTGCCGGCTGGGCGCGCGCTGCATCGTCCATCCGGGCGCGGTGATCGGTGCCGACGGCTTTGGCTTTGCGCCGCATGCCGGCCGCTATCTGAAGGTGCCGCAGCTCGGCGCGGTGCGCATCGGCGACGAGGTCGAGATCGGCGCCAACACCACCATCGACCGCGGCACGATGGACGACACCGTGATCGAAGACGGCGTCAAGCTCGACAACCAGGTGCAGGTCGCGCACAACGTGCGCATCGGCGCCCACACGGTGGTGGCGGGCTGCGTCGGCATCGCCGGCAGCGCCGTGATCGGCCGCGGCTGCCAGATCGGCGGCGCGGCGATGATCCACGGCCACATCAGCATCTGCGACGGTGCCGTCATTTCCGGCGGCACGCTGATCTCGCGCTCGATCGCCGCCCCAGGCTTCTACTCGGGCGTGTTCCCCTTCATGCCCAATCGCGACTGGGAGCGCAACGCCGCCGTCGTACGCCACCTCGACGACCTGCGCCGGCGGCTACGCCGGCTCGAAGCCGGCGCGCGCAGCGACCGCGAAGCGAACGACACCGACGGCCCGCCATGACGATGGACATCCACGAGATCCTGCGCAACCTGCCGCACCGCTACCCGATCATCCTGGTCGACCGCGTGCTCGAGCTGGCGCCGCCCAAGCGCATCGTGGCGCTGAAGAACGTCAGCATCAACGAGCCGGTGTTCAGCGGCCACTTTCCGCACTACCCGGTGATGCCCGGGGTGCTGATCATCGAGGCGCTGGCGCAGGCGGCGGCGATCCTGTCGTTCTCCGCGCTCGGCCGCCAGGCCGACCGCAACTCGGTCTACTACTTCGCCGGCATCGACAGCGCGCGCTTCAAACGGCCGGTGTCTCCGGGCGACCAGTTGCGCCTGGAGGTCGAGCTGACGCGGGAGATGCGCGGCATCGGCAAGTTCGCCGCGCGCGCCACGGTCGACGGGCAATTGGCGGCCGAGGCCGAGCTGCTGTGCGCCTATCGCCAGATCGCGTCCTCGGCGGTCGAACGCGCGCCGATGAACGTCGCCGGCAGCGGCGGCCAGGGCTGATGGCGCGCATCCACCCGAGCGCGATCGTCGATCCGGGGGCAGAACTGGCCGACGACGTGAGCGTCGGCCCCTACGCGGTGATCGGTGGCGCGGTGCGCATCGGCGCCGGCACCACGGTCGGCGCGCACGCGGTGATCGGCGGTCGTACGACGATCGGCGCGCGCAACCGCATCTTTGCCCACGCTGCGCTCGGCGGCGAGCCGCAGGACAAGAAGTTCCGCGGCGAGGACACGGCGCTGGTAATCGGCGACGACAACACGATCCGCGAGTTCTGCACCTTCAGCGTCGGCACCGTGCACGGCGGCGGCGTCACCCGCGTCGGCAGCGACAACTGGATGATGGCCTACGCGCACGTCGCCCACGACGTGCAGATCGGCGACCACTGCATCCTCGCCAACAACGCCTCGCTCGCCGGCCACGCGGTGATCGGCGACTGGGTGATCCTCGGCGGCCTGACCGGCGTGCACCAGTTCGTGCGCATCGGCAGCCACGCGATGACCGGTGCTGCCAGCCTGCTGGTGCAGGACCTGCCGCCGTTCGTGATCTGCCAGGGCAACCCGGCGGCACCGCACGGCTTGAACAGCGAAGGGCTGAAGCGACGCGGCTTCAGCGCCGAGGCGATCACGGTGCTGCGTCGCGCCTACAAGCTGCTGTATCGGCGCGGCCTGGTGCTGGCCGAGGCGCTGGCGGCGATCGGTCGTCTGGCCGACGAGCATCCGGACAGTCGCGCGCACCTGGAGCTGCTGCGCCGCTTCGTGCAGGCGTCCAAGCGCGGCATCGTCCGCTGAACCGGTCCGGGCGGGCGGCGACGCAATGGATCCACGGATTGCCTTGGCCGCGGGCGAGACCTCGGGCGACCTGCTGGCGGCGCTCGTCCTGCCGGCGCTGCGCGCACGCCTGCCGGCGGCGCAATGCGCGGGCATCGCCGGCGCGCGCATGATCGCCGCCGGCTGCGAGCCCTGGTTTCACGTGCGCGAGCTGTCGGTGCGCGGCTACGCCGAGGTCTTGAGCCAGTTGCCGCGCCTGGCGCTGCTGCAGCGGCGCTTCATCGCCCGTGCCCGGCACTGGCCGGCGCAGTTGTTCGTCGGTGTCGATGCGCCCGACTTCAACCTCGGCATCGCCGCGCGCCTGCGCCGCGCCGGAGTGCGGACCATTCAGTACGTGTGCCCGGCGGTGTGGGCCTGGCGGCCGCGCCGGATGGAGGCGATCGCCGCCGCCTACGACCACCTGCTGTGCGTGTTCCCGTTCGAGCAGGCGCTGTTTCGCGGCGCCGGCATCGCCGCCACCTACGTCGGCCATCCGCTGGCCGGCACGATCCCGCGCGTGCCCGATGCGGCGGCGGCGCGCGCGCGGCTCGGCGTGCCGGTTGGCCGGCCGACGATCGCGCTGTTGCCGGGCAGCAGGCGCGCCGAGGTGGCGGCGCTGGCGCCGCACTTCCTGGGCGCGGCGGCGCTGCTGGCGCGCGAGGACGCGGCGCTGCAGTTCGTGCTGCCGGTGGCCGATGCCGAACTGCGCCCGGTGTTGGCCGAGCTTGTTGCGCGCGCCGGCATCGCCGCCGATCGGCTGCACCTGATCGACGAGCGTTCGCATGACTGCATCGAGGCGGCCGACGCGGTCGCCGTGGCCAGCGGCACCGCGACCCTGGAGACGATGCTGTTCAAGCGGCCGATGGTGATCGCCTACAAGGTGCCGCGGCTCACCGAGCTGATCACGCTGCGCCAGGCCCTGATTCCGTACATCGGCCTGCCGAACGTGCTCGAAGGCCGCTACACGGTGCCCGAGCTGCTGCAGGAGCGGGTGACGCCGGCGCGGATCGCGCACGAGCTGCGCCGCTTTCTCGAGGATCCGGCGGCGGTGGCGCAACTGCGCGAGCGCTTCGAGCGCCAGCACGAGCGGCTGCTGCGCGACACGCCGGCCCTGGTGGCGCAGACGATCGCCGACAACCTGACACAGGCCGCGCGATGAACTTGCACGGACACGGTGTCGCCGGCCGCGTGTGCGGCGTCGACGAGGCCGGGCGCGGGCCGCTGGCGGGGCCGGTGGTGGCAGCGGCGGTGATCCTCGATCCGGATCGGCCGATCGCCGGACTGCGCGACTCGAAGGCGATCGGCGCGCGCCGTCGCGAGCAGCTCGCGGTCGAGATCCGCGGCCGCGCGCTGGCCTGGGCGGTGGCGCAGGCCGAGGTCGACGAGATCGATCGGCTCAACATCCTGCAGGCCAGCCTGCTGGCGATGCGGCGCGCGGTCGAGGCGTTGCAGCCGGCGGCCGACTTCGCGCTGGTCGACGGCACCCACCTGCCGCCGCTGGCGGTGCCGGCGCGGGCGCTGATCGGCGGCGACGCAAGCTGCGCGGCGATCTCGGCCGCCTCGATCCTGGCCAAGACGCATCGCGACGCGCTGATGGCCGCACTTGACCTCGTGCATCCCGGCTACGGCTTCGCCGAGCATGCCGGCTACGGCACGCCCGCGCATCTGGTGCGCCTACGCGCGCTCGGCCCCTGCGCCCAGCACCGGCGCTCGTTCGCGCCGGTGCGGGCGCTGCTGGCGGGGCGGCGATGACGCCGATCACCTCGGCCGCGAACCCGAGCTATCGCGCCTGGCTGAAGCTGGCGTTGCAGCCGCGCCAGGCGCGCATTCAGCAGCGCACGATCGCCGAGGGCGAGCACCTGGTCGAGGCGCTGCTGGCGGCCGGCCATCGGCTCGAGTGCGCGCTGGTTCGCTCCGGCGCTGCAGCGCGCGCGCGCGCGGCGCTGCTTGCGCATTTGGCGGCGGCGCGCGTGCCGATGGTCGAGCTGGCGGCGCCGCTGTACGACCGCCTCGGCCTGGTCGAGCACGGCATCGGCGTAGCGGTGGTGCTGGCGCTGCCGCCGCAGGCGACCACGCCGCTGGCCGGCGACGCCGTCTACCTGGACGGCGTGCAGGACCCGGGCAACGCCGGCGCGCTGCTGCGCGTGGCCGCCGGCGCCGGCGTGCAGCACGTGCTGGCGGCGCCGGGGAGTACTGCGCTGTGGGCGCCGAAGGTGATGCGCGCGGCGCAGGGCGCGCATCTGCAACTGGACCTGCGCGAGCAGGCCGGCGTCGAGTCCCTGCGCGCCTCGCCGCTGCACTGGATCGGCACCGGTGCCGCCGCGCCGCAATCGTTGTGGCAGGCGCGCTGGCCGGACGCGCCCGTGGGCTGGGTGATCGGCGCCGAAGGCGGCGGCGCATCGCCTGAGGCCTTGGCCGCCTGCGCGCAGCAGGTGCGCATTCCGCTGGCGCCGGGCGTGGAGTCGCTGAACGTCGCCGCGGCGGCGGCCGTGTGCCTGTTCGAGCGGGCTCGTCGAAGGCAGGCGCCGGGCTGAGTCAGCTTAGAACGACCGGCGCTCGAGTCGCACTTCGTGCATGATCGTCGCCGCGATCTCCTCGATCGACTTGGTGGTCGACGACAGCCAGCGGATGCCCTCGCGCCGCATCAGGCGCTCGGCGGCGGCCACCTCGTGGCGGCAGTTGGCGAGCGAGGCGTAGCGACTGTTCGGCCGGCGCTCGTGGCGCACCTCGGCCAGCCGTTCGGGCGCGATCGACAGTCCGAACAGCTTGTGCCGGTGCGGCGGCAGGTCGCCCGGCAACTGGTCGCGTTCGAAGTCCTCGGGAATCAGCGGATAGTTGGCCGCCTTGACGCCGTACTGCATGGCTAGATACAGGCTGGTCGGCGTCTTGCCGCTGCGCGAGACGCCGACCAGGATCACGTCGGCCTGCGCCAGATCCTTGGCCGACTGGCCGTCGTCGTGCGCGAGCGAGAAGTTGATCGCCTCGATGCGCAGCTTGTAGTTCTCGGAATCCGAGATCTTGTGCGAGCGGCCGATCGAGTGGTTCGACTTCATGCCGAGCTCGGCCTCGATCGGACCGACGAAGGAATCGAACAGGTCGAGGAACAGGGCGTCGGCGGCGCGCAGTTCGGCGCTGACGCGCGGATCGACCAGGGTCGAGAACACGATCGGCCGGGCGCCGTCGCGACGGCCGGCCTCGGCGATGCGCGCCACCGTCTCGCGCGCCTTCTCGGCGCAGTCGACGAAAGGCACGCGCAACTGGCGGTAGCGCAGCGACTCGAACTGCGTCATCACGCTGTGGCCGAGCGTCTCGGCGGTGATGCCGGTGCCGTCGGAGACGAAAAAGACGGTGCGCTGGAAGGGACCTTCGCGATCCGGCATGTCGGGGCGGGGCGCTCTTGGTTGCGGGGGCCGGCGCGACCGGCTCGGTAAGATCGCGCGGATTCTGTCATGCGATGCGCGCCCGAGCGCGTGCGCGCGATCCCAGGGGAGGGGCAATGCAGCGCGGCAAGTACGTGGTTCCGTTCCGCCAACTGCGGATGAGCGATGTCGAGCTGGTCGGCGGCAAGAACGCGTCGCTGGGCGAGATGCTGAGCGAGCTGGCGGCCGAGGGTATCCGCGTGCCCGACGGCTTCGCCACCACCGCCGAAGCCTTCCGCGACTTCCTGCGCGACAACGGCCTGGAGCGGCGGATCCACGAGCGCCTGGCGGCGCTCGACGTCGACGACGTGCGCGCGCTCGCGGCCGCCGGCGCCGAGATCCGCGCCCAGGTGGTGGCGGCGCCGCTGCCGGCGCAGCTCGAGCAGGAACTGCGCTGCTTCCACGCCTGGCTGGCGGCCGATGCCGGCGACTCGATGCCGGTGGCGGTGCGCTCGAGCGCCACCGCCGAGGACCTGCCCGAGGCTTCGTTCGCCGGCCAGCAGGAGACCTACCTCAACGTCGTCGGCATCGAGGCGGTGCTCGACCGCGTCAAGCACGTGTTCGCCTCGCTGTACAACGACCGCGCGATCGCCTATCGCGTGCACAAGGGCTTCGCCCACTCCGAGGTGGCACTGAGCGCCGGCGTGCAGCGCATGGTGCGCTCGGACCGCGGTGCCGCCGGCGTGATGTTCACGATCGACACCGAGAGCGGCTTTGCCGACGTCGTTTTCATCACTTCGAGCTACGGCCTGGGCGAGACCGTGGTCCAGGGCGCGGTCAATCCGGACGAGTTCTACGTCCACAAGCCGATGCTGGCCGCAGGCAAGTTTCCGATCATTCGCCGCTCGCTCGGCTCGAAGCTGATCAAGATGGAGTTCGACCCGCGCTCCGACGGCAACGGGCGCACCGTGCGCACGGTCGACGTGAGCGAGGCCGATCGTGATCGCTTTTCGCTGCGCGACGACGAGGTGATTGAACTGGCACGCTACGCGGTCGCGGTCGAGCGCCACTACGGCCGGCCGATGGACCTCGAATGGGGCCGGGACGGCGTCGACGGCCGCCTGTACATCCTGCAGGCGCGGCCCGAGACCGTGAAGTCGCTGGCGCACGCCAGCGCGCAGCAGCGCTTCCGCCTGAAGGCGACCTCGAAGGTGCTCGCCGCCGGCCGCGCGATCGGCCAGAAGGTCGGTGTGGGCCGGGTGGTGGTGGTGGCGCGCGCCGAGCAGATGGAGCGCGTGCAGCCGGGCGACGTGCTGGTCACCGACATGACCGATCCCAACTGGGAGCCGGTGATGAAGCGGGCGGCGGCGATCGTCACCAACCGCGGCGGCCGCACCTGTCACGCGGCGATCATCGCCCGCGAGCTCGGCATCCCGGCGGTGGTCGGCTGCGGCGATGCCACCGAGATGCTCGCCGATGGCGCCGAGGTGACGGTGTCGTGCGCCGAGGGCGACACCGGCCATGTCTACGAGGGCCGGCTCGCGGTCGAGGTCGAGACGATCGAGCGCGGCGCGCTGCCGGCGCTGCCGGTCAAGATCATGCTCAACGTCGGTAATCCGCAGCTCGCCTTCGAGTTCCAGTCGCTGCCCAACGGCGGCGTCGGCCTGGCGCGGCTCGAGTTCATCATCAACAACATCATCGGCCTGCACCCGAAGGCGGTGCTCGACTATCCGCACGTCGACCGCGAGCTGAAGGCCGCGGTCGAGTCGCTGGCGCGCGGCTACGCCAGCCCGCGCGAGTTCTTCGAGGCCAAGCTGGCCGAAGGCATCGCCACCATCGGCGCCGCGTTCTGGCCCAAGCCGGTGATCGTTCGCCTGAGCGACTTCAAGAGCAACGAGTACAAGAAGCTGATCGGCGGCGGCCGCTACGAGCCGGACGAGGAGAACCCGATGCTGGGCTTTCGCGGCGCGGCGCGCTACGTCGCCGCGAGCTTCCGCGAGCCGTTCGCGATGGAGTGCGCGGCGCTCAGGCGCGTGCGCAACGACATGGGGCTCACCAACGTCGAGATCATGGTGCCCTTCGTGCGCACGCTCACCGAGGCGCGTCGCGTGACCGAGCTGCTGGCCGAGCATGGCCTGCGGCGCGGCGACGGCGCTGCCGCCGACGGCAGCGGCGGCCTGCGTCTGATCATGATGTGCGAGGTGCCGAGCAACGCCGTGATCGCCGACGCCTTCCTCGATCACTTCGACGGCTTTTCCATCGGCTCCAACGACCTGACCCAGCTCACGCTCGGCCTGGACCGCGACTCGGGCCTGGTGGCCGAAGGCTTCGACGAGCGCGACCCTGCGGTCAAGGCGCTGCTGGCGCTGGCGATCCGCGCCTGTCGCGCGCGCGGCAAGTACGTCGGCATCTGCGGCCAGGGCCCGTCGGACCACGCCGATTTCGCGCAGTGGCTGATGGAGCAGGGCATCGAATCGATCTCGCTCAATCCGGACTCGGTGGTCGAGACCTGGAAGCGGCTGGCGGCGGCGCTGCCGGCGCGCTGAGCGAGGACGTGATCGGCGCATCAGGTAGCCTTCGCGCGCGCAGCCGGCGTGCGGTGGGCACGGTCGATCTGCGGGAGAGCGGATGAGCGCTTACGTGTTGTGGTTCGTGGTCGCCTTCGTGCTGCTCGCGGCCGAACTGCTGACCGGAACCTTCTACCTGCTGGTGCTGGCGCTCGCGGCCGCGGCCGCCGGCCTGACCGCGCTCGCCGGCGGCACTTTCGCGCTGCAACTGGTGGTGGCGGCGGCGATCGCGCTGGCGGGCTCGTTCTGGCTGCGCCGCCGGCGCGGCGGCCGCGGCGCGGCGCCGGCTGACAACCCGGTCCAGCATCTGGACGTCGGCCAGTCGCTGCGCATCGAGCACTGGAGCGCCGGGCGCACCGCGCGCGCCACCTATCGCGGCGCGCAGTGGGACGTCGAGCTGGCGCCGGGCGAAGAGGCCGCACCGGGCGAGTTCGTGATCCGCGAGATCCAGGGCAGCCGGCTGGTGGTGGCGGCGCGGCGCTGAGTCCGCAACTCCTGTCGACAACGAAGGAAGACCATGACCGAATTTCTCCCGGACGGCGTCACCGTCATCGCCCTGATCCTGCTGGTGGTGGTGATCACCTTCGTCGCCAAGGCGGTGCGCATCGTGCCGCAGCAGCACGCCTGGGTGGTCGAGCGGCTCGGCAAGTTCCACGCGACGCTGTCACCGGGCCTGAACATCGTCATTCCCTTCGTCGACCGGGTCGCCTACCGGCACAGCCTGAAGGAAGTGCCGCTGGATGTTCCGAGCCAGGTGTGCATCACGCGCGACAACACGCAGCTCGCGGTCGACGGCGTGCTGTATTTCCAGGTCACCGATCCGCAGCGCGCCAGCTACGGCTCGTCCAACTACATCGTCGCCATCACGCAGTTGGCGCAGACCACACTGCGCTCGGTGATCGGCAAGCTGGAACTGGACAAGACCTTCGAGGAGCGCGAGTTCATCAACACCCGCATCGTCTCGGCGATCGACGAGGCGGCGATGAACTGGGGCGTCAAGGTGCTGCGCTACGAGATCAAGGACCTGACGCCGCCGGCCGAGATCCTGCGCTCGATGCAGCAGCAGATCACCGCCGAGCGAGAGAAGCGGGCATTGATCGCCAGCTCCGAGGGGCGCAAGCAGGAGCAGATCAACATCGCCACCGGCGAGAAGGAGGCGGCGATCGCCAAGTCCGAGGGCGACAAGCAGGCGCAGATCAACCACGCCCAGGGCGAGGCGGCGGCGGTGCTGGCGGTGGCCGAGGCCACGGCCGAGGCGATCCGCAAGGTGGCGCAGTCGATCCAGACGCCGGGCGGGATGGAGGCGGTCAACCTGAAGGTCGCCGAGCGCTTCGTCGACGCCTTCGGGCAGTTGGCGCGCACCGGCAACACGCTGATCGTTCCGGCCAACCTGGCCGATGTCGGCAGTCTGATCGCGGCGGCGATGACCGTGGTCAAGAGCCATTCGGCCGGGCGTTGAAACCATGGAGTTCCTGTTCGCAGCGCTCGGTGTGGCGGTCGCGGTGGCGATGATCCTCGGCGCGCGCGGCCGCAGCCGGCGCGCGCCGCCGCCTGGCGCCGACGCGCCGCCGTCTTCTGCTGCCGATCGGCACCGGCCTGGACAAGACAGCGATGGCCGCTGAGCCGGTGCAGTCGAAGGGCCAAAGAAGTTTCGGAGCGCGGATGACGTCGCCGACGATTGCCAAGGCGATCCGCCAGGTCCTCGTCCCGCACGCGCCGTTTTCGCAGATGGAGGCGGCCGATCTCGACTTCCTGGTGAGCTCGGTCGAAGTCGCCTACTTCGCCCCCGGCGAAGTGATCCTCCAGCCCGAGGCGACGCCGCCCGCGCGTTCCTTCATCGTCAAGCAGGGTCGGGTGCGCGGCGTGCCGGCCGCCGGCGGCGCTGCCGCCGACGCGGCGCCACCGTTCGAGGCCGGTCCGGGCGAGTGCTTTCCGGTCGGCGCGTTGATGGCCGGACGTCCGGTGACGCTAACCTACCGGTCGGTCGGCGACACCTTCTGCTTCGTGCTGGCGCGCGAGCACTTCGAGGAGCTCGTGCGGCGCAGCGCCGCCTTCGCCAATCTTGCCAAGCGGCGCCTGGGCGCGCTGCTCGACCTGTCGCGCCAGCAGATGCAGTCCGCGTACGCCGCCGAGGCGAGCGCCGAGCGCACGATGGGGATGACACTGGCGGCGCTGGTGCGCGGCACACCGCTGACCTGCCGGCCGGACGACTCGCTGCGCGACACCTTCACGCGCATGAGCGAGGCCCACGTCGGTTCGGTGATCGTCACCGAGACCTTCCCCGGCGGCGAGGAGGTGCTGGGGATCCTGACCCGCACCGACCTGATCGACCGCGTGATCCTGCCGCAACTTGCGCTCGACACGCCGATGCGCGAGGTGATGACGCGCGACGTGCTGACCCTGGACGCCAACGCCACTGCCGCCGATGCCTCGCTGCTGATGGCCGAGCACTCGATCCGCCATGTGCCGGTGGTGCAGGCGCGCGGCGGCGTCACGCGCGTGATCGGCGTGGTCTCAGAGCGCGATCTGTTCGCGCTGCAGCGGCTGTCGCTGCGGCAACTGGCGGTGGCGCTGCGGCGCGCCGACGATCCGGCCGCGCTCGCGGCGGTGGCGCAGGACATCCGTCGCCTGTCGCACCATCTGGTCGCGCAGGGTGTGGCCGCGGCCCAGCTCACGCGCCTGGTCAGCCATCTGAACGACCAGCTTACGCAGCGCCTGCTGGCGCTTGCCTGTGCCCGCTTCGGCATCGACGCCGACCGTTTCTGCTGGCTCGCGCTCGGCAGTGAAGGACGCGGCGAGCAGACCATCGCCACCGACCAGGACAACGGCATCCTGTACGAGGGCGACGCCGACCGCGAGACGCTGCTGCGCCTGGCCGACTGGGTCAACGTCAGCCTGGCGCAGGCCGGCTTCCCGCTGTGCAAGGGCGACATCATGGCGCGCAACCCGCGCTGGTGCGGCTCGCATTCGTACTGGCGCGGACTGTTCTTCGACTGGATCGACCGCGGCGATCCGCAGGCGCTGCTCAACGCCTGCGTGTTCTTCGACTTTCGCGCCATCTTCGGTGCGCGCGCGCCGGCGCAGACGCTGCGCGCCGAGGTGGTCGCGCATGCCAAGGCGACGCCGCGCTTCCTCAAGCAGATGTCGGACAACGCGCTGCGCAACCGCGCGCCGTCCTCGGGCGGCATGTTCGACGCCATGCTCGGCGACGGCCTCGGCGAGCCGATCGACCTGAAGATGCACGGCACCGTGCCCTTCGTCGATGCCGCCCGCATCTGGTCGCTCGCCGCCGGACTGAGCGAGACCGGCACCAGCGCCCGGCTGCGCCGGCTGAGTGAGCTTGACCGCATCGCGCGCAGCGATGTCGACGCCTGGATCGAAGCCTTCGAGTTCCTGCAACTGATGCGGCTGCGCGAACAGCACCGCCGCGCCGGCACGGTCGCCGGCGGCGATGACAACCCGAATGTCGTCGATCCGCGCCAGCTCTCGGCGCTCGACCGGCGCATCCTGAAAGAGAGCTTCCGCCTGGCGCGCAAGGTGCAACAGCGGCTGGAGCTCGACTATCCCGGCTAGCAGGCGGTTGAAATACCGATCGACGTGCCAGCGACCGAAGCCGATGATTGCGCCATCGATTCAGCTCTGCGCCCGACCGGCATGAGCACCGGCGCGGCGCTGGCGACAGACGGGTTCGCGTGCACATGCTGGGCGCGAACGGCCAGTTAGGCGATCCCCATGTTCGACTTGCTCAGGCGCCTCGGTCTCGGTGGCAGCGCCGACAGCGCTGCCGAGCGCTGGGTCGTGGTCGACGTCGAGACGAGCGGCTTCGACTTCGACCAGCACGGCCTGATCTCGGTCGGTGCACTGGCCATGCGCTCCGACGGCCATGTGCTGCCGGCAGACAGCTTCGAGATGGTGTTCCGACAGGATGTCGCCAGCACCAAGGACAACATCCTGATCCACGGCATCGGCGTGCAGGCGCAACAACAGGGTGTGGACCCGGGTGCCGCCGCGCGCGCCTTCCTCGACTTCGTCGCCGCCAGCCCGATCGTCGCTTTCCATGCGCCGTTCGACCGCGGCTTTCTCGCGCGCGCGGTGAAGATGTTCGTCAACCAGCCGTTCAACAACCCCTGGCTCGATCTGGCCGAGCTGGCTCCGGTGCTCGAGCCCAAGGTGGGCCTCAAGTCGCTCGACGAGTGGCTCGGCCACTACGGCATCCTGGTGTCCGATCGGCACTCGGCCGCCGCCGACGCCTTCGCCACGGCGCTGCTGGCGGCGCGTCTGCTGCCGATCGCGCGCCGGCATGGAGCGACCAGCTTTCGCGCGCTGCAGAAGCTGGCGCGCGAGGGCAAGTGGCTGAGCGCCTGAGCGGCGCTTGCCCCGCGGACCGCAAGCGCTCGCCGCGCCGCGGCGTACGATGCGCGCCAACTCGGCGGGCCGCCTCGGAAGTGGGCCCCCGGGCCCGCGGCCTGAAGACAGTCCGGTGAACACCGCGCTCGACCTCCTGATCATCGGCGGCGGCCACAACGGCCTCGTGTGCGCCAACTACGCCGCCGCCGCCGGGCTCAAGGTGCGCGTGGTCGAGCGCCGCGGCGTGGTCGGCGGCGCCGCGGTGACCGAGGAGTTCCACCCGGGCTTTCGCAACTCCAGCGCCAGCTACACGGTGAGCCTGCTGCACCCGCAGGTGATCGCCGATCTGCGCCTGGTCGAGCGCGGACTGCGCATCGTCGCGCGGCCCTTCTCCAACTTCCTGCCTCTGGCCGACGGGCGTTCGCTGCGCTTTGGCGGCGATGCGGCGGCGACGCAGGCGCAGCTTGCAGCGTTTTCGGCGCGCGATGCGCAGACGTTGCCCGCGTACTACGCGCGACTCGCCCGGCTGGCGAACCTGCTCAAGCAGTGGCTGCTGGAGGCGCCGCCCAACCTCGGCGGCCCACTCGTCGTCCAGAGCGCGCGCGACGCGCTGGCGGCGGCGCGACTGCTGTGGCAGTTCGGCCGCCTGCCGCGGGCGGGCCAACGCGATCTGATCGATGTCTTCACCAAGAGCGCCGGCCACTGGCTCGATGCGACCTTCGAGTGCGAGCCGCTGAAGGCGGTGCTCGGCTGGGACTCGGTGGTCGGCAACTACGCCAGCCCCTACGCCGCCGGCTCGGCCTACGTGTTGCTGCACCACTGCTTCGGCGAGGTCGACGGCAAGCCGGGCCAGTGGGGGCACGCGATCGGCGGCATGGGACGGATCACCGAACTGATGGCCGACGAGGCGCGCGCGCGCAGCGTGCGCATCGATCTCGATGCGCCGGTGCGGCGGGTGCTGATCGAGCACGGGCGCGCGGTCGGCGCCATGCTCGACTCCGGCGAGGAGATCCGCGCCCGGGCGGTGGCGGCCAACGTGAATCCGAAGCTGCTGTACCAGCGGCTGGTCGAGCGCTCCGCCTTGCCGGAAGACTTCGCGCAGGCGATCGATCGCTACCGCTGCGGCTCGGGCTCGCTGCGGATCAACGTCGCCTTGTCCGAACTGCCGGACTTCGCGGTGCTCCCGGGCACGCAGGCGCAGCCGCATCACGCCAGCGGCATCCTGTTCGCGCCGTCGCTGGCGTACATGGACCGGGCCTGGCGCGACGCCGAGGAGGACGGCTACTCGCATGCGCCGATCGTCGAAATGCTGATCCCGAGCGTGATCGACGAGACGCTGGCGCCCAAGGGCGCACACGTGGCGTCGCTGTTCTGCCAGCAGTTCAGGCCGGATGCCGACTGGCACGGCAACGCGGGCGAACTGAAGGAACGCGCGGTGCAGGCGGTGTTCGACGTCGTCCAGCGCCACTGCCCGAACTTTCGCCGTTCGCTGCTCGGCTATCGCGCGCTGTCGCCGCTGGACCTGGAACGCGAGTTCGGGCTCACCGGCGGCGACATCTTCCACGGCGCGCTGTCGCTCGACCAGTTGTTCAGCCTGCGACCGGTGTTCGGCTACGCCCGCTATCGCGGGCCGGTCAAGGGGCTGTATCACTGCGGATCGGGCGCGCATCCGGGCGGCGGCGTCACCGGCGCGCCCGGACACAACGCGGCGCGCGAGATCGTGCGCGACCTGCGAGTCGGTTGACCGCCGCCTCTCAGCCCGCGTCCAGCCCTGCCGCCAGCTCGACGTTGCCGCCGGCAGCCGCCGTGTTGATCGTCAGCGTGCGCTCGGTCATGAAGCGCAGCAGATAGTGCGGTCCGCCGGCCTTGGGGCCGGTGCCGGACAGCCCCTCGCCGCCGAACGGCTGCACGCCGACGACCGCACCGATCATGTTGCGGTTCACGTACAGGTTGCCGGCGCGCACGCGCGCTGCCACCTGCGTCACGCGCGCATCGAGCCGCGTGTGCAGGCCGCAGGTCAAGCCGTAGCCGGTGGCGTTGATCGCCTCGAGGAGCGAGTCGAAGCGGCTCTTGTCGAAGCGCAGCACGTGCAGGATCGGACCGAAGTGCTCGTCTCTGAGCATGGCGAGCGACGGGACCTCGTAGGCGATCGGCACGAAGTAGTGGCCGCGCGCGGCGAGTTCCGGCGGCAGCTCGCACTCGTGGATGCAGCGCGCGTGGGTGCGCAGCCAGTCGCGGTGCGCGGCGAGCGCCGCGAGCTGCTCGCCGTCGATCAGCGGGCCGACGTCGGTGCGCGGGTCGGCCGGGTCGCCGATGCGCAGCTCGCGCATAGCGCCGGCGATCATCGCCAGCATGGCGTCGGCCACTTCCTCCTGCAGCAGCAGCACGCGCAGCGCCGAGCAGCGCTGGCCGGCAGAGCGAAAAGCACTCGCGATCACGGCGTCGGTCACCTGCTCGGGCAGGGCGCTGGAGTCGACGATCATCGCGTTCTGGCCGCCGGTCTCGGCGATCAGCACCGCAATCGGCGCCTCGCGCGCGGCGAGCGCGCGGTTGATCGCGCGCGCGGTCGCGGTCGAGCCGGTGAAGGCGACGCCGGCCACGCGCGGATCGGAAGTCAACGCAGCGCCGACCGTCTCGCCGCGGCCGGGAACGAAGCGCAGCGCCTCGGCCGGCACGCCGGCCGCGTGCAACAGTTCAACCGCGCGCTGCGCCACGAGCGGCGTCTGCTCGGCCGGCTTGGCGACCACGGTGTTGCCGGCGACCAGCGCCGCGGCCACCTGGCCGATGAAGATCGCCAGCGGAAAGTTCCACGGGCTGATGCAGACGAACACGCCGCGGCCGGCCAGCCGCAGCCGGTTCGACTCGCCGACCGGACCCGGCAGCGCGACTTCAGGGGCCAGGGCGCGCGCCTGCTGCGCGTAGTAGCGCAGGAAGTCGATCGCTTCGCGCACTTCGAGATGGGCGTCGTGCAGCGTCTTGCCGGCCTCGTGCACCAGCAGCGACAGCAAGCGATCGTGCTCGCCTTGCAGCGCCTCGGCCGCCGCGTCGAGGTGCGCGGCGCGCTCGCGCATCGGCCGCGCCTCCCAGGCCGGGTACGCCGCCAGCGCCGCGCCGACCGCGCGCCGCGCCGCCTCGGTGTCGGCCTCGCGCACGCGGCCGACCACCTGGTCGCGGCGCGCCGGGTTGCGCACGGCCGCGCCCTCGCCGGCGCAGGGCGGCGGCGGCAGCGACAGACAGTGCAGCAGGGTGGCCGGCTGCTGCAGGTCGATGCCGCGCGAGTTGGCGCGGTCGGCAAACATTTGCGCCGCGGTCGCCAGCGCCGGCAGCTTGCCGCCTTGCGCCAGCGCGCGCCGGGCGCGCTCGAAGGGGTCTTCGACCAGAGTCGCCGGCGGCAGCGACGGGTCCGAGATCTGGTGCACGAACGACGAGTTGGCGCCGTTTTCTAGCAGCCGGCGCACCAGGTAGGCGAGCAGGTCGCGGTAGGCGCCGACCGGTGCGTACACGCGCACGCGCATGTTCGGCTCGTCGGCCAGCAGCGCCGCGTACAGCGCCTCGCCCATGCCGTGCAGCCGCTGGAACTCGAAGTTGCGGTGCGGATGGCGACGCGCCAGTTCGACCACGGTGGCGGCGGTCAGCGCATTGTGGGTGGCGAACTGGGCGGTCACCGGTGCGTCGCTGGCGAGCAGTTTGTCGGCCAGGACCACGTAGGCGATGTCGGTTGCCCACCGGCGCGTGAACACGGGAAATCGCTCCAGGCCGAGTTCCTGCGCGCGCTTGATCTCGCCGTCCCAGTAGGCGCCCTTGACCAGGCGCACGACCAGCGGCCGCTGCAGCGCCAGGCTGCGCGCCAGCAGGCGCTCGAGCGCGGCTTCGGCGCGCGGCAGGTACGACTGCAAGGCGAGTCCGAGGCCGTCCCAGCCGGCGAGCGAAGGCTCGGCCATCAGGCGCTCGAGCAGCGCCAGCAGCAGCACCAGGCGCTCGGACTCCTCGGCGTCGATCGTGAAGTTGATGCCGGCGGCGGCGGCCGCGCGCGCCAGCCCGAGCAGTCGCGGATAGAGCTCGTCTTGCACGCGGTCGATCTGCGACGTCGCGAAGCGCGGATGGATCGCCGACAGCTTGACCGAGATGCCGTCGCGCAGCGGCCACGGGCCGGCGCCGCCCGCGACTTTCAGCGCGGCGATCGCGTCGGCGTAGGCGTCGAAGCCGCGCTGCGCGTCCTCGGCGCTGCGCGCGCCTTCGCCCAGCATGTCGAAGGCGTAGGCTTCGCGCGCGTCGGCCCGGCGCGCGCTGCGCGCGATCGCCTCGGGCAACGAGCGCGCGAACACGAACTGTTCGCCGAAGCGGCGGATGCCGTCGATCACCAGCGGCCGCAGCGCGCTGCGCGACAACCACGCGCGCAGCGACGGCTCGCTCGAAGCGGCCTGCAGGCCGGCGTCGCCGCTGGCGTGGCCGGCAATCCGCAGGGCGGCCGCGAGCACGCGCTGCACGAGGCCGTCGCCGGCGTTCGCTGCCTGGCGGAAGGCGGCCAGCTTCTCGGCGATCAGCCAAGTCTGCGTCTCTGCGTCCGGCGCCCGCAGCAGCGCCTCGGACAGTCGCAGCAGGGCCACGCCTTCGGCCGACGACAGCGGAAAGGAAGCGAGCAGGTTCTGCGCCGACAGCCAGCCGGCCGGCGCTGCGCGCACCGCCTCGATGTAGCGCGCGGCGCGCTCGCCGGCGGCGGCGCGCAATGCCGGCGGCGGCGCCTGTGCGAGCAGTCGAGCAACCTGCGCCGGCTCGTCGGCGGTCAGGTCGCCGAGGTCGGGCAGGGCGGCGAGCGCCTGCCGGTAGCGCTCGAGGTCGTCTGTGGCGTCGCCCGGTGCGGCGACGTCGGCGACCGTGTCCTGCATGGTCATGGTGAGCTCCGCAAGACGGCTTTGCCCGGGGATCGCCGGGGCGATGGCAATTTATCACCGGCCGCTGCGCCGGCTGCGCCGATACAATGCGCGCCGACTTCGCGACTCCGCTGCCGTGCTCGAGGCCGCGGCCCCCGCCACGACTGCGCCGGGCGCATCCGAACAGCCCGACGCCATGCTCGACGCCCTTAGCAACTTCTCCGCCGAAGCGGGCTTCATCGGCCTGTTCATCGCCAGCTTCCTCGCCGCCACGATCCTGCCGGGCGGCTCGGAAGTGGTGCTGGTGGCGGTGATCGCCAAGTACCCGGACTTCGTGCTGCAGGCGGTGGCGATCGCGACCTTGGGCAACACGCTCGGCGGCACCACCTCGTATCTGATCGGCCGCTTGATCCCGAACAAGGCCCAGCACAAGGCGGTCATCTACCTTCACAAGTACGGCTACTGGGCGCTGCTGTTCTCGTGGCTGCCGCTGGTGGGCGATGCGCTGTGCGTGGCGGCCGGCTGGCTGCGCTTCAATCCGTGGCTGTCGCTGCTGCTGTTCGCGATCGGCAAGCTGTTCCGGTATGCGCTGGTGGCGGGCGGCTGGACCTGGATCGAGCGCGTGGTGCTGCCGCTGTTCGGCATCGCGCTGTGAGAGCCGCGCGACGTGCTGCGGCACCCGTAGAGCGAAGGCTCGAACCGCCCGCGTGCGCAGCGCGGGCGCGGCGCCCCTTCCTATAATCGCCGCGCTCGCAGTGCCCGTGCGGTCGCGCAAGTCCACGAACAGGGAGTTGTCCCCAAGATGAAGATCCTCGTGCCGGTCAAGCGTGTGGTCGACTACAACGTCAAGGTGCGCGTCAAGAGCGACGGCAGCGGTGTCGACATCGCCAACGTCAAGATGTCGATGAACCCCTTCGACGAAATCGCGATCGAGGAGGCGACCCGCCTGCGCGAGGCGGGCGTGGCCAAGGAGGTCGTCGCCGTCTCCTGCGGCCCGGCACAGTGCCAGGAGACGCTGCGCACGGCGCTGGCGATCGGCGCCGACCGCGCGATCCTGGTCGAGAGCGATGCCGAGCTGCAGCCGCTGGCGGTGGCCAAGCTGCTCAAGGCGCTGGTCGACAAGGAAAGGCCCGACCTCGTGATCCTCGGCAAGCAGGCGATCGACGACGACGCCAACCAGACCGGCCAGATGCTGGCGGCGCTGGCCGGCCTGCCGCAGGGGGCCTTCGCCTCGAAGATCGCGCTGGCCGACGGCCGGGTGCAGGTCACGCGCGAGGTCGACGGCGGACTGGAAACGATCAGCATCGCGCTGCCGGCGGTGGTCACCGCCGACCTGCGCCTGAACGAGCCGCGCTACGTCACCCTGCCGAACATCATGAAGGCGAAGAAGAAGCCGCTCGAGACGGTCAAGCCGGCCGATCTCGGCGTCGACGTGACGCCGCGGCTGAAGACGCTCAAGGTGGCCGAGCCGCCGGCGCGCAAGGCGGGCATCAAGGTGCCCGATGTCGCCACCCTGGTGGCCAAGCTCAAGAACGAGGCCAAGGTCTTGTGAGCGCGGCGCGCCCGCGCCCGAGACCGACTTGCCCACGCCGATTCCGGAGATCCGACCATGCCTGCTCTGGTGCTTGCCGAACACGACAACGCGACGCTGAAAGCGCCCACTTTGAACGCGGTGACCGCGGCGGCGCGCGCCGGCGGCGAGGTGCACGTGCTGGTGGCGGGCAGCGGCTGCGCCGCGGTGGCCGCGGCCGCGGCGCGCGTGGCCGGCGTCGCCAAGGTGCTGCTCGCCGATGCACCGCACCTGACGAACTTCCTGGCCGAGAACGTCGCCGCGCAGGTGCTGGCGGTGGCGCGCAGCTACACGCACCTGGTGGCGGCGGCCACCGCCAACGGCAAGAACGTGATGCCGCGCGTGGCGGCGGCGCTCGACGTGGCGCAGGTCTCGGAAGTCATCGGCGTCGAGTCGGCCGACACCTTTACGCGGCCGATCTACGCCGGCAACGCCATCGCCACCGTGCAGGCGACCGACGCGATCAAGGTGCTCACCGTGCGCGCCACCAGCTTCGATGCCGCCGCCGCCGACGGCGGGCAGGCGCCGGTCGAGCCGGTGGCGGCGGCGGCCGATTCCGGCCTGTCGCAGTTCGTCTCGCGCGCACTGGCCAAGAGCGACCGGCCGGAGCTGCAGGGCGCGCGCGTGGTGGTGGCCGGCGGCCGCGGCCTGGGCGCGGCCGAGAACTTCAAGCTGCTCGATGCGCTGGCCGACAAGCTCAACGCCGCACTCGGCGCCTCGCGCGCGGCGGTCGACGCCGGCTACGCGCCCAACGACTGGCAGGTCGGCCAGACCGGCAAGGTGGTGGCGCCGCAGCTCTACATCGCGGTCGGCATCTCGGGCGCGATCCAGCATCTGGCCGGAATGAAGGACTCCAAGGTGATCGTCGCGATCAACAAGGATCCGGAGGCGCCGATTTTCGCCAGCGCCGATTACGGCCTGGTCGGCGATCTGTTCGAGCTGGTGCCGCAGCTGGTCAAGGAACTCGGCTGAGAGGCCGGCGCGCGGATCGGCCTTCGATCGAACCAGCGGGGCACAGGGCGACGGCAGACCGTGGCTCTGTGCCCCGAGAACTTTGCGGAGTGAGACGATGAGCTACGTCGCCCCGATCAAGGACATGATGTTCACGCTGCGCGAAGTCGGACTGGCGCAGGTGCAGCGCCTGCCGGGCGGTGAAGACGCCGGCGACGACACGGTCGCGGCCGTGCTCGAGGAATGCGCGCGCTTCTGCGCCCAGGTGGTGGCGCCGCTGAACCGCGCCGGCGACACGAACCCGTCGCGCTGGGAAGACGGACGGGTGATCACCACGCCAGGATTCCGCCAGGCCTTCGAGGCCTTCGTCCAGGCCGGCTGGCAGGGGGTCCAGCATCCGCCGCAGTACGGCGGCCAGGGCCTGCCCAAGCTCGTGGCCACGCCCTGCCTGGAGATGCTGCAGGCGGCCAACCTGTCGTTCGCTCTGTGTCCGCTGCTCACCGACGGCGCGATCGAGGCGTTGATGACCGCCGGCTCGCCCGAGCAGCAGGAACTGTACGTGCCGCGCCTGATCGACGGCCGCTGGACCGGGACGATGAACCTGACCGAGCCGCAGGCCGGCTCCGACCTGGCACAGGTGCTCACGCGTGCACTGCCGCAGGCCGACGGCAGCTTCCGTCTCTCCGGACAGAAGATCTTCATCACTTACGGCGAGCACGATCTGGCCGAAAACATCATCCATCTCGTGCTCGCGCGCACGCCAAACGCGCCCGAGGGCGTCAAGGGCATCTCGCTGTTCCTGGTGCCGAAGGTGCTGGTCGATGCGCACGGCGCGCTCGGCAAGCGCAACGACGTCTACTGCGCCTCGATCGAGCACAAGCTCGGCATCAAGGCCAGCCCGACCTGCGTGCTGATCTTCGGCGACAACAAGGGCGAGGTCGGCCCCGGCGCGATCGGCTACCTGGTGGGCGAGGAAAACCGCGGCCTCGAGACGATGTTCATCATGATGAACGCGGCCCGCTTCCAGGTCGGCGTGCAGGGCGTAGCGCTGTCCGACCGCGCCTACCAGTTGGCCGTCTCCTATGCGCGCGAGCGCGTGCAGAGCCGGGCGGTCGAGGGATCGCGCGGTCCGGTGCCGATCATCCAGCACCCCGACGTGCGGCGCCTGCTGATGTTCATGCGCGCCACGACCTGCGCGGCGCGCGCGCTCGCCTACCTGGCCGCGGCGCAGCACGACATCGCGCACCGGCATGCGCAGGCGGAACTGTGCCAACGCGCGCGCTCGACCTACGAGTATCTGGTGCCGATCGTCAAGGGCTGGAGCACCGAGATGGCGATCGAGGTGGCTTCGGCCGGCATCCAGGTGCACGGCGGCATGGGCTTCATCGAGGAGACCGGTGCGTCGCAGTTCTATCGCGACGCGCGCATCCTGACCATCTACGAGGGCACGACCGCGATCCAGGCCAACGATCTGGCCGGTCGCAAGACCGCGCGCGACGGCGGCGCCGCGGCGCGCGACTTGTTGGCTCAGGTCCGGGCGACCGTCTCGGCGCTCGCTGAGGGCGCCGACCGCGACTTGGCGGCGATCGGCCGGCGCCTGGCAGCGGCGGCCGACGCATGCGAGCAGGTGGTCGACTACGTGGTCGCGCAATCGCGCGCCGAACCGCGTGCCGTGCACGCGGGCGCCGTCGGCTACCTGCGTCTGGCCGGGATCACGCTCGGCGGCTGGCTGCTGGCGCGCGAGGCGCTGGCGGCGCGCCGGCGACTCGACGACGGCGATGCCGACAGCGACTTCCTGCAGACGAAGATCGCCACCGCCCGCTACTTCGCCGACCATCTGCTGACCCAGGCCGACGGGCTGCGCGAAAGCGTCGTCGACGGCGCCCACGGCGTGCTCGCGCTCTCCGCCGAGCAGTTCTGAGCGCCGCCGCGCGCCGCGCTCAGCGCGCCGCGCCGAGCACGTGCTCGAAGTAGGTCTGGAACAGCAGCGCCAGGGTGGTCACGAGAACGGTCGCGCCCACCATCAGGGTGACGATCGCCACCAGCACCGCGTTCCAGCCGCTGGCGTTGCGCCGATCGGCGCCGGCATTGAAGCGGGCGTCGAACTGTTCGTCCGACATCAGCGCCAGCCACAACGCGTGAATGAAGCCGGCGATCACCGGCACCATGAGGACGAAGAAGGCCGGGCTTTGGTACCAGTTGCGCACGCCGATGAGCAGCGGCAGCATGGTCGCGGTGACCGCCAGCGGCAGCCACCAGCGTCGCTGACCCAGGTACAGCCGCTCCAGACCGGCGGCGCCGAACAGGAAGGCGAGGGCGGCGGCGAGCGCCTTGTGGCGAAACTGGGCAGACACCGGTCGAGGCCTGATGCAGGGCGTGGTTCGCGTCGATGATACGGGGGGCTTGCGGTGCGGCGCCGGCCAAGCACTCGTGGCCGGCTTCGGTTTGCCCGGACCGGCTGCGGTTGGCTAGAATCTCGCCCTTTTCGCAGACTTGGCTCGCTTCTCGCTCCCGAGAAGGTCATCGACCGGTGTCGC
The DNA here is from genome assembly GCA_037441125.1 of Burkholderiales bacterium. GTDB lineage: Bacteria > Pseudomonadota > Gammaproteobacteria > Burkholderiales > Burkholderiaceae_F > JALHMQ01. Next base: position 38,126 of record JBBIST010000020.1, read on the forward strand.
TGGCGCCGGTCGCAGAGGATTCGCACATGGTCGTCATTCGTCTTGCCCGGGGCGGCGCCAAGAAGCGCCCGTTCTTCAATATCGTCGCCACCGACTCGCGCAGCGCGCGCGACGGTCGCTTCATCGAGCGCGTCGGCTTCTACAACCCGGTCGCGTCCGAAGGCGAGGCCAAGTTCCGCATCGCCGCCGACCGCCTGACCTATTGGACCGGGGTCGGGGCACTGATGTCGCCGACGGTGGCGCGGCTGGTCAAGCAGTTCGGCAGCGCGGTCGCCTGAAGGGCGCAGCCGTCGGGCCGGCGGTGCCGGCCGATCTGGTGGAGCTCGGCGTCGTTCGCGGCGCCTACGGCGTTCAGGGCTGGGCGAGGATCGCGCCGCACGATGCGCAGGCGAGCGTCCTGCGCGGCGCCTGCCGCTGGTGGTTGCGCGGCCGCGGCGGCGAGCGCCAGGTGACGGTCGGCGCGCTGCGGCGGCACGGCGACCTGCTGCTCGCCAAGTGGCGCGGCTGCGACCAGCCGGAGGAGATCGAGGCGTTGCGCGGTGCGGCCGTGTGCGTGGCGCGCAGCGAGTTTCCGCCGCTGCCGGCAGGCGAGTACTACTGGACCGACCTCGTCGGCCTGAAGGTGGTGAATCGGCAGGGCGACTGTCTCGGCCACGTGAGCGAGGTGATGAGCAACGGCGTGCACGAACTGATCCGGGTCGCGGCCGATGACTCGTCGCTGCTGGTGCCTCTGGTGCCCGCTTACGTCGACGAGGTGGATCTGGCGGCGCGCGTGATCCGCGTCGACTGGCAGGCCGACTGGTCCTGACCAAGGCGCGGCAGGCGATTGCGGTCGGGTGCGGATGGCAGGAGGCGGCGTGCGGTTCGATGTCATCACGCTGTTTGCGCCGATGTTCGAGGTGCTGCGCGAGCACGGCATCACGCGCCGCGCGCACGACGAAGGCCGGTGGCAGTTGCAGGCGTGGAATCCGCGCGACTTCACGAGCGACAGCCACCGCAGCGTCGACGACCGGCCGTTCGGCGGCGGCCCCGGCATGGTGATGCTGGCCGAGCCGCTGGCGCTGGCGGTCGAGGCGGCGCTCGCGGCGCAGCGCGCGGCGGCGCTGCCTGCGAGCCGGGTGCTGGCGCTGGCGCCGGCGGGGCGGCCGCTTGACGATGCGCGCGTGCGCGCCTGGGCGGCCGACCGCGACACCGGTCTGGTGTTGGTGTGCGGCCGCTACGAGGGCATCGATCAACGCTTCCTCGATCGTTGCGTCGACGAGGAGGTGTCGATCGGCGACTTCGTGATGAGCGGCGGCGAGATCGGCGCGATGGCGCTGATCGACGCCGTGGTCCGGCAACTTCCGGGTGCGCTCAAGGAGGCCTCGGCGCAGGACGAGTCGTTCGCGCAGGGCCTGCTCGATGCGCCGCACTACACTCGGCCCGAGGTCTGGCGTGGTGCCGCGGTGCCGGCGGTGCTGCTGTCCGGGCACCACGCGCAGATCGCGCACTGGCGGCGCGAGCAGGCTCTGCGGCGCACTTTGCAGCGGCGGCCGCAACTGCTCGAGCAGGCGCGCCGGAACGGCCGGCTCGAGGCGCGCGACGAACGGGCGCTGGAGTCGTTGGAGCAGGAATTGCGCCATCCGGCGCAAACGCCGGCGGAGCGGTCCGCCGGAGGTTGACCCCATCCTCTGGGACGGCGAGAACATCGAAGCCGATGCCGCCCACGATGGTTCAAGGAGCTTGAGATGAACTTGATTCAGAAGCTGGAACAGGAAGAGATCGCGCGCATCACCGGCGGCAGGACGCTGCCCGAGTTCGCGCCCGGGGACACCGTGGTGGTCAACGTCAACGTCGTCGAAGGCACGCGCAAGCGGGCGCAGGCCTACGAGGGCGTGGTGATCGCGCGCCGCAACCGCGGCATCAACTCGTCGTTCATCGTGCGCAAGATCTCGAGCGGCGAGGGCGTCGAGCGCACCTTCCAACTCTATTCGCCGTCGATCGCCTCGATCGAGGTCAAGCGCCGCGGCGACGTGCGCCGCGCCAAGCTGTACTACCTGCGCGATCGCTCCGGCAAGTCGGCGCGCATCCGCGAGAAGCTTGCGCACAAGGGCGTGCGCGTCGACACCGAAGCGGCCAAGGGCGAGTGACGGCCGGGATCGGCGCCGCCGCCGCGCCGCGCCGCGCCGCGTGGGTCGACTGACGGGCTGGTCGCGCATGAGTGCAGCGGACTTGGGCCAGGCACGCGCGCCGGCGCGCGTGCCCGCCTTCGACCCGGAGTCGATTCCACTCGATCCCGACTTCGCGCAGCCGTCGGCGCGCGGTGAGCCGGTGCCGGTCGAGCGGCTGAGCGCCGCCGCCCTGCGTCGCCGGCTGGCCGAGCCGCCCGTCTGGACGCCGGAGCTGCGCGGCGATGGCCGATGGCGCAGCGCCGGGGCGCCGATCAGGCCGGCGGCGGTCCTGATGCCGCTGCTGATCGATGCACCGGCGCCGACCGTGCTCCTGACCCGGCGCACCGCGCACTTGCAGGAGCATGCGGGCCAGGTGAGCTTCCCCGGCGGCCGCGTCGACGCCGGCGACCGCGATCCGGTACACACGGCGCTGCGTGAGACCGAGGAAGAGATCGGCCTGCCGCCGGCCGCGGTCGATGTCATCGGCACCCTGCCGCCGTACCTGACCGCGACCGGTTACGAAGTGACGCCGGTCGTCGGTCTGATCGAGCACGCACCAACCCTTAGGCTCGACCGGTTCGAGGTCGCCGAAGCTTTCGAGGTCCCCCTGGCATTCCTGATGGACCCGGCCAACCACGAACGCCGGCGCATCGAGATCGCGGGCGCTGCGCGCACCTTCTACGCGATCCCCTGGACCGACGCCGCGCGCCGCTACTTCATCTGGGGCGCGACCGCGGCGATGCTGCGCAACCTGTACCAGTTGCTGCGCGCCTGAAGCCCTGGGTGCAAGCCAGCGATCGGCTAAAGTGAGCGCCGGCCGCGATCTCAGGAACCGCCCATGACCGTGTACAACTTCAGCGCCGGACCCGCGGTGCTGCCGAAGGAAGCTCTGCAACGCGCCGCCGCCGAGATGCTCGACTGGCACGGCAGCGGCATGTCGGTGATGGAGATGAGCCATCGCGGCCCGGAGTTCATCGCGATCGCCGAGAAGGCCGAGGCCGATCTGCGCACGCTGCTGGCGATCGGCGACGACTACGAGGTGCTGTTCCTGCAGGGCGGAGCGATCGGCGAAAACGCGATCGTGCCGATGAACCTGCTCGGCGGGCGCGCGACCGAGCGCAAGGTGATCGACTTCGTCAACACCGGCGAGTGGTCGAAGAAGTCGATCAAGGAGGCGAAGAAGTACGCGCAGGTGAACATCGCCGCCTCGAGCGAGGACCGGAACTTCAGCTACGTGCCGGCGCGCGAGACCTGGCGGCTCTCGCCCGAGGCCGCCTACTTGCACGTGTGCACCAACGAGACGATCGGCGGCGTCGAATATCACTGGACGCCCGAGGTCGGCCGCGTGCCGCTGGTGGCCGACATGTCATCGCACATCCTGTCACGGCCGATCGATGTCTCGAAGTACGGCGTCATCTACGCCGGCGCGCAGAAGAACGTCGGGCCGGCGGGGCTGACGCTGGTGATCGTGCGCAAGGACCTGCTGGACCGGGCGCTTCCGATCACGCCGTCGGCGTTTCACTGGAAGGAGCAGGCCGAGGCCGACTCGATGCTGAACACGCCGCCCACCTACGCGATCTACATCGCCGGGTTGGTGTTCGAGTGGCTGCTGGCGCAGGGCGGGCTGCCGGCGATAGAGCAGAAGAACATCGCCAAGGC
>JBBIST010000021.1:0-39366 GCA_037441125.1 Burkholderiales bacterium
CGTTCTCGGCCCGTTCCTGCGCCCGGCGCTGCGCGCGGGTGTCGGCCTGAGCCTGCCGCTGCGCAAAGCGGCGCGCGTGCTCGTCGTCTTGCGCCGCGCGCGCAGCGCGCTGCGCTTCGCGCTGCCGCGTCTCGACCCGCCGGCGCTCAAGTTCCAGCCTTCGCTCCTCGGCCGCCTGCTCGCGCCTAAGGCGATCGTCGGCATCGGCCTGCGCGCGCTGCAGCCGCGCCTCGTGCCGGGCACGCGCCTCGGCCTCGCGCGCCGCCACCTGCTGCTCGTCCGGCGCCTCGGCCAGCGCCGCCTGGCGCGCGGCGCTGCGCGCTTGCGCCTGCAATCGGCGCTCGGCGCGGCCGGCTTCGAGCAGGATGCTGCGTGTCTCGTCCTGCACTTCGAGATAGGCCCGACGCGCGCGCTCGCGGCACGCGTTGGCGAAGAACCGCTCGCGGCAGGCCAGCTCCTCGGTCCGCCACGTGGCCTCGGCGGCGCTGCGCGCGGCGTTCGCCTGCGCGCGCGCGCGTTCGATCTCCTCGGCCGTGACAATGCTGCCGGCCGGCGCCGCGGTCGCAGCGGCAGCCACTAGCGCCATGGCCATGGCCGCGACCCGGCCGAACACAGGCGAAAGCAAAGCGCGCATCGTTGCAGACGTCGGAGTCAAGGGGCATCTCGCCACGGCGCGAATTCTGCCGAAACCGTGGGCCGGCGCGGCACGCTGCTGCCTCGGCCGTCCCGGCGGTCAGCAAGCGGACCTCGACGGTGCCGTACGCACCTGCGCCGCTGCTCGGCGACGCACTGCAGCAGCAGCGAGTTGCAGGTCTGGCGGCGGGACTGTCGGGGGCTGGGTGAGTTGCAGGCCCGCACCGATACCGATCGGCGCGGGCTGCGAGTGGTTGCGGGGGAAGGATTTGAACCTTCGACCTTCGGGTTATGAGCCCGACGAGCTGCCAGACTGCTCCACCCCGCGGCAACTTGACCGACGGCTTGGCCGCTTTGCCTGCCAGCGGCGTCGTCGAGAGACCGAGACTATACACGGGATCGGAGCACGAGTTTCCGATGCGCGGTGAGCGACTGCGGCGGCGCGCGCCTACCGCCGCCCAGTAGACTGCCAGTTGTGCTTTCGCACCCCCTTCGCTTCTGCTCGACCTGCGGCCAGCCGGTCACACTGCGCGTGCCTGAAGGCGACACGCGCAGCCGCTACTGCTGCGACCATTGCGGCACGATCCACTACGCCAACCCGCGGCCGGTGGTGGGGACGATCCCGGTGTGGCGAGAGCAGATCCTGTTGTGCCGGCGGGCGATCGCACCGCGGCTGGGCTACTGGACGCTGCCGGCCGGATTCATGGAACTGGGCGAAAGCACGAGCGAAGGCGCGCTGCGCGAGACGCTCGAGGAGGCCGGCGCCCGCGTCGCGCTCGGCCCGCTTTACACGATGATCGACGTGCCGCATGTCGAGCAGGTGCACATTTACTTTCGCGCCGAGTTGCTCGACCTCGACTTCGCGCCCGGAACCGAGTCGCTCGAGGTGCGGCTGTTCGAAGAGGCGGCAATTCCTTGGGCCGACCTCGCCTTTCGCACGGTGAGCACGACGCTGCAGCTTTACTGCGCGGATCGGGCGCGAGGCGCCTATGGAACGTACACGCGCCAGCTCACGCCCGCCGGTCCGCCACCGGCGCGATGATCCCCTGGCTGCGCGCCGGAGCGCCGTTTCCGCCGGCAGCAACGGCGCTGCGCCGGCCGAACGGCCTGCTGTGCGCGAGCACGGCGGTCAGCGCTGAGCGACTGATCGAAGCCTATGGCCTGGGCATCTTTCCATGGTCGGTGGCCGGCGAGCCGGTGCTGTGGTGGAGCCCCGACCCACGCATGGTCCTCGTGCCGGCTGAGTTGCGGGTCGCGCGCTCGCTGCGCAAGCGCCTGCGCGCCGCCTCGCGCACCGGGCAGCCGCAGGTGCTCCTCGACACTGCCTTCGAACGCGTGATGCGCGAGTGCGCAGCCGCACGTCCCGGTCAGGACGGCACCTGGATCACCGAACCGATCGTCGCCGCCTACACGCAGTTGCATCGGCGCGGGCTGGCGCACTCGGTCGAGGTGTGGGACGGGGCGGATCTGATCGGCGGCCTCTATGGCGTCAGCCTCGGTCGCATGTTCTACGGCGAGTCAATGTTCGCGCGCGCCAGCGACGCCTCGAAGATCGCGCTCGCGGCGCTCGTGCGCGTGGCGCTGGACGAGACGGTGCCGGTGATAGACTGCCAGCAGGATACGGCGCATCTGGCCTCGCTCGGAGCGCGCGAGATTCCGCGCCGGCAGTTCGAGCATCTGCTGGAGCAGGCGGTGCACGCGCCGCCCATCGACTGGCAGCGATACGCGAGCGCCCCGCTGAACCGTCTTCTGTCAGCGTACTGACGTGGCAAACCTCAAGGAATTGCCGTTCGCCGCGCTGCAGTTCTACTCGACGGCGCCCTATCCGTGCAGCTATCTGGACCGCCGCCAGGCGCGCTCCCAGGTGGCGACACCGGCGCACCTGATCAATGCCGACGTCTACAGCGCGCTGGTGCGGGTCGGATTCCGGCGCAGCGGCGTCTTCACCTACCGGCCGCACTGCGACGGCTGCCGCGCCTGCGTGCCGGTGCGGGTGCCGGTGGCGCAGTTCCGTCCCAACCGCAGCCAGAGCCGGGCGCAGCGCCAGCACCGGCACCTGAGCACACGCGTGGTCGCGCTCGCATTCGATCACGAGCACTACGACCTGTATCTGCGCTACCAGTCGCTGCGCCACGCCGGCGGCGGCATGGACAACGACAGCCGCGAGCAGTACGCGCAGTTCCTGCTGCAGAGCCGGGTCAACACGCGCCTGGTCGAGTTTCGCGAGCCGGCGCCGCCCGAGGACGCGCAGGGGTTGGGGACGCTTCGCGCGGTGTCGATCATCGACGTGCTCGCCGACGGCTTGTCGTCGGTCTACACCTTCTTCGATCCCGAACAGCCGCGCGCCAGCTACGGCACCTACAACGTGCTGTGGCAGATCGAGCAGTGCCGCGCCCTCGGCCTGCCCTACCTGTACCTCGGCTATTGGATCGAGAACAGTCCCAAGATGGCTTACAAGGCGCTGTTCCGCCCGATCGAGATGCTGCGCAACGGACAGTGGTTGGCGCAGCCGTAGCCGCGAGCCAAGCGTGGCGCAGCCCGCCTCTTCCTAGACTTCGGACATGCTCTACCAAGCCCTGCGCCCCCTGGTTTTTCGCCTCGAGCCCGAGCGCGCCCACGATCTGTCCTTCCACGGCCTGCTGCGCGCCTACCAACTCGGCCTGACGCGCGTGCTGCGGCCGCGCGTGGCCGACGATCCGGTCGCGATCATGGGGCTGCGTTTGCCCAATCCGGTCGGATTGGCCGCCGGGCTCGACAAGAACGCCGAGTATCTCGATGCCCTCGGCGACTTCGGCTTCGGCTTCATCGAGGCCGGCACCGTGACCCCCAGACCGCAGCCCGGAAACCCGCCGCCGCGCGTGTTCCGCCTGCCGCGCGCCGAAGCGCTGATCAACCGGATGGGTTTCAACAACGACGGTCTCGAACGGTTCGTCGCGCGCGTACAGGCGAGCAGCGCGTTTGCGCGCGCCGGCGGCGTGCTCGGCCTGAACCTCGGCAAGAACGCCGCCACGCCGATCGAGCGCGCGCTCGACGACTACCGGCTCGGCCTGCGCGCGGTCTATCCGCTGCTGGTCGAGCGCGCCGGCTACGTGGCGATCAACATCTCGTCGCCCAACACGCCGGGCTTGCGCGCGCTGCAGGGCGGCGGTGAACTCGATTCGCTGCTGCGCGGCCTGCGCGAGGAACGCGCGCGGCTTTGCGATGCGCACGGCCGGCGCGTGCCGCTGGCGGTGAAGATCGCGCCCGACCTCGACGACGAGCAGTTGCCGCGAGTAGCCGACGCGCTGGTCGCGCACGGGATGGACGCGGTGATCGCCACCAACACGACCCTGGCGCGCGACGCGGTGCCCGGCCTGCCGCACGCCGACGAGGCGGGCGGGCTGTCGGGCGCGCCGCTGCGCGCGCGTGCCACGCGCGTGATCGAACTGCTCGCGCGCCACCTGCCCGGTGCGCTGCCGATCATCGGCGTCGGCGGCATCCTCAGCGGTGCCGACGCGGTCGAGAAAATGCAGGCCGGCGCCTCGGTCGTGCAGTTGTACACCGGGATCATCTATCGCGGGCCGGCGTTGGTCGGCGAGTGCCGGCGCGCGATCCTCGACTGGCGCCGCCAGGCGGCCGATCCGGGCCGCGGCCGCGACGATCACCTCGCCGACCTGCGCGGCTGACCGCGCTCGTGGCGCCGAAGCCGCAAGCCAGCGCAGCGGTTGCTGCCGCCGATCGGACAGCGGCCAACGCGGTTGAATCGTCCGGCGCCGCGCTGCGCTGCTTCGTCGGCTGCTGGCCGGATCCCGAGAGCGCCGCGCGCCTGGATGCGCTCGGCCGCGAGTTGCACGGCGAGTTCCCGCGCTCGCGCCCGGTGCCGCACCACAAGCTGCACCTGACCCTGGCCTTCATCGGCGATCTGCACGCCGCGCGCGCCGCGCGCCTTTCCGCGGCATTGCGCGCGCTGGCGCTCGCGCCTTGTGCCTGGACGATCGACCGCATCGACTGCTTTGCCGGCGCGCGCGTCGCCTGGGCCGGCGGCGCCACTCCGGCGGCGCTCGCCGAGCGCGTGCGCGCGATCGAGGCGCTGCTGCGCGACGAAGGCGTCGACTTCGACCGCCGGCCGTATCGGCCGCACGTGACCCTGCTGCGCGACTTGCCGCGCAACTCAACCCGAATCGCCCGGCCGGTCGCACCGGTGATCGACTGGATCGTCCAGCGGCCGGTGCTCGTCCAGTCGAGCCAGGGCCGCTATCTCGAGGTCGAACCCTGCGCAACCGGTTGAACCTCACGGATCGCGACCGGCATTTGGCCGCGATCAAGCCGGCGCAAGTTCCGAGTTGACGCTCGCGTCATCCGACACTGATCCTCGCGCCCATGGACAAGACCACAGACAGCGCTGGCGTCGCCGGCACCGGCGGCGAGGCCTAGCGTGGGACCGATCGCGATCACCCTGATCATGCTGGCGGCGGCGGCCGCCTTCGCGCTGCTGGCGTGGCGCAAGCTGTCGATCGTCGCCCGCCTGCAGCCGGAAGTGCGCTGGGACCGGCCGCTGGCGCGCCTGGCCAAGGTCGGCCGGCTCGGACTGATGCAGTCGCGCATGATCGCGATGGAGCCGTTCGCCGGCCTGGTGCACACGGCGATCTTTCTCGGCTTCCTGATCCTGCTGGTGCGCAAGCTGCAACTGGTGGTGATCGGCTATGTGCCGAACTACACCTTCCCCGGTCTGGCCGGCGGGCTGTACGCGACGCTGAAGGACGCGGTCGAAGTGGTGGTCGTGGTCGCGGTCGTGGTCGCGCTCTGGCGCCGACTGGTGCTGCGGCCGGCGCGCTTCGAGCCGAACCGCGAGGCGCTGGTCGTGCTGTCGCTGATCCTGGCGATCATGCTCACCGATCTCGCCTTCGACGGTTTTCGCTTCGCGCTGCTGGCGGCCTCCGATCCGGGTCTCGCGCACGAGCGCTCGTTCGCCTTCGTCGGCGCGGCGATCGCCTCGGCGCTCGACGCCCTGCCCGCCGCGACGCTCGAAACCGGCATGCACGCGACCTACTGGATCCAGATCCTCACCGTGTTCGCGTTCCTGGTGCTGCTGCCGGTGGGCGAGCACTTCCACATCGTCACCGCGCTGCCGTCGGTCTTCTTCAGCCGCGACACGCCTCTGAACCGCGTGCCGGCGGTCGACCTCGAACGGGTGATGGCCGACGACGCCGGCGACGACGTGCGCGTCGGCGCTCGCAGCGCCGCCGATCTCACCTGGAAGGAAGGTCTCGACACCTTCACCTGCACCGAGTGCGGCCGCTGCAAGGACGCCTGCCCGACCTTCCTCAGCGGCAAGCCGCTGGCGCTGAAGTGGGTTAACGACAGCCTGAAGAAGCACCTGCTGGCGCAGGCCGAACCGCTGCGCGCCGGCCGCGGCGCCGAGTTGCCGCCGCTGGTGGGCGAAGTGATCTCGGTCGATGCGCTGTGGGCCTGCACCACCTGCGGCTACTGCGAGCACGCCTGCCCGATCGAGCTCGAGCACCTTGGCAAGTTCTACCGCCTGCGCCAGCACCAGGTGATGATGGAAGGGGCGTTCCCGCACGAGCTGAAGTCGGTGTTCGACAATTACGAGAGCGCCGGCAATCCCTGGGGACTGCCGGCCACCTCGCGCGCCGACTGGGCGCGCGGCCTCGAGGTGCCGCTGCTCACCGACCCGGCGCAGGTGGCCGACCTCGACTACCTCTGGTACGTCGGCTCGGCGCAGTCCTTCGACGATCGCGGGCAGAAGGTGGCGCGCGCCTTCGTCAAGGTGCTGCGCGCCGCCGGGGTGCGCTTCGCGATCCTCGGTGCCGACGAGGGCTCGACCGGCGAGTGCGTGCGCCGTGCTGGCAACGAGATGCTGTTCCAGTCGCTGGCGCAGTCGCTGGTCGCCACCCTCGGCCGGTTCGGCGCAACCCGGATCGTCACCTGTGATCCGCACGCGTTCAACTCGCTGAAGAACGAGTACCCGCAGTTCGGCGGCCACTACCAGGTGATCCACCACACGCAACTGATCGACCGTCTGCTGCGCGAAGGCCGGCTGGCGGTGGCGCCAAGCTTCGAGCGCGTGATCTACCACGAGCCCTGCTATCTGGGCCGCCACAACGGCGAGTACGAGGCGCCGCGCCGCGTGCTGGCGGCGATCAGCCGCGATGCGCCGCTCGAGTTCGACCTGGCGCGCGCCAAGGCGATGTGCTGCGGCGCCGGCGGCGCCCGCTTCTGGATGGAGGAGACGCTCGGCACGCGCATCAACGTGCTGCGCGTCGAGCAGGCGCTTAAGCACGGCCCTGCGACCATCGCCACCGCCTGCCCGTACTGCGCGACGATGCTCGCCGACGGCCTCGCCCACGGCGGCCGCGCCGATGCGGTGGCAACCAGAGACATCGCCGAGCTGGTCGCCGAGGCGCTGTTGCCCGGGCACTGAACGAGCTCCGCCAGCTCGAGGCCGGCGTCGCGGCAGCGCCGAGACTCAGCCGCCGCGCCGTCGCTGGCGATACAGCTCCATGAAGGTACGGCCGCTGGGCGCCGGCAGGTCGCGCTGATCGGTCCAGCCGGAGGCAAACGGCAGCCAGCGGATGCGGCCGCGCGCGCCGCCGATCCACTTGAGCACGCGCACCGCGACCCGCGTGGCGGCGCGATACAGCGGCGGATGGCGGGCAACGAATCCCCACGCCATCAGCGCCGCGCGTTCGCTCCAGGGACGCAGCCCGCGATCGAACTGCTTCTCGCGCAGCTTGCGCAGCAGATCGGGCAGCGGGATCCTGACCGGACAGACGACCGAACACTGGCCGCACAGGGTCGCCGCGTGCGGCAGGTCGAGTGCGTTTTCGAGACCGGTATAGCTCGGCGTCAAGACCGACCCCATCGGCCCCGGATAGACCCAGCCATAGGCATGACCGCCGATCTTCTGATAGACGGGACAGTGGTTCATGCAGGCGCCGCAACGAATACAGCGCAGCATCTCCTGGAACTCGCCGCCGAGCAGACCGGTGCGGCCGCCGTCGAGCAGCACGAAGTACTGGTGTTCGGGACCGTCGAGATCGCCGGCACGGCGCGGACCGGTGAGCAGCGAGAAGTAGTTGGAGATCGGCTGGCCGGTGGCCGAACGCGTCAGCAGGCGCATCAGCGTCGCAGTGTCCTCGAGGGTGGGCAGCAGCTTCTCGATGCCGGCCAGCACCACGTGCACCTGCGGCGGCAGGATCGTGCACATGCCTTCGTTGCCCTCGTTGGTGACGATCGCGGCCGAACCGGTCTCGGCGATCAGGAAGTTGGCGCCGGTGATTCCCATCTCGGCCGACAGGAAGTGGCCGCGCAGCACCTGCCGCGCCTCGCCGGTCAGCTCGGCAATCTCGCTCTTGCGCGGCGTGCCGTGGCGGCGCGCGAACAGCTCCGAGATCTCTTCCTTGTCCTTGTGGATCACCGGCGCAATGATGTGCGACGGCGCCTCGTTGTCGTTGAGCTGCAGGATGTACTCGCCCAGGTCGGTCTCGACCGGCTCGATGCCGGCCGCCGCCAGCGCCCGGTTCAGGCCGATCTCCTCCGACACCATCGACTTCGATTTGGTCGCCTTGCTCACGCCGTGCCGGCGCGCGATCGCCGCGATCAGCCGGCAGGCCTCTTCGTGCGACTGCGCGTAGAGCACGTGCGCGCCGCGCGCGCAGGCGTTGCGCTCAAAGGTCTCGAGCCAGACGTCGAGGCTCGCCAGAGCGCGATCGCGGCGCTCGACCGCGGCGTCGCGGATCGCCTCAAAGTCGTCGAGTTCGGCGATCGCCGCCGCGCGCGCGGTGACGAACTTGTCGGAGAGCTTCTTCAGGTTCGTCTGCAAACGCGCGTCGGCGAGCTTGAGTGACGCGCGCGCCTTGAAGTGCATCGCCTGCGACTGCATCAGACGTCCCCGGCCAGCACCTGGGCGATGTGCAGCACGCGCGTGCGCTCGTCGCCGCTGCGGCGCAGCCGCCCCTCGATGTTCAGCATGCAGCCCAGGTCGCCGAGCACGACCGCGTCGGCGCCGCTGGCCTGGATGTTGCGGCACTTGTCGCCGACGATCGCACCAGAGATGTCGCCGTACTTGACCGCGAAGGTGCCGCCGAAGCCGCAACACTGCTGCGCGTTGTCCATCTCGGTCAGTTCGACCGCGGGCAGCAACGCCAGCAGCTTGCGCGGCTGCTCGCGGATGCCCAGGTAGCGCAGGCCGCTGCAGGAATCGTGATAGGTGATGCGGCCGGCGAAGCGCGACTGCAGGCGATCGAGCCGGCACACGCTGACCAGGAAGTCGGTCAGCTCGTAGGTCTTGGCCGCGAGCGACTCGAAGCGCGCGCGCAGGTCGGGGTCATCGCGGAACAGGTCCGGATAGTCGCCCTTGATCGAGGCACCGCAGGAGCCCGACGGCAGCACGACGTAGTCAAAGTGCTCGAAGTCTCGCAACACCTGTTCGGCCAACGCACGCGCGGTGCGGCTGTCGCCGGAGTTGTAGGCGGGCTGGCCGCAGCAGGTTTGGCGCGGCGGTACCTCGACCGTGCAGCCGGCCTCTTCTAGCAGCTTGACCGCGGACAGACCGATTTCCGGCCGCATCGCGTCGACCAGGCAGGTGGCGAAGAAACCGACGCGGATCATCGAAAGCACTCCGGCTGGCCGCCGCATTGCAGCAACCGGACTGCGACACAACTTGCAGCGGCTGGACCGAGGCTCTCTCCGAACAGGCGGTCATCGAATCCGTATCGCATGCCGTGATATAAAATCTTCGAAGTCGATGTTGCGCGACGCATCATGACGAAACAAAGCCAAGTCGATCTCGCTACCCCACGCGAAAAGACCGCGATCCAGGTGATCGAGCGGATGATGAATCTGCTCGACGCCTTGGCAGCGCGCTCCGACCCGGTCAGCCTGAAGGAACTGTCGCTCGCTACCAGTCTTCATCCGTCGACCGCGCACCGGATACTAAATGACATGGTGGTCGGCCGATTCGTCGATCGCGGCGAGCAGGCCGGCACCTACCGGCTCGGCATGCGCCTGCTCGAACTCGGCAACCTGGTCAAGGCGCGCCTGTCGGTGCGCGAAGCGGCGCTCGATCCGATGCGCGAACTGCACCGCAAGACCGGCCAGACGGTGAACCTGTCGCTGCGGCAGGGCGACGAGATCGTCTACGTCGAGCGCTCCTACAGCGAGCGCTCCGGCATGCAGGTCGTGCGCGCCATCGGCGGCCGCGCGCCGCTGCATCTGACCTCGAGCGGAAAGCTCTTTCTGGCACAGGACGACCCGCGCGTGGTTCGTACTTACGCCACCCGCACCGGACTCGCCGGCCACACGCGCAACAGTATTACTGATCTGTCCAAGCTCGAGCGCGAGCTGTCGATGGTTCGCGCGCGCGGCTTCGCGCGCGACAACGAAGAGCTCGAGATCGGCGTGCGCTGCATCGCCGCCGGGATCCGCGACGACTCCGGTCGCCTGGTCGCGGGGCTGTCGGTCTCGGCGCCGGCCGAACGCATGCAGGACGACTGGATCGAGGATCTGCTCAGCACCGCCGGCCGGATCTCCGCCCGACTCGGTCACGGCGCCGCCGACAGCGCTGCTGCCTGAGCGCGCGAAGTACGGTGCCGCCCGCGGGAAACGCGAGCGCGCCGTGCAGACAGTGTCCGAGCGCGATGGGCGCCGGTCGGCGCGACTGCGCTCAGAACGCCGAGGCGTCGTCAGCAGCCGCCGGTTCCGCTACCGCCAGCGGCGCGCCCGAGCGAGAGGTGTAGATCGCCCTGGACGCGAGCCAGTCTCGAATCCGCTTGGCATCGCCGATGCGCGAATGCTTGCCCACCGAGTCGAGCAACACCAGCACCACCCTCTGGCCGTCGATCACCGCCTGCATCACCAGACAGCGACCGGCGGCGGAAATGAAACCGGTCTTCTGCAGGCCGATCTCCCAGTCCGGGTGGCTGGTCAGACGGTTCGTATTGCCGTAGCGGACCTGCCGCTTGCCGACCGCCAAGGTCATTTCGCCGCTGACCGAGAACTCGCGGATCTCGTCGTATTCGTAGGCGGCCTTGACCAGGCGCACGAGATCGCCCGGGCTGGAGCGATTGTCGGCCGACAGGCCGGTCGGATCGGCGAAACGGGTGTCGTGCATGCCGAGCATCTGCGCCTTGGCGTTCATCGCCTCGACGAAGGCGCGCAGCCCCCCCGGATAGGTGCGGCCGAGCAACTGCGCCGCGTGATTCTCCGAGGACATCAGCGCCAGGTGCAGCGCCTGACCGCGCGTCAGGCGCACGCCCGGGCGTAGACGCGAGGCGACACGGTCGATGGTGCGATCGTGTCGCGTCACCACCAGCACCTCGTCGAGCGGCAGGTCCGCATCGAGCGTGACCAGCGCCGTCATCAGCTTGGTGATCGAGGCGATCGGCAGCACCGCGTCCGGATTCTTCTCGAACAGCACCTGGTTCGTGTCCTGATCGACGACCAACGCCACCGACGAGCGCAGGTCGAGCGGATCGTCGGTCCGATGCAATCCGGCGAGTTGACCCTCGCTCAGGCGCACCGGCCGGCGCCGCTCAGACTTGCGGCGCGGCGCACTGGCTCGCTTGACGTTGGCCGGCTTGCGCGCAACCGAGGGGGCTGCGGCCGGGGTGGCGCGCGCCGACTTGGTGGCGGGCTCGGCGCTGCGGGACTGCGCGGCGGCCGGGCCGGCAATGACCAGCATCAGCGCCAGAACTACGGACAGGGCTCGAATCAAGGCGTCTCCCCCTCAAACCGTCGTGTCGCGCCAACGGGTACACCGCCGGCGCGAAGCTGCCCCGAGAGCGGCCGAAGTTAGCTCGAACCGCTGCCCGGGAGTTGCCGGATCAGTCGGCGAAAGCACCCGCTTTCTGGATGATCGGAGCCCAGCGATCGATCTCGCTCTTCAGATGCGCGGCGTGCGCCGCCGGCGTGATTCGCTCCGGGCCATAGACGGTGGCGCCGAGATCGGCCATCCGTTTGGCGAACTCGGGATCGCGCGCGGCCGCCTGCATCGCCGCCACCAGGCGGTCGATGACCGGCTTGGGGGTGCCCTTGGGCGCGTACAAGCCATGCCAGACGCCGACCTCGAAACCTTTGAGTCCGCTTTCCTGCAGCGTCGGCACATCGGGCAGCGTCGGCACGCGCCGGGCACTGGTCACGGCGTAGACCTTCACGCCTTTGGTCCGGTCGGACAGATGCGCCTGGATCTGCCCGGTGGTGTTGGTCGTCTGATCGCAGGTGAAATCGACCTGCTTGGCAAGCAGCGCGTTCATGACATCGGCGGTGCCGCGGAAAGGCACGGTCGTGAACGCGGTGTCGATCGCGCTCATGAACAGCAGCCCGCACAGGTGCGAGGCGGCGCCGATGCCGGCGTTGGCGAAGTTCAGCTTGTCCCGGTTGGCGCGGACGTAGGTCAGGAACTCGGCGAAGTTGTTCGGCGGGAAGTCCGAGCGCGCCACGAGGGTCATCGGCACGTCGACGATCAATCCGATCGGCTCGAAGTCGGTCAGCGGGTTGAACGCCAGCTTGCGATACAGCGTCGGCGCGGTCGACATGCCGATGTGATGCAGCAGCAACGTGTAGCCGTCCGGCTGCGCGTTGCGCACGCGGCCGGCGCCGACCGTGCCGCCGGCGCCGCCGACGTTCTCGATCACGATCGAC
Source organism: Burkholderiales bacterium (assembly GCA_037441125.1). GTDB lineage: Bacteria > Pseudomonadota > Gammaproteobacteria > Burkholderiales > Burkholderiaceae_F > JALHMQ01. The sequence continues at coordinate 12,274 of JBBIST010000021.1, forward strand.
TGGCCGAGGTGCTTGCTCATCGCCTGCGCCAGCGAGCGGCCGACGGTGTCGGTCGGACCGCCGGCGGTGAACGGGACGACCAGTTGCACCGGTCGGACCGGATAGGCCTGTGCCATCGCACCGGCGACAACACCGAGCGACAACGCTGCGGCGGCGAACAGTTTCACTGCGAGTCTCATCGACAAGTCTCCCGGGTTGCGTCACACCGCCGTCATTCGGCCTGACAACGTAAACGGCTGATTCTACAAAGCTTCATCGATCGGTAAAGCAGGGCTCGCCCCTGAAACGGCACGCGTAACACCTTTGGCTGACCGGCGCCTGCCGGCCGGAGGCTCAGGCCGACTGCACGGCCTGCGCGATCGCGCGCCCGAGATCGGCGGTACCAGCGGCGCCGCCGATGTCGGGCGTGAAGGGCGCGTGCGACGGCCCGGCGCGCAGCACCGACTCGATCGCACGCACCAGCGCCGCCGCCGCCTGCGGCTCGCCGAGGTGCTCGAGCATCAGCGCTCCGGACCAGATCTGACCGATCGGGTTGGCGATGCCTTTCCCGGCGATGTCCGGCGCCGAACCGTGCACGGGCTCGAACAGCGACGGCGCGCTGCGTTCGGGATTGATGTTGGCCGACGGCGCGATGCCGATCGTCCCGGTGCAGGCCGGCCCGAGGTCGGACAGGATGTCGCCGAACAGGTTGGAGGCGACCACCACGTCGAAATGCTCGGGCCGCTGGACGAAGTGCGCGGTCAGGATGTCGATGTGGAACTTGTCGACCCTCACCTGCGGGTAACGGGCGGACATCGCCTCGACCCGCTCGTCCCAGTAGGGCATCGTGATCGAGATGCCGTTGCTCTTGGTGGCTGAGGTCAGATGGCGCTTCGGCCGGCGCTGCGCTATCTCGAAGGCGAAGCGCAGCACGCGGTCGACGCCGGTGCGCGTCATCACCGTCTCCTGGATCACGATTTCGCGCTCGCTGCCTTCGAACATGCGGCCGCCGATCGACGAGTACTCGCCCTCGGTGTTCTCGCGCACGACGTAGAAATCGATCTCGCCCGGCTGGCGCGGCCGGCCGTCGCGATCGACCAGCGGCGAGCGGATGCCGGGCATCAGGCGGCAGGGGCGCAGGTTCACGTACTGGTCGAACTCGCGCCGGAACTTCAGCAGCGATCCCCACAGCGAGACGTGATCGGGCACCCGCGCCGGCCAGCCGACGGCGCCGAAGTAGATCGCGTCGTGGCCGCCGATCCGGTCCTTCCAGTCGGCCGGCATCATCGTGCCGTGGCGCTCCAAGTAGGCGCAGTTGGCAAAGTCGAAGTGGTCGAAGACGAGATCGATGCCGAAGCGCCGGGCGGCGGCATCGAGTGCGCGCAGCCCCTCGGGCATGACCTCCTGGCCGATGCCGTCGCCGGCGATCACTGCGATCCGATGGCTCATTGTCTGCCGCTCCCTTTCGGCACTGTCATGCCGCGTTAACCGACGGCGCCTTCACGCCGCGATCCGCTCGAGCGCCGCGCGCAGCGATTGCGGCAGCGCCACCGGCCGGCGACCGGCGCGGTCGACGTAGACGTGGATGAAGTGTCCCTGCGCGCTCGCCTGCTGCGCGCCGGCGGCGAACAGGCCGATCTCGTAGCGGACGCTCGAACGGCCGATGCGCGCCACGCGCAGTCCGGCGTCGACGGCCTGCGGGAAGGCCAGCTCGGCGAAGTAGTTGCAGCCGGTCTCGACCACCAGGCCGATCACCGGGCTGCGCTCGAGGTCGAGCGCGCCGCTGCGGATCAGGTACTCGTTGACGACCGTGTCGAACCAGCTGTAGTAGACGACGTTGTTGACGTGTCCGTAGACGTCGTTGTCCGCCCAGCGCGTCTGCATCGGCAGGAAGTGCCGATAGCGGTCGCGCGCCTCGGGTCGGGGGCGTTCGCTCGTCTCCTGCATCGACGTCATTCGCTTGCGACTGCCATGGTTCAAGGCACGGCCGCACGGCGCACGACCAATGCCACGCCGACGATCGTAACAACCATGCCCGCCAGCGCCACCACGCCGAGCCGCTCGCCGAACATCGCCCAGGCCATGATCGCGGTCACCGCCGGCACCAGGTACATGTAGCTGGTGACCTCGGTTGCTGCGCCGTGACGGATCATCAGGAACAGCAGCGAAATGCCGCCGCCGCTGAGCACGACGATCGACCACAGCATGGCCGCGATCACCTGCGCGTTCCATTCGATGCGAAAGTCCTCGACGGCGAGCGCGAAGGGCAGCGTCACGGCGACACTGGCGGCAAACTGCACGACCTGGCCGGTGCGCAAGTCGAAGGCCGGGATGAAGCGCTTCTGATACAGCGTTGCCGCCGTGATCGCGAGCAGCGCCAGCACGGCCAGAAGCACAGGCGCCCACCCCATGCCGGCGCCGCCGAGCTTGCTCGACACCACCATGGCGACTCCGGCGAAGCCCAGCGCGAGCCCCGCCCACTGGCGTAGGCGCACCCGTTCGCCGGCGGCGCCGACCGCGATCGCCGTCAACACCGGCTGCAGATTGACGATCAGTGCCGCCAGGCCGGCCGGCATGCCGTGCTTGACCGCCACCCAGACGCCTCCCAGATAGATTGCCTGAATGCCGATCCCCGCCACCGCCAGATGCAACACGTCGATTGGGCGCGCCGGCCACGGCGCCCGCGCAATCACCGCCAGCGCCGTCATCAAGGCGATCACGCCGGCGTAACGAATCACGAGAAAACTGAGCGGGTCGGCGTAGGGTGCAGCGGCCTTGGCCACGACGTAGCCGCTGGCCCAGATCAGGATGAAGAGGAAGGGCGCCGCCGCCAGCCAGGAAGGCGCGCCTCGCCCGCCGGCGCCGCCGCGCGGTCCGACCCATCGACCCGCCGTCATGCCGCCGCGGCCGGCATCGGGTCAAGTAAGGCGCAATCGATGACCGAGACAGACATTCGTTTCGCTCCGCGAGGCAGTTTAGACGGCCGGTTCGATTCGCCTGATCATGCAGTGCATCAGTCCTGACCTGCTCTTGCCGCGGCTCGAACCAAAGACCACTTGCGCAACACGGAAAAACGTTCGCGTTTCCCTGGTACCCAATACCTGTGCAGTGCAAAAATTCTGCTTGACTTGAGCCGATGTACCCATAGAATTTGATTTGTGCAATGCAGCACAAGTTGCCCCAGGTAACACCCATTGATCAACCAAAGCGCCCCGAGGAGCACCTCATGATCACCACGCCCGCCCAGTTCGCCGAGTTGAACAAGAGCCAACTCGACGCGTTGTTCGCCGTCTCTCACACCCTGTTCGACGCCACCGAGAAGCTGGTCGACCTCAACCTGGCCGCCGCCAAAGCGACGATGGAAGAGTCGGCCGAGCGCGCCACCGCGCTGATGGGCGCGCGCGACGTCCAGGAACTGCTGTCCCTGAGCGGCAGCATGGCCCAGCCTGCGGTCGAGAAGATGGTCAGCTACAGCCGGACCGTCTATGGCATCACCAGCGGCGCCGGCGCCGAACTGACGCGCATCGTCGAGACCCAGGTCGCCGAAGGCAACAAGAAAGTTGCCGACCTGGTCGAGTTCGCGACCAAGAACGCGCCGCAGGGCTCCGAGCCGGCGGTGTCGATGTTCAAGAGCGCGGTCGCGGCGGCCAACACCGCTTTCGACACCTACACCAAAGCGACCAAGCAAGCGGTCGAGATGGTCGAGTCGAACGTTGCCGCGGCGACCTCGGCGACGATGAAGGCCGCCGCCGCCGCCAACGACGTGGTAGCAAAGCCGAAGGCGAAGAAGTAATCAACCTCGCCTGATCGAGGCGGCGCTCGGCGGGTGGCGATGATCGCCACCCGCACGTGCGCCGGCCGGCCGCCCGCACAGGCCGGCCGCTGTTCCGGCTGCACGCCGTGAAGATTCGCCGGATGCAGTTGCCGCCTCGCGGTAGCTTGCGGCCCTGACCCTCAGTTGTCTCCTTGGCACCACTAGTCTGGACCACACTCCGGATCCTCCTGTCTCCTCCTTGGTGGTGCTTTGCCGAGCCTGGCCTCGCCAGGCTCTTTTTTTTTGCTCGTGCTGCCCACTTCCAGTCCGAGCTCGCGCACGCCGCGCTCGATCCAGGCAAAGGCCGGATCGATACTCTCGGTGCCACCCTTGACCCCGATTTCGATATGCCGGCGCGGGGTCCGCCCGTCGCGACCGTCGCCGACCGACGGCAAAGAAAACGTCCTGATTCCCGGGAACCGGCTCTCGGTCGCCTCCAGCAGCGGCACGATCCGCGACTCGGCAACATCGAACACCAGCAGCGAACGCTCGGCTTGCGAGGCAAGGTTGAAGTAGCACGCGTAGTGCACGTCGAGCACGTGCTCGATCATCGGCCACGCCATCACCGGAAAGCCCGGAACGAACCAGTGCTCGCCGACATTGAAGCCGGCGATCTGATTGAACGGATTGGGAATAATCCGCGCGCCCCGCGGAAACTCGCCCATCTTCAGCCGCTGCCGATTCTCGGCCGTGCTCATGTCGGCCGAACCGCGGCCCTCGGCCGCCATCTGCGCGCAACGCTGCGCGATCAGCGCCGCCGCCTCGGGGTGCAGGCACAGCGGCTCGCCGAGCGCCTCGGCTGCCGCCTGGCGCGTATGGTCATCGGGCGTGGAGCCGATGCCGCCGCAACTGAACACGACGTCGTCGGACACGAAAGTGCGACGCAGCAGCGCGGCGATGTCGCGGCGATCGTCGGGCAGGTACTGCGCCCACGCCAGCCGCAGCCCGCGCCCGCGCAGCAATTCAATCACCTTCGCGAAGTGCCGATCCTCGCGCTTGCCCGACAGGATCTCGTCGCCGATGACCAGCAGGCCGAATCGAGGCGGTGACGACGGCGTATCGCTCACGGTAGCTGCGCCTGAGTTCGAAGGCGTCCGATGCTGCGCTCGGCATCGGCCCTGGCCGACGCGCCCGTTGCGGCGCGAAACGACGCCGGCACGGGATTTTATCGAGCCCTTCGCACTGTCCTGCGCGTTTCGCATGCACTGGCTGCGGTGCAACCAGTTGTTTCCGTCTGTGCACGTCGCGCGCCGACCCGGCGTTGTTACGGTAGTTAAGGCGCGAACAGTCGCGTGCCCGATCGCTGCCAGAAAAGGAGCCTATGAGCCGCGCAGCCCTCCTGCCTGCCACCGCACCTGCCCGCCTCGGCCGGCGTGTGCTGCAAGCCTTCCTGCCTGCGGCGGCGGTCGCTCTTGCGCTCGGCTGCGCCGTCGTCGCACCGCCGGCGCAAAGCAGCTCCGACCCCTTCAGCAGCGGCGTGCCCACGGCCGGCGATGATGCCCCCCCGGGGCGAGTCGGCAAGGTCGGCATCGTCTCGGGACCGGTCACGCTGACCGATCTGCACACAGGCGAGGCGCAGGCGGCGGTCCTCAACTGGCCAATCACTTCCGGCAATCGCCTGAGCACGGGCGCGACCGGGCGGGCCGAGGTCCGCATCGGCTCGCTCGCGATCCGCCTCGACGGCGACACCGAAGTCGACTTCAGCCGCGTCGATGACGAAGTGATCCAGATCACGCTGCAACGCGGCACCATTGCCCTGCGCGCGCGCAACCGCGAGGTCCTGCCGGAGATCGACATCGTCACCGCACGCGATCGGATCGCGCTCGACGACGTGGGTCGCTATCGGATCGATGTCGATCGCGCCGATGACCTGACCGCGGTGACCGCCTGGGTCGGTGCGGCACGCGTGACCAGCGGCCGCGCGACTTTCGCCGTGCGCAGTGGCCAGCGCGTCGAGACTGGCGGCGTGCCGCCGCGCTTCGTGGTCGTGACCCCGGCCGCCGACACCTTCGACGACTGGGTCGCGAGCCGCGACCGTCGCGACGACGCGTTGGTCGGCACGCGTTTCGTCTCGCCCGAAACCACTGGTGTCGAAGTGCTCGATCTGCACGGCACCTGGCGAACGATGCCGCAGTACGGCACGGTCTGGTTCCCGGCAGCCGTGCCGGTCGGCTGGGTGCCCTATCGGCAAGGTCGCTGGGCGTTCATCGCCCCCTGGGGATGGACCTGGATCGACGACATGCCCTGGGGATTCGCACCGTTCCACTACGGCCGCTGGGCGCTCGTCGGCGGCGTCTGGGGTTGGGTGCCAGGCGCGTGGGTCGCGCGTCCGGTGTTCGCGCCGGCGTTGGTGGGCTGGTTCGCTGCGCCAGGTGTGGGCGTTTCGGTGACGATCGGCTCGGTCGGCTGGTTCCCGCTCGCTCCCTTCGAGGTCTACGTCCCGCCCTACCGCTTCAACCGGCGCCACATCACGTTGATCAACATCGGTCATGTCCGTGACTTCGACTACCGCAGGGTCGGACGGCCGCCGGTGTTCACGCACCAGCGCCCGCATGCGGCAACCTGGGTGCCGAACGATGCCGTCCTGCGCTCGGAGCCGATCAAGCGCTTCGTGCACACGCCGCCGGACGAGGCGCGGCACTTCGTTGGCCGGCATGCGCCACCGCCGCAGTTGCGGGGCGAACACAAGCGCCGGCCGCCGGACATCGAGCCGCGCGTGGGCGCACCATCGCCCGCAGGCGAAATCGTGCGGCCGATGCCCCTCCGGGGCCGCGCCGAGTCCGCACCCGACCGCGAGGATCGCGTGCGCGCGCCGTTTGACCGCAGGGTCGACTCGGACCATGCGCCGAAGGGGGCGCTACCCTCGCGGCCCATGCCGACCGAACCGTCCGTGGGTCCGGCCTCTGGACGCAAGCCGGAGTTCGTGACGCGACCACAGCCACCGGCCGCGCCAGCGGCGACGCCCGCTGCGCGCGACATCGAAGCAACGCCGGTACGCAAGCCCGCGCCCGCATTCGCCGCTCCAACACCACCGCCAGCCGCGCCCGTACCGCGCGGCGAGCCCATGCCGCGCCTCGAGCGCGTCGCCCCACCGACGCGCGCCATCGCTCCGGATGCCGCAGGTGCGCCCGCGCGTGGCCAGCAGCCGGACTTCGTCGTCCGGCCTCCGGCACGACCGAAGGCCGAAGCGGCGCCGCCGCCGGCGCGACCACAGATCGAGTCGCCGCGGATTGAAGGCCCGCGCGGCGGCAAACATCAGCGCGAACCGTAGGGCGAGTCCGAGCGCGTCGCCCGCCGACGTTCCACGGCCCTCCGACCCGGGCACAATCGGGCTGCCGGCATCGATCGCCGGGGCGGAGGTCCGGATGTCCATGCGGCGAACACTCGGTCTGTTCGGCATCGCGGCCGCCGCCGCCATCGCCGTCGCAGTCGCAATCGTCGGCTGCTCGGCCCTAACGCCGTCCGGGCCGTTCGCCTCGGCCGATCCGGCGGCAGCATCGACCGCGGCGCAGCGCGCACCGCTGCGCGTGATCTCGGCCCAGTTCGGCGTCTTCGGCGCCGACGCGCTGGGCCGGCGCGTGCTGTTCGAGACCGTCAACTTCCCGGCGATCACGGCCGCGCCCTACGGCTGGACCATCGTTTTCCAGACCGACCGGCCGACGATCATCTGGCGCGAGGAGTTCGAGCTGCCGGTGCCGCTCGACGACTGGGGTCCGGGCGAGGCACTCGGCGCCTACTGGATCTCGCCCGACCGCCGCACGGCGGTCACCGAGCGCGTGGTGCCGACGCGCCTGGGCTTCATCGCCAACCAGTGGCGCTACGCGCCCGGCGATCCGATCGGCCCGCACGCGATGCGCGTCTACATCGACGGCGAGTTGATCCGCGAGTTTCGCTTCACGATCGACGAGGGCCCGGGCACGCAGGCGCCGGCAGTGCGCGGCGAGCGCCGTGGTCCGCAGATCTGAGCGCCACGATTCAGTGGTTGAACGGCGGTGCAGCGCGCAGCACCTCGTCTACCGTGGTCAGCCCTTTGGCGATCTTCTCGGCACCGGACACGCGCAGTGAGCGCAGGCCGTCGCGCGCCGCCTGGGTGCGCAGCGCCGTCAGATCGGCGCCGTCGGCAACGATGCGTCGGATGCCGTCGCTGACCTGCAGCAACTCGATCAATCCGGTGCGGCCGTAATAGCCGGTGCGCCGGCACTCGAGGCAGCCGACCGGCCGGTAGACGTGGCGCGGCAGCTTGCTGCGCCAGGGCGCGACCAACTCCTTCCAGATCGCCTCGTCCGGCGGCTCGGCTTCCTGCTTGCAGTGCGGGCACAGCGTGCGCACCAGCCGCTGCGCCAGGATGCCGATCACGGTCGCGTTCACCAGATAGGGCGGCACGCCGAGCTCGATCAGGCGTGCGATCGAACTGGCGGCATCGTTGGTGTGCAGGGTGGTGAAGACCAGATGACCGGTGAGCGCAGCGTTGACCGCCATGTCGGCGGTTTCCTTGTCGCGGATCTCGCCCACCATGATGATGTCCGGGTCCTGGCGCATCAGCGCGCGCAGGCCGTCGGCGAAGCCCAGGTCGATGCCGTGCTGGACCTGCATCTGGTTGAGCGCCGGCTCGATGTTCTCGATCGGATCCTCGACCGTGCTGACGTTGACCTCGTCGGTCGCCAGTTCGCGCAGCGTCGAGTACAGGGTCGAGGTCTTGCCGGAGCCGGTCGGGCCGGTGACCAGGATGATTCCGGCCGGACGCTGGATCAGGCGCCGCCAGGCGGCCGCTTCGGCATCGGAGAAGCCGAGCTCGGCGTAGCTGCGAACGATCACCTCGGGATCGAAGATGCGCATCACCAACTTCTCGCCGAAGGCCGTGGGCAGCGTCGACAGCCGCATCTCGACCTCGCGCCCGGCGAGCGCGCCGCTCGTGACCTTGGTCTTGATGCGACCGTCGAGCGGGCGGCGCCGCTCGGCGATGTCCATGCGGCCGAGCAGCTTGATGCGCGCGACCATCGCGTTCATCACCCCCGGCGGCACCTGGTAGACCTGATGCAGGACGCCGTCGATACGAAAGCGCACCACGCCCTGCTCGCGCTTGGGTTCGATGTGGATGTCGCTCGCGCGCTGGTCGAAGGCGTACTGCAGCAGCCAGTCGACGATCGTGACGATGTGCGCGTTCTCGGCGTCGACCTTGGCGCCGAGCTCGACCAGGCTTTCGAAGTTGCCGACCACGCTCTGCTGCGCCGTCTTGTTCGCCTTCTTGATCGACTGCGCAAGCTTGTAGAACTCGACCGTGTAGCGGGCGATGTCGAGCGGATTGGCGACCACCCGGCGCACGCCCTTGCGCGTCAGGCGCTCGATCTCCGGAATCCAGTCGTCGACGAAGGGCTCGCAGGTGGCGACCGTGACCTCGGCGCCGGCGCTCGCCAGCGGCAGGATCGAATAGGCGGTGGCGTAGGTGGCCGAGAACATGTCGACCACGCGCGCGAAGTCGACGCGCAGCGGGTCGATGTGCTGGTAGGGCAGCCCGGCACGGGCGGCGAGCCACTGCGTCAGGCGTTCGATGTCGAGCAGCTCGCGCGCGGCGTCGGGCGTGCGCAGGCTCATCTCGGCCAGCAGCGCCAGCGGGTGCACCGGGGTGTCGCGCTTGCGCACCGACAGCACGCGCTCGGCGACCGCGGCGTCGATCAGCCCGTCGTCGGCCAACGCGCGCACCACGAAGTCGAGCGGCAGCCGGCCGCGCGGCGCTTCGCGCGCCGGCGCAACCTTGGCGGTTCGGTCGGGAGCGTTCAAGTCCTTGGCCTGCGACAGACCCGGTGCGCCGGTACTTTACCTAGGCCGACGCATAGCGCGCCGCGAGTTCATGCGCGAACTTGGGCGTCCGCTCGAAGTCGCCGATCACATGGTCGACCGCGCGCTTGGTGAGCGGCGTCGCCTCGAGCGCCTTCAGATAGCCGCGCTTCAGGTAGGACTTGATCACGTCCGGTGGCAGGACATGGGCATCCTTCTCCTGGTTGGCCGAGAACAGGAACAGCGTGCGCAGCGGGCTAATCCAGCGCAGCCGCACCTTGATCCGCTCGCTGCCGTTGAACATCTCGAACCAGGCGCCGCGCTGCCAGTCGGCGATCTGCTCTTCCATCGCCGCCTCTTCGACCCGGTCCAGGTCGCCGATGTCGGTCACCGGCTCGGGCATGTGGACGTCGGCGTCGAACGCCTCGGCCGCGCGCATCACGGCGCCGTTGGACACGCGGAAGCCGCCGGCCACGGTCGTGATCGGGTGGGTGCCGGTGATCTGCAGCCCCTCGACCCTGGCGCGCACTTCCGAGGTGGCGAGCGAACTGCGGATGTAGGTGGCCTGGTCGACCGGTTTGACCGCCACCGCGTGCGCCTGCATCAGATGCTTGAGGAAGGTCTGCTGGTCGTGCTCGGCCAGACGGGTGAGCGCCATGCCGTCGCGCAGGACGCGAATCAGGTTCGGGATCAGCGCCGTCAGCCGCCGGCGCTCGTCGCTGTTGGCCTTCGGCTGGATGCTCCAGATCAGATCGTGGATCGCCTCGCGGAAGCGCTTCGAGAAGCCCGGCGTGGCGGCGTCGCGCAGGGTCGCCTCGACCAGCACCTGCACCCAGGGCCCGACCAGGAAGTCGCGCAGCACCGGGTCGAGCTCGACCTTCTCGAAGGTGCGCCGCACCTGGATCGTGGTGTTGATCACCAGCACCTCGCGCTTCTCGGCCTCCTCCAGCGCCCGCTTGGCGCGCGCCACCGGATCGCTGTCGCGCGGCCCGAGGTCGGCGAGGAAGGCGTCGAACTCGCCGAGCAGCTTCTCGAACACGGCGACGTCCTTGTCGAACTTGTGCAGGATCTCCTTGACCATTCGTTCGATCTCGGCGCGGAAGCGCTCGTTCTCGTCGCCGTAGGGCTCCCAGCCGGCGGCGGCGGTGGCGATGCGGTCGATCAGGCGCCGCGCCGGATGGCTGTTGGAGGCGAAGAAGTCGGCGTCGAGCAGCGCCGCCTTGAGCACCGGAAACTGCAGCCGTGACAGCAGCGTCTTGATCTCGGCCGGCACCTGCGGATCCTGCAGCACGTGATCGAACATCAGGCCGACGATTTCGATCGTCAGCTTGTCGACCGTACGCGAGGACTTCTGCACCAGATGCTCGCGCCAGGCGGTGATCGTTCCCTGCGGCGCACCGGCGAGCGAAGCGCCGGCCAGTCCCTCGAGACCGAGCTGCTGCAGTTCGCCGACCGCATCGAGCAGCCCGTCTGTGGCCGGGCTCGACGGCGCGAAGCCGCCGGCCACCGGCATGCCGCTGACGCTCGACTGCATGCGCGAGAGCAGTTGTCCGAGCACATAGTGCGGCGCCGCCTGCGGCAGGTCGATGCGCGCTGCGCCGCGCGCGCCGGTCGCCGTCGGCGCATGACCGGGACGGTGCGGCGCACCGAATCCCGGCGCGCCGTAGGGCATCGTCATCGGCCCGGTCTCGGCGCCGGCCGGGAAACCGCCACTGTAGCCCTGACCCGGATGCGGCACACCATAGGCCGGCACGGTCTGCGCCCAGGGATCGACTGCGCCCGGCAGCGCGCCGCCCACCGCGTTCGGATCGATCCCGCCTTGGGTGGGCCGCTGCAGCCGCGCCAGCGCCTCGGCGTGCTGCCTGGCCGCCAGTCGTTCCGCCTGCTGGCGCGCCTGAATGTCGCGCCGGATGGCCGACGCATCGAGCCCATGGCGGCGGAAGTGATCGAGGAGCGCGCGGTGGATCACCGCCACCTCCTCGGCCAGCGGCCGCTCGCACGAGCGCACGAACAGATCCCAGCCCTCCTCGTTGAGCGACAGCTCGATCGCGGCATCGAGCAGCGCGTTCAGAAAGGTCTCGGGGGCAAAGGGGTCGTCCGACGGGCGAAGACCGGAACGACCGGACAGATGCTGAACCACCAGGTGCAGGTCGCGAAACGGCTCTTCGACCACGCCCAACATGCGACCGGCGACGCGGCCGACCGCGCTCGCCGCCTTGTCCGGTGCTGCCTCTGCCAGGGTCAGGGTCTCGGCCGAGACGGTGGCCGGCCCGCGCGACTCGGCGCGCTTGAGCAGGCTCTGCAAAGCGGCGTCCTGTCGCAGGCGCAGCTTTGCCTGCATCGCGCTGCGCAGTTCGCCGCTGCGCTCGTAGAGCAACCGGCGCACGAACTGCCCTTCGACATCGAGATCCCAGCGCGCGTCCAGCGCCTCGCTCACGGCCTTCAACACCGCCGGCAGCGCCGCGCCCACCAGTTCGGCCGCGATCGCCAGTCCCGAGCGCAACAGCGCACTCGCCTGGGCGGCAGACACGTAGGGCACCCCGGCGGCGACCGGCGGCGTCGGACCGGGCTGGACAGGCTCTGAGTTCATGACCTGGGGTCAGCGCCCGATGCAGGCGCGCGATGTCCGAGGATAGAGGTTTCAGCGCCGCCGGTTGCGTGGAAAAGCTGCGTTACGCAGACGATTCGCCCGCGCACCCCGGGTCTGGTCGGCGCCGACACGGTGCCTTCGGACTCAGCGCCGGCGGTTGCCGGCGCTCGTCAGGGCGCCGATCCAGCGACGCGCGGGCAGTCGCAGCCGCCGCTCGAGGGCAACGGCGCGCGCCAGCAGACTTGAATACGGTATGTCCGGCGCCGTTCGGCTGAAGGCGAGCACGACCCGGTTGCCGGCGTCTGACTCCGGCAACACGCAGGTCCGGCCCCCGAAAGTGGCGTCGATGCGGCGGCGGCTCGACTCGAAACCGCGTCCGAACAGGTTGATCGCAGCCACCCCGGCAGGGGCCAGCAGCCGGCGGCAATCGGCGTAGAAGTCCTCGTCGTCGCACACCGGACCGCGCGCGCCGGCGTCGTACAGATCGACCTGCAGCCAGTCGGCACGGCTGCCGCCGAAGGAGCGCCGGCGCGGGTCGGCGAGCGCCTCGCGCGCGTCGCCGCGCAGCACCATCAGGCGGTCGTCGCGCGGCAACCGGAACCAGCGGCCGGCGGCAGCGATCACTTGCTCGCTGATCTCGACCACCCGGATCGTCGCGCGCGGGTACGCGCGCCAGCAGAACCTGGCGAGCGCGCCTGCACCGAGCCCCAGTTGCACGATGTGCGCCGGCCGCGGCAGCAGCAGCGCCGGCGCCATCATCTGCTGCTGGTACTCGAGTTCGAGCGCGAACGGGCGCGCGATGCGCATCGCCCCCTGGACCCAGACGCTGCCGAAGTGCAGATAGCGCACGCCCGCCGACTCGGAGATCGTCACGTTCGGCGCCACCGCGCGCTGGCCCGCGGGCAGCTTGCGGCCGACGGCGGCGCTCACGCGACCGCGCAGGCCGGTGCCGAACGCTGCAGCTCGCTCACGACATCGAGCACCGCGCGGTCGAACAGCGGCTCGCTCTCGACCGGCTTCAGATCGCCGCTGCGCAGGAAGGCGCGCAGCGACTCGGGCGACAGCGAGTGACCGCTGCGTCGCTCGGCGGGAACGAACAGGTACAGCGTCTTGCGCGGACTGATCCAGCGCAACTGGACGCGCTCGGCGACATCGCCGACACGCAGACTGAACCAATCGCCGCGCTTCCAGCCGGCGATCGTCACGTCCAACGCCGCGTCGCCCAGGTCGGCCTCGGGGTCGACCGCGACCGACGCCGACGGTGCCGTCAGGTGGCGGACATCGGCCTGCGCCGAAACCAGCGCACTGCGCACCCGCTCGTCGGGAACGCGTACCGGCGCAGTCGATTCGGGCAGGACGTCGTCGAGCTTGATGCCGTCGAGCCGGATGCGCAGCGTCGAGGCCTCGACCGCGACGCCGGGGTTGCCGTGCGCCAGCTCGAGCGCCTTGACCGCCTGCGCGTGCGAATTCATCAGCTTGCCGAAGAACTCCTGCATCCGCTCCTTCGGCCAGTCGATCAGCAACAGCCCCTGACGCAGCAGCGCCAGCACCTGCGGGATCGTCCCCACCAGCCGCTTGCGCTCGTCCTGGCTCAGTTTCGGCTGCACGCTCCAGACCAGGTCGGGAACGATCGCCAGATGGCGGCGCAGTTCGGTCTTGTCGTCGCGATCGCGCACCATGATCGCCACCAGCACCCGGACCCAGGTATCGAGCAGGAACTCGCGCAGGTAGGACTCGATCTGCACGCCGTCGAAGGCGCTGCGGATCTTGATCGTGGCGTTGATCGCCAGCACCTCGCGCTCCTCGGCCTCGGCCAGCGCGCGCTTGGCGCGCAGCACCGGGTCGTCGTCGCGCGTGCGTTCGTCGTTCAGGTAGGCCTCGAACTCGGCCAGCGCGCGCTCGAACACGGCAATGCCCTCGTCGGTCGAGGCGAGCACGGCGTGGACCGCTTTCTGCACTTCCGCCAGGTAGCGCGCATTGCCTTCGCCAGCGCCGGTCCAGCCGATCGACGTGCTGGCGATGCGGTCGATCAAGCGGCGCGCCGGCTGGTCGGCGGACACGAACAGCGCCGGATCGGTGACCGCGACCTTGATCAGCGGAAACTGCAGCCGCTGCAGCAACTCCTTGATCGGCTGCGGCACATGCTTGTCGGCGTTGATGCGGTCGAACAGCAGGCCGACGATTTCGATCGTCAGCTTGTCGACCTGAGCGCTCGCCTTCTCGATCAGCCGGCCGCGCAGTTCAGCGCTGTCGATCGCCGCATCGGGCGCCGCCGCCCCCTGGCGCGCCGCGTTCAGCGCCACCGCGCTGAGTTTCTGGATTTCGTTGATCGCGTTGAGAAGATCGACGCCGATCACCAGCGGCGCGCCGGGCAGGGCGACGGTCGCCACCTGCGGCATCGGCGCCGCCGGCGCCGTTCCGGGGATCGCGATCTGCGGCATCTCGCCGGCCACCGGGCGCAGCATCGCCGGCGCCGGCGGCAGCGCCGCTCCCGGCGGCAGGCCATAGCCGAGCGCCTGGACACTGGCTGCGCGCGCGGCGGCAGCAGCGTCGATCGGCAGAAGCTGTAGCTTGCCGTACAGGGCCTGCAGGATCTGCTCGGCGTGCGCGCCGGCGATCGCACTGCCGCCCCAGCCGCCGGCCTGGGTCGACTGGCCAAGCGTGCTGCCGCCCTGTCGCGTCGCACGGCCGGCCACGGTCGGTCGCCAGCCGGTGATCCGCGTCGGCTCGTTGCCGTAGCCTTTGGTCTGCAGGTAGCTGTCGACGCCGCGGTAGGCGTCGGCGATCGCCTTGAGCATCGGCGCATCGAAGCGCGGCATCAGTCGCAGCACGGTATCGGCATCGACCGCCTCGATGCGCATGAGCGCCGCGTGCAGCGCGCGAAAGAAGATCGCCGGCCGAACCGGGCTGTCGCCGGCGCGGATCTCAGGTTCGCCGACCGCATTGGCCAGCCGCAGATGAACCGATGCGTACAACTCCTCAGTGGCATTGCGCGCGCGCGCCGCCGAGGCCTCGATCACGGTACCGATCTCCATTTCGCCGAAATCGACCAGCGCCAGCCCCGCAGCGGACCTCGGCGCGGCGGCGATCGACGCATGCTCTGCGGCTGCGTCGCCGGCAGCCGCTGTGACGGTGCGTTCGCTCGGCTTGGCGCCGACGAACTCGTCGACCGCGCGCGCGAACTCAGCCTTCAGCGCAACCTCGAACTCGGCCGCGAAGCGACGGTCACGCGCCAGCACCTGCTTGCCGGGCTTGGCGACTTCCGGATCCTCGTCCTTGGCCAGGGCGGCGAGCGACTCCAGCAGCAGCTGCGGCAAGCGCTCGCCGAACACGCGCCAGATCGGCGTCCACGCGCCGTCGAGCAGCCGGCGCGCGCCGCGCCGTTGATTCTGGCCGGCGGGCGCGCCGGCGCGCGCTTGCAGCAGGAGCGAACGCAGGTCGGTCGGCATGTCGGTGCACTCGCGGCCGATTGTGCCTGAGGCGACCGGGGACCGATCAAGGAGGGCGGCCTACAGAAGGCCGCTAATCCGCTGCGCTTGCCCGGGGGCACTGGGTTCGCACCGCTGCCCCGCTCCGCCTGCGCCGGCGCCGCTGCCGCCGGCAGCACTCAGGCGACGGCGGCGAGTGCCTGCCGCCACGCTTCGAGCTTGCGCTCGAAGCTCATGCCTGCATGCGCGGCGCTGGTCGATGGCAGGACGGCGACCACGCGACCGGCGGCGGCCAGGTGCGGCGCGAAGCGGCCGGCACCGCGGCCGTTGAACAGCACGCGGCGCAGTTGCGGCGCGCGCGCCAGCAACGGCGCGAAGTCATTGGCTCGCGCGGCGCGGATCGAGGCGTCGAGGCTGCCGCTGCGCTCGCAGGCGCCGAGCACGTCCCACAGTCCGATCCGGTGTGCGAGCAGCCGCGCCAGCCTTGCCCGATAGGGCAACGTCGGCAGCGGCTCGTCGAGCAGGCGGCCGAGGATCGGCCAGAACTGATTGCTCGGATGCGCGTAGTACTGGCCGGCGGCCAGCGACGCTTCGCTCGGGAAGCTGCCCAGGATCAGTGTCTCGATCCGGCGGTCGACGACCGGGGCGAAGCCGCGCAGCGGCGCCTTGCTCGACATCGACCTCAGGTGCCGCGGGCAGCCGCATCGAGCAGCAAGCGGTTCACCCGCTTGACGAAAGCCGCCGGGTCGTCGAGATGTCCGCCTTCGGCGAGCGTGGCCTGATCGAGCAGCAGCGCGGCCCACTGCTTGAGGCCGTCGTCGCTTTCGTACTTGAGCCGCTGCACCAGCGGATGATTCGGATTCAGCTCGAGGATCGGCCGGCTCGGTGCCAGGTTCGCGCCCTGCCCGGCCGACTTCAGCAGCCGCTGCAGGTGCTGGCTCATGGCGTCGCGGTCGACCACCACGCAGGCCGGAGAGTCGGTCAGGCGCAGCGTCACCCGCACCTCTTTGACCGCATCGCCGAGCGCCGCCTTGACCTTGGCCACCAGGTCCTTGTACTCGTCGGCGACCTTGGCCTGCTCCTCCTTCTCGGCGGCGTCGGCCAGGTCGCCGAGGTCGAGATCGCCCTTGGCGACCGACACCAGCTCCTTGCCGTCGAACTCGCGCAGAAAGGAGAGCATCCACTCGTCGACGCGGTCGGTGAGCAGCAGCACCTCGACCCCCTTCTTGCGGAAGATCTCCAGGTGCGGGCTTGCGGCGGCCGCCGCCGGCGTATCGGCAGTCAGGTAGTAGATCGCCTTCTGCTTGAGGTTGTCGCCCTCCTTCCTCATGCGGCCGACATAGTCGGCGAGCGACACCGTCTGCGCGCCGTCGCTGGCGGTCGAGGCAAAGCGCAGCAGCCTGGCGATGCGCTCGCGATTGGCGAAGTCGTCGCCCAGGCCTTCCTTGAGCACCTGGCCGAACTCGGCCCAGAACTTCGCGTAGTCGTCCTTCCTGTTCTCGGCCAGGTCTTCGAGCAGGCCGAGCACGCGCTTGGTCGAGCCTTCGCGGATCGCTTTGACGTCGCGCGACTCCTGGAGGATCTCGCGGCTGACGTTCAGCGGCAGGTCGGCCGAATCGATGACGCCGCGCACGAAGCGCAGGTACGGCGGCATCAACTGCTCGGCGTCGTCCATGATGAACACGCGCCGGACGTACAGCTTGATGCCGTGGCGCTGGTTGCGGTCCCAGAGGTCGAATGGCGCCTTGGCCGGGATGTACAAGAGCTGGATGTACTCCTGCTTGCCCTCGACGCGGTTATGCGTCCAGGCGAGCGGCTCGCCGAAGTCGTGGCTGACGTGGCGGTAGAACTCCTTGTACTGGTCGTCGCTGATCTCGTTCCTGCTGCGCGCCCACAGCGCGCTCGCCTGGTTGACGGTCTCCAGCTCGTCCTTCGTCACGTACTCGTTCTTGTCCTTGTCCCACTCTTCCTTGGCCATCCGGATCGGCGTGGCGATGTGGTCCGAGTACTTGGTCAGGATCGACTTCAGCTTCCAGGGCGACAGCAGTTCGTCCTCGCCTTGCTTCAGGTGCAGGATCACGTCGGTGCCGCGCTCGGCGCGCGTGGCGGGTTCGATCGTGAACTCGCCCGAGCCGTCGCTCTCCCACCGGATCGCCTCGCCCTCGGCGCTGCCGGCGCGCCGCGACACGACGGTCACGCGGTCGGCGACGATGAAGCTCGAATAAAAGCCGACGCCGAACTGGCCGATCAGTTGCGCGTCCTTCTGCTGGTCGCCGGTCAGGCTGGCGAAGAACTCGCGCGTGCCGCTCTTGGCGATCGTTCCCAGGTGCGTGATCGCTTCGTCCCGGCTCATGCCGACACCGTTGTCCGAGACCGTGATCGTGCGCGCCGGCTTGTCGTAGGCCACCCGGATCGCGAGCTCGGCACCGTCGGCCATCAGCGCCGGATTGGCGATCGCCTCGAAGCGCAGCTTGTCGCAGGCATCCGAGGCGTTGCTGATCAACTCGCGCAGGAAGATCTCCTTGTTGCTGTACAGCGAGTGAATCATCAGGTTCAGCAACTGCTTGACCTCGGCCTGGAAGCCCAGGGTCTGCTTGATCTGGGGGTCGGGTGCGCCCATCGGCGATCTCTCCTGTCTGCGTTGTTCTGGCCGCGCCGGGCGTGCCTGCGCGGCCGATTGCGGCCCGATAGCTGCGGGCGCCGCCGCGCATTTCAAGCGCGCCGGCGGCCTCCCGACCGCCTCAGTGCGGCGCGCCTGCCTTCGTTTCGGGCACCGGCTCGGGACGAACGCGCAGCGCCCACAACACACCGGCCATCAGCAGCGCGATGCCGGCGAAGGTCGCCGGCGACGGCCAGGCGCCGCGCAGCAGGAACACGTAGGCGAAGGCGGCCAGTGTCTCGAACACGATCAACTGCCCCGCAAGCGTGGTCGGCAGCCGCTGGCTCGCCTCGTTCCAGCACATCGTTCCCAGCCACGACGCGAGCAGCGCCACCGCGAAGATCAGGCCGAGGAACTCGAGCGGCCGCGGCCCGAGGACCCAGTCTGAGATCGTCGCCGTTGCCGGATCGACGCCGGCGCCGGCGACACCGAAGCCGGCCGCGGCCAACGCCAGGTAGGCGCCGAGCCCGAGCAGCGCCAGCGGCAGTGTCGCCACGCCCTGCGCCGTGGCCCAGGTGCGCGGGCTGCGGTCGGCGTGCGCGCGCAGCCAGTCGGCGTTGCGGATCGGATACCAGGTCCAGCAGGCCACCGCGCCGAGCGCGAGCAGCGCGCCGAACACGTAGCTGTCGAAGTCGAAGCCGGCGCCGGTGCGCAGCCGCTCGACCTCGGCCTGGTTGACGAGCGCGATGCCAAGGGCGATCAGCAGCAGCGACGGTGCCAGCTTGAGCCAGGGCACGCGCCCGTCGCGGCGGCCGTTGCGCAGGTTGGCGACGATCGCGATCACCACCGGCAGCGTGCCGATGATCATCGTCGGCAGCGCGCCGCCGGCGCGCTGGATCGAGGAGGCCAGCAGCAGGTAGTAGAGCAGGTTGCCGACCGCCGCCAGCTTCAGCGCTTCGATCCAGTCGGCGCGCGTCAGTTGCCGCAGGCGCGCGCGGTCGAGCCAGGCCAGCGGCAGCGCGATCAGGCCGAAGGCGAGATAGCGTCCGACCGCCAGCAGTGCTGCCGGGTACTCGGGCAGCAGCAGCGGCAGCACGAACACCAGGCCCCACATGAGGCCGGCGGCGAGCGCGAACAGAGTGCCGAAGAGCATGGGATTCGCGTCTCTAGGGTCGAGGGTCCGGCGTCAAGCGTCAAGCGTCCAAAGCGAAGTCTTGCTACTTCGAGTGCACCGCGCCGCTTCGCACGCCACGCTCGACCCTCGACGCTCGACGCTCGACCTCATTCGCCGATCTGCTGCAACAAATGGAGCCGCTGATAAATCCCCTGGTCGATCGCCATCAGTTGCTCGTGCGTGCCCTTCTCGGCGACGCGGCCGTGGTTGAGGACGACGATGCGGTCGGCGCCGCGGATCGTCGACAGCCGGTGCGCGATCGCGATCACGGTCACCCGGCCGCGCAACTGCGCCAGCGCCGCCGCCACTTCACGCTCGGTCTCGCTGTCGATGCGCGCGGTGGCTTCGTCGAGGAACAGCACGCGCGGCTGGCCGGCGAGCGCGCGCGCCAGCGCCACCAGTTGCTTTTGGCCCGACGACAGGCGCGCGCCGCCCTCGCCGAGCGGCGTGTCGTAGCCCTGCTCGAGCTGCGTGATGAACTCGTGCGCGCGCGCCGCCCGTGCGGCGGCGACGATCGCCGCCTGCGGCAGCCCGCGCCCGAGGTCGATGTTCTCGCGCGCGCTGGCGGCGAACAGGAACGGCTCCTGCGGCACCAGGGCGACGTCGGCGCGGAACTGCTCGTCGCCGATCGCCGCCAGCGGGATGCCGTCGATCTCGATGCGCCCGGCCTGCGGCGCATAGAAGCGCAGCAGCAGCGCCAGCAGCGTGCTCTTGCCGCTGCCGGTGCGGCCGACGATGCCGTAGACGCCGCCGGCGGCGAAGTCGAGACTCACGTCATGCAGCACCGGCTCGTGCGGGTCGTAGCCGAAGCTCAGGTCGCGCAACCGCACCGCGCCGCGATCGATGCGCCGCTCGTGCGCGACCCGCTCGCCCGCGCCCTCCTGCAGCAGCGTGTTGACGCGCGCGGCGGCGATCACCGACTGCTGCAGCAGCGAGAACTGCATCGTCACCTGGATCAGCGGCTCGGTCACGCGCTGCAGGTAGGTGATGAACGCGTACAGCAACCCGACTTCGACGCCGGTGAAGTGCTCGAGGCCGACGGCGGCGATCACGACCACGATCAGCAGGATCTCGACCAGGTCGAGCGCCGGGCGCAGCAGCCAGGCGTTGGCGCGCACCTCGCCCATGCGCGCCGCGTAGTGCGCCTCGTTGGTGGCGGCGAAGCGCTGCGCAAAGCGCTGCGCCGCACCCGCCGCCTGCAGCATCGCCATGCCGGCGATGCCCTCGGCCGACTGCGCGTTGATGACGCTGCGCAGTTCGCGCGAGCGCGTGACCGCTGCCGCCGACAGGCGCTGGTAGCCCCAGATGATCGCCACCGTCGCCGGCAGCAGCAGCAGCAGGATCGCCAGCAGCCGCCAGTCGAGCCAGAGCATGGCGACGATCACGCCGAACAGCACCGTGGCGCCGTACAGCACCTCGAACATCACCTGCGTGTAGAGCTGCTTGACCGCCTCGGTGTCGTTGGTGATGCGGCTCACCAACTGGCCGGTGATGGCGCGGTCGAAGAAGCTCATCGGCAGGCGCAGCACGTGGCCGTAGACGCGCTCGCGCAGCCGCCGCACCGAACGCATCGCCAGACCGGCGAGCCGCAACAGCTGGAAGTAGCGCACGACGGTGGCGATCCAGCCGGTGGCGAGCATGCCTGCGAGCAGCAGCGCCACCTCGCCCCAGTCGAGCGCGGCACCGCCGAGCGCCGGCACCAAGTGCGAGTCGATGAAGTGCTTGCCAAGCACCGGACCGGCCGCCTCGAACAGCCCGGCCAGGGCGAGGAACGCGGTCGCCAGCGCCAGGTGGCGCCGATCCGGGCGCGCCGCGCGCCACAGCAGCGCCAGTGCCTTGCGCCGGTCGGTCGCTTCGACCGGCCGCAGGTCCGGATGCTCGAACTCGTCGTTGACCGCCGACATTGGAACTCGCTCGCTCGCGCCCGGCTCAACCGGCGTCCAGGCTGGCTTCAAGCTGCTGGTAGCGCCACTGCGCCGCGTACCAGCCGCCGCCGCGCAGCAACTGCTCGTGCGTGCCGCGCTCGGTCACACGGCCGGCGCGCAGGACGATGATCTGGTCGGCGTCGGCCACCGCGCTCAGGCGGTGGCTGACGATGATCGCCGTGCGTCGGCCGCGGCCGCGCAACGCACCGCGCAGGTGCGCGAGGATCCGGCTTTCGGTGCCGGTATCGACCGCGCTCAAGGCGTCGTCGAGCAGCAGCAGCGGCGCCGCTTCGCCCTCTTCGGCCTGCGCCAGCAGCGCGCGCGCGATCGCCACCCGCTGGCGCTGGCCGCCGGACAGCGCCACGCCCTTCTCGCCCACCTGGGTGTCGTAGCCGTGCGGCAGGCGCAGCACGTCGTCGTGCAACGCTGCCAGCGTGGCCGCCTGCTCGATCTGCGCCCGCGTCGACTGCGGCCGCGCCAGCGCGATGTTGTCGGCGATCGAGGCCGAGAACAGGAACGCCTCCTGCGGCACCCACGCCAGCGCCCGGCGCAGCGCCGCCAGTCGATAATCGCCGAGCCGATGCCCGCCCCAGCACAGCTCGCCCTGCGACGGCGCGTAGTGGCGCAGCAGCAGCGCCAGCAGCGTCGTCTTGCCGGCGCCGGTCGGGCCGACGACGCCGAGCGTGGCTCCGGGCGGCAGCTCGAAGCTCACTTCGGCCAGCGCCGGCTGCGGCTCGCTGCCGTCGACGCTGCCGTCGGAGCGCAGCGAAGCGTAGGAAAACGACACCTGCTCGAAGCGCAGCGTGCCCTGCGGCCGCGCGTCGATCCCTTCCCCGTCTTCGGCGCCCGGCGGCGGTGCCAGCACCGGCAGCAGCCGTGCCCAGGCGGCGCGGCCGCGTTCGATCAGCGACAGCACCCAGCCGGCGGCGAACATCGGCCAGATCAACTGCCCCAGGTACATGGTGAAGGCGGTCAACTGGCCGATCGTCAGCTCGCGCTGCACGACCAGCCAGCCGCCTAGCGACATTGTCAGCAGGGTCGCGGTGGCGAGCGTCAGCCCGACCGCCGGCTCGTAGGCCGACTCCCACTTCTGCGCCGTGAAACCGGCGTCGGCCGCCGCCTGCGTGCGCGCGCCGAACTCGCGCCCGGCGCGCGCTTCCAGGCCGAGCGCGCGCAGCGTGCGCACGCCGGCCACCGTCTCCTGCACGTGCTCGTTGAGCGACGAGAAACGCGCCAGCGACAGCGCCCAGGCATCGTGCACGCGGCGCGAGATGATCCAGAAGGCGAGCGCCATCAGCGGAAACGGCAGCAGCACCACGAGGCCCAGGCGCCAGTCGATGCCGATCGTCATCATCGCCACCACCAGCACCAGCGTCAGCGTGCCGTCGAAGGCGGCGAGGAAGGCCTCGCCGGCGGCCATCTCGACCGCATCGACATCGTTGGTGGCGCGCGCCATCAAATCGCCGGTGCGCTGCCGCTGGAAAAACGGCGGCCCCTGCTCGGTGAAGCGCTGGTACAGCCGCGTGCGCAGCTCGACCCCGAGCCGATAGGCGGCGGCGAACAACTGCAGCCGCCAGCCGACGCGCAGAAAGTAGATCGCCACGCCCATGGCGATGATCGTCAGCGCCTCGCGCCAGACGACCGCGCGGTCCATCTGGCCGGCGACCAGCGCGTCGATCACCTGCCCGACCTGGCGTGGAATCCACACGGTCAGCGCCGCGACACCGACCAGCATCGCGGCCGAAGCCAAGTACGCGCGCCAGTGGCGCCGCACGAAGCCGGCGAGCAATCGGGTCAGGGTCAAGGCTTTGCGGTCCGAACAAAAGCGCGGCGAGCCACGAGAGCCCGCCGCGCGCAGGCGCGATTGTAGGCAGGGGCAGTTCGCTGCCGCGGGCAAAACCGGGCCGCGTGCCGCGGAGCGCGACCGCGTGACACTGAGCGCGACCGCGAGTCGCGGTCGCTAGGGCTTGCCGTGGCCGGCCGGATGGTTGCGCGCGGTGGCCGCGCGCACTGCCGCGCGCACTTCGACTTCGCGCCGCTTGCCGTCCTGTTCGACCAGCAGGGTCACCGGCACCGTCTCGCCTTCCTTCAGCGTGCGCTTGAGGTCCATCAGCATCACGTGATAGCCGCCGGGCTTCAGCTCGACCGTGCGACCGGCCGGCAGTTCGAGCACATCGACCGCGCGCATGCGCATCACGTTGTCGACCAGCGCCATCTCGTGGATCTCGACCACGCCGGCCACCGGCGAGCTGGCACCGACCAGACGCGCCGGCCTCGCCGCCGTGATCTTCATGAAGGCGCCGGTGCCCATTTGCGACGCGACGGTGCCGCGTACCCAGGCGTCGGCGACGCTCACTTGCGCCTGGGCAAGCGAAGCGGTCGTCGCCAACGCGGCGGCGATCAGTGCATTGCGAATCATCGCGAAGGTTCCTCGTTCGGTTGATCGGTCGGTCGGAGCGTCTTGCGCAGCACGAAGCGCACGCCGTCGTCGGGCATGCCCTCGAACTGTGCTGCAACCCGATAGCCTAGGCGCATATGTAGCGCCGGCGCCTGCCAACTGTAGGTTTCGAGCATCACCTCGCCACAGCCGCGCTCGGCGAGCGCGCCCTCGGCCGCCTGCATAAGCCTGGTCGCCAGACCTTGGCGGCGCAGGTCGGGCCGCACCCACAGTTGCTGGATCTCGGCCGCCCGGCCCCAGCTGCGCGCACGCAGCCCGGCGACGACGCTGCCGGCGCGATCGCGCACGAACACGCCGAGCGGCCGCACGCTGTCGAGGTCGGCGGCGGCGCAGTTGGCCGCGTGCAGTCCGGCATCGACGAGGTCGAGGTCGGCGGCAGACGGCGCAGCCGTGAGTTCGAGCGTCAGTGTCGAGGCTTCCATGGCCATGCCTCCGTCGCCGCGCGCTTGCGGCCGCGGGCGCGACTCTAGCGCGGCTGACGCTTCGGATAGAGTGCGACCCGCGGCCGCGCGTCGCGTCCACCGCTGCCGTTCGTCCCGGACCGCGCCCAGGCCGGCGCGACGCGAGTGTGGCGACGGGGACGGCGCCAAGGCCCGCACACTTCACAACACCGCGCCGTTACCAGTCGCGCCACGAAACCAACGCCGCCATGACCACCAATCAGTTGCTGGCTTTGGCCGCGCGCTGCGGCGTCGCGGCGCTGCTCGCCGCCACCGCCGCCTGGATGGCGCTGCGCTGAGAGGCGATCGGCCGCGATGAATCGGCCCACGGGCGACGGTCGCGAACTGCTCGGACTGGGGCTGGGTCTCGCAGGCGTGATCGCCTTCAGCCTGACGCTGCCGATGACGCGCACCGCGGTCGGCCAGCTCGATCCGTGGCTGGTGGCCTTCGGTCGCATGTCGATCGCCGGCGCGATCGCCGCCGTCTGGCTCGCCGCCACGCGTGCGCCGCGCCCCGAGCGCGCCGACCTCGGCATCCTCGCCGCGAGCAGTCTCGGCATCGTCATCGGCTTTCCGCTGCTGTCGTCGCTGGCGATGGAACGCATCCCGGCCAATCACGGCGCGGTGATCAACGGCGCCCTGCCCTTCGCCACCGCGCTGCTCGCGGCGCTGCTGTACCGCGAGCGCCAGCGGCCGCGGTTCTGGGTCTGCGCCGGCATGGGCTCGCTGCTCGTGATCGCCTTCGCCCTGCGCGACGGCTTCGACGGCCGCAGCGCGCTGCCGGCGGCCGGCGATCTGCTGATGCTCGCGGCGGTGGCCGCCGGCGCTCTCGGCTACGTGACCGGCGGCCGCCTCGCCGCCCGCGTCGGCGGCGTGCGCGCGATCCTGTGGGCGCTGGTGGCCGCACTGCCGCTGACGGTTCCAGTGTCGCTGTGGCTGGCGCTGCGCGAGGCGCCGCAGGCCGATGCGGTTGCCTGGGGCGCGTTCGCCTACCTGACGCTCGTGTCGCAGATCGCCGGCTTCTTCGCCTGGTACAACGGCCTCGCGCTGGGCGGCATCGCGCGCGTCGGCCAGGTGCAACTGCTGCAGGTGTTCTTCACGATCGGCTTCGCCGCGCTGCTGTTCGGCGAGGCCGTGCCGGCGGCGACCTGGCTGTTCGCGCTGGCGGTGATCGCGACCATCGTCGTCGGCCGCGGCGGCGCCGTGCCGGTCCGATCTCTGCCGCCGTCGACGCCGCCGCGCTAGCCGAAAGCGCGTCCGACGGTGGCGGTGCCGACGACGACGATGCCGAGCGCGAGGTTGGTCGCCACCAGCACGCGGATGCGCTCCAGCTGCGCCGCCGCCGCCGGCCAGTCTTGCGCCGCGACCGCGGCGCGCAGGCGCACGAAGGGCAGCGCGCGGATGAAAGCGTAGATCGCGACCATCAGCAGGCCGAGCGCGAACATCGCGTGGATCGACGGGTGCGCAATGCGCAGCCCTTCGACGAAGGCATTGCGGCCGGCCGCCATCGCACCGGCGGCGACACCGACGGCAACGAACATCAGCAAGCCGGTGGCGAGCACGACCAGCGACGAGATCGTCACCCAGCCGAAGAAGCGCCGCAGCACCGCCGCCAGCAGCGCCAACCGCTGCGGCGGCGCCAGGACCTCGAGCGCAGCCGGCCGCACCGCGAAGTGCATGACGAACATGCCGCCGACCCAGACGATCGAGGCAAGCACGTGCAGGAACAGCAGCAGCGCATACAGACGCATGGCGGACCTCGCTCGAGATGGCGAGCGGCGAGCGCAGTCGCGCACCGGTCGCCGGCCAAGCTTGACACGTTCGGCCTGCGGCGGCTGCTCCGGAGCGACCGCCACCGGAGCGCGGCCGCCCGGATCGCCGGCCGCGCGCGCGGCTCCCCTACAATCCGCGCGCCCCAACCCTGCGGCCGCCGCCCGCCCGCCCATGAAAGTCGTCCACACGATCGAGGAACTGCGCGACCAGTTGCGCGGGCAGTTGCGCACGAGCTTCGTGCCGACCATGGGCAACCTGCACGACGGCCACTTGGCGCTGATGAAGCTCGCGCACCAGCACGGCGACCCGGTGGTGGCGTCGATCTTCGTCAACCGGCTGCAGTTCGGTCCGAACGAGGACTTCGACAAGTACCCGCGCACGCTGGCCGAGGACATCGCCAAGCTGCAGGCGCAGAACAAGGTGTACGTGCTGTTCGCGCCCAACGAGCAGGAGCTGTACCCGGAACCGCAGAATTACCGCGTCAGCCCGCCGCACGATCTGGGCGACATCCTCGAAGGCGAGTTCCGCCCCGGCTTCTTCGTCGGCGTGACCACGGTGGTGCTAAAGCTCTTCGCCTGCGTGCAGCCGAAAGTGGCGATCTTCGGCAAGAAGGACTATCAGCAACTGATGATCGTGCGCAACATGTGCCGCCAGTTCGCGTTGCCGACCGAGATCCTTCCGCACGAGACCGTGCGCGACGTCGACGGCCTGGCGCTGTCGTCGCGCAACCGCTTCCTGAGCGAGCCCGAGCGCAAGGAGGCGCCGCGCCTGTATCGCCTGCTCAACGAAGTCAGGGACCGCGTCCGCGCCGGCGAGCACGATCTCGCGCGCGTCGAGCACGACGCCCAGCGCGAACTGGCAGCCACCGGTTGGAAGGTCGACTACGTGTCGGTGCGCCGGCAGCACGACCTCAAGCAACCGCAGCGCCAGCAGGTCGAGGCCGGCGAGCCGCTCGTGGTGCTGGCGGCGGCCAAGCTCGGCAGCACGCGACTGATCGACAACCTCGAGATCTGATCGCAGCCGGGACGCGGCCGAATCGCGGATAATCCGCCTCCCCGGCACGAGGCGGCGCCGGGGACAGCGGCCGGGATGGCGGAACTGGTAGACGCACGGGACTCAAAATCCCGCGCTGGCAACA
>JBBIST010000022.1:0-38580 GCA_037441125.1 Burkholderiales bacterium
GCGGCGACGCCCCGGCCGCTGGCCCTGCCCGGCCGCAGCGCGAGGGCTCGCTGCAGTACGCGCCGAAGGTGGCGCAGTCGGCCACCCAGGGCGCGCAACGCGTCACCGGCGTGCGCATCGGCCGCGGCACGCAGGTCACCGGCGACGAGGCCGGCGCCGCGCTGCCGGTCTCGGGCACCCAGTACGTCGGCACCGAAGCGGGCATGGCCTGGCGCGGCGCCGGCGTCAAGGTCGGGCTGGCGCGCACCGCCGGCGGACTGACCGTCTCCGGCACCCAGGTGCGCAGCCGCGTACGCATTACCGGCGACGAGGCCGGCGAGCATCTGACGATCACCGGCGAAGCCGATCCGAAGCTCGCCGACGACCTGACCGCGCGCGGCGAAGGCACCGCGTACCGCGCGGCGCAGTTCGCACGCGCGGCCGATCCGCACGGCGCCTCGGTGTTCGGCACCCATCTGGGACGGTCGCTGCGCGCCGCCAGCGCGCGCAGCGAGCGCAAGCCGCTCGAGACCACCGCCGGCGGCCTGGCCGTCAGCGGCACCGCGGTCGGCCGCAGCGCCCGCGTCACCGGCGACGAGGATGGCGCCTGCCGGGCGATCACCGGCGACCAGTATTCGAGTTCCGCCGCAGCCGCATCCGCCTGTGGCGGTCGCGGCGGCGGCACCGCGCCGGCCGAGCACCTGCGCGCCGCGCGCCGCGACCCGGTCACCGGCGCCAAGGTCACCGAGGCGCGGACCTGGGGCGGACAGCGCGTCACCGGCCCCGACGTCGAACATCGGCCCGCGGTCACCGGCGACGAGCCCGGTTCGTGCGCGACCATCACCGGCACCCCGTATCAAGGCCCGTCGACCGCGTTTGCCTGGTGCCAACCGGCGCAGGCACAGGCCGCCGCAGAAAGACAAGGCCGCGGCCGCGCGCACCTGCCGGTCACCGGCGACGTGCCGAAGCCGGCCGCCGCAGTCACCGGCACCGAGCGCGGCGCCGGGCGAAGCATCTCCGGCACGCCCTACTTCGCCGCCGACCCGCAGGCGGCGCCGGCCGGCGATCGTCTGGCCGCAATCGAGCAGCGCTTCTCGGTCAAGCCGCCGCAGCGGCTGGCGCAGTTGCGCGCCGACCGCAGCGCCGCGGCGCCCGCAGCGCCGCACGCCTGCTCCGAAGGCGCTCCGCTCGCCGCCGGGGGGACAGCGCGAAGCGCGAACGGGGCGAGCGCCGCCGCGCGCATCACCGGCGCGTTTGCCGTCGGCGCCGGCAAGATCACCGGCAACGTCGAGTTCCTGTTCCGGCCGCGCCAGGCCACCGAGGCCGATGCCAAGCGGCCACGCCTGACCGGCGAAGGCCGCACCGAGGGCCGCGCGATCACCGGTGACGCCTGGGCCGACGACGCGCGCGTCACCGGCACCGAGGGCTACATCGCCGCCGAGCGCAATCCGAGCGAGCGCGCCGGCAAGCCGCACGCCTTCGCCAACTCCACGCTGTTCAAGAGCAAGGGCCAGCACGAGCCGCCGCGCCAGATCGTCACCGGCATGGTCGGCTGGACCGCGAAGTCGGCGGCCAAGGTCACCCTTTCTGGCGGAGCGCAGGGATGAGCGCCGCACGCACGCTGCCCGGGCACTCGGCCTTGCTGCGTCTCGCAGCGCCGACTCGTGCCGATGCCCGCGCAGGCGGGCATGGAGCGGCACTCGTCCTCCTTGCGGGCACAGCGCGCAACGCGCGGGGGACCGCATGAGAGCGGTCCTGCGCCGTAGCGACGCGCCCTGGCGCGAGGGCTGGCTGCGCACGCCGCCGGCTGCGCCGCGGATCAATTCCGGGGGGCGCGAGCCGTGGCCGGGCGCAGCGACGAACCTTGCCGAGGCCGGCGCCCATCCGCTCGCCGATGCTGCCGCCGCCGCGGCGCTGCGCCGGCGCAGCGACGAGATCGAGTCGGCCTTCGGCCGCATCGAGCCGGCGCTGCGCGCGCTGGCGCCGCGCCAGTTCGAAGAGGGTTTCGCGGCGCGCGCCGCCGAGGAGTTGCGGCGCACGCTCGAGATCGAGATCGATCCGGCGCAGCTCAGCGCGCACTGGTCGCACCCGCTCGACCTGGCACGGCTGCACGCGCGCTGCGTGCTGGCGGTGTTCTGCCGGCTTGCCAGCCGCGAGTTCGACCGCGGCGCGGCGCGCCTGCACGAAGGCGAGAGCGCCGAGGCACTGATCCGCCGCTTCGGCTTTCACGCGATCGACATCACGCCCTGCGCCGACGGCCGCCTGGCCGGCGTGCTCGACTTCATCCTGCGCGTGCCGCCGGCGGTGGTCGCCTATCGCAAGTCCTACGCCGGCGCGCTGTTCGACGTCGAGGAGTCGCTGCGCCACTGGGAAGCGGTCGAACTGCGGCGCTGGCGCGAAGGCGCGCCCAACGCCGCCAGCGAGCCAACCCGCTTCCTGAAGATCGGCGTCTACCACTTCAGCAGCGTCGACCCGAGCCACGAAGGCTGCGCCGCGCACGGCAGCGACGACGCGCGCGCCGCCGGCAGCCTGCTGGCGCGCCTGGAGCAGTTCGCGCAGGCGGTGCAGGCGGTGCACTGCTGCGGCGCCTCGGTGGCCACACTGCTGGTCGGCGTCGACACCGACACCGACGCGATCCGCGTGCACGTGCCCGACGCCGGCGGGCGGATGCAGGTCGGCCGCTACGTCTGCGCGCGCGAGCTCTACGAACGCACGGCGCCGCTGGCGCGCGAGGCCGCCAAGGAGGCGATCCGCGCCGCGGTGGCCGACTGCGCCGGCGTGGCCGCCGACGACGCCGCCAGCGAGGGCATGCGCTGGCTGTGCGGCTACCTGCTGAAGAACAACCTCGGCCAGGTCGACGCCGTGCGCCGTCGCCACGGCGCCGGCTACGCCGAGCGCGGCCACGCCGAGCGGCTGATCGTGGTCGGCGACGCTGCCGACGACGTGCAGTTGCGCAACCTCGCCTTCCAGGCGCAGATGGAGACGGTCGAGGAAGGCGGCGCCGACCTCGAGGTCGGACTGAAGATCCTCGGCCACCTGCACGCGCCGCGCGACCTGGCGGTGCCGGTGCTCGTGCATTGCACCTACGACGAGCGCATCGCCGGCGCGCGCGAACGCGCGCACACGCGCGCGCAGCGCCTGCAACGGTCGATCGAGACGCGCTACGGCACCGCCGGCCGGCTGGTCGTGCAGGCGGTGGTGCGCCCCCGCGGACAGACGCTCGCCCTGGCGGCGACCGAGGTGCTGCCGCCGCGCGGCTGCGGCTGCACGGAGTGCGAACGATGAAGATCTTTCAGGTCGAGGGCACGCTGGTGGCCACCGCGCGCATCGGCGGGCTGGAGAACCGTCGCCTGCTGGTGGTCAAGGAGCGCGGCGGCAGCAAGCAGGTCGCGGTCGATCCGGTCGGCTGCAAGCCCGGCGACTGGGTGATCGCGGTCGGCAGCTCGGCGGCCAAGGACGCCGCCGGCCACAAGGACTATCCGAGCGATCTGACCATCGTCGGCATCATCGATTACTGGGACGACGCCGGCGCGGAGGGCCGCAAGTGATGCAGATCCAGCGCGTCGTCCGCGATCTCGTCACCACCAAGCGCAACTTCTGGCTGCAGGCCAAGCCGTTGCGCGTGGTCGAGGACTGGCGCGGCAACCTCGAAGTCGCGGTCGATCCGATCGGCTGCAAGCCGGGCGACTTCGTGATCACGATCGGCTACTCGGCGGCGCGCATCGCCACCGGCAATCCGAAGATCACCACCGATCTGACGATCGGCGGAATCATCGATCACTGGGACGAGGCGCGCTGGCGCGGCTAGATCCCGGCGATCGGAACCTGAGACCCCCCACCACGCAAGGAGAGCAAAGATGGCAAGCGAAAAAATGGGCATCGCCCTGGGCATGATCGAGACGCGCGGGCTGGTGCCGGCCATCGAGGCGGCCGACGCCATGACCAAGGCGTCGGAAGTGCGGCTGATCGGCCGCCAGTTCGTCGGCGGTGGCTACGTCACGGTGCTGGTGCGCGGCGAAACCGGTGCGGTCAACGCCGCGGTGCGCGCCGGCGCCGATGCCTGCGAGCGCGTCGGCGACGGCCTGGCCGCCGCGCACATCATCGCCCGGCCGCACAGCGAGGTCGAACAGATCCTGCCGACCTCGCCCGCGGTCGCCTGAGCGCCGCTCGAGTTCGATGCGCATCGGCGCGCGCGCGCCACGGCGCCGTCGGGCGCAGCCGCAACGCGCGTTGTCTCCGTCCACCCGTGGAAGCAGCCATGACTCTCGCCGACGCCCCGCAGGCCACTGCACCGGAAGGCTGGCAGCACGTGCAGCGACCGCCGTCGCTGTTCCGGCGCTTCGACTTTGCCGGCTACGCGCAGACGCGTGACTTCCTCGCGCGCCTGGCGGCGCTGTCAGAGCGCGACTCGCTGTATCCCGATCTCGGCTTCGGTCCGCGGCACGTCAACGTGACCGTGCACGCGGCCGAGGCCGGGCTCGGCGCACGCGAGTGCGGTTTCGCCGACGCCGCCAGCGCCGCGGCGGCGGCGGCGCGGCAGATCGCACCGTGAAGACGCGCCCGGTCGCGATCCGCCCGACCGCCGCCGGCAAGTCCCGCCAAGCGCCGACGCGTGCACAGCCGCGCCCGCGGCCCGCGCGCAGCGCCGTACGACGGCCGGCCACGGCCGGCGACTCCCGCGCCGAGCAGTCGCCGAGCGCGCCGGACAGCAGCGCGCGCGACCTGCACCCGCGCCGCGTCTGGCCGGATTGAAGCGCAAGCCCCGCCTGCCGCCATGACCACGCCCGCGATCGACGTGGCTGTTGCCATCGTCCGCGACGACCGCGGCAGGGTGCTGATGGCCGAGCGCACCGCGCGCCAGGTCTCGGCCGGCTTCTGGGAACTGCCGGGCGGCAAGATCGACGCCGGAGAGACCGCGGCTCAGGCGGTGGCGCGCGAGTTGCAGGAGGAAGTGGGCTTGCGGGCCGAGCGACTGGTCGCCTGGCGCGTGCACGAATACGCGTTCCCGCTGCGCCGCGTGCGCCTGCACCTGTTCCGCGTGGTCGCCTGGAGCGGCCAGCCGCACGGACACGAGGGCCAGCAACTCGCCTGGGTCGACCCGGCCGATCCGGCGGTCGCGCCGGTGCTGCCGTCGAACCTGCTGCCGCTGGCTGCACTCGCCTGGCCGCCGCTGCTGCCGGTACTGCGCTTGTCGCGCGCGGCCGACCTGAGTTGGCCGACGCTGCCGTGGGCCGCCGGACTGCGCCTGTGGCTGCTCGCGGCGCCGGCGCTGGCGCCGACCCAGCGCGTGCAACTGGCGCAGCGGCTGCGCAGCGCCGGCGCGCGCCTGTTGCTCGAGGGCTCGCCGCTCGAAGCGCTGCGCGCCAGCGCCAGCGGCCTGTTCAGCCCGGCGCAGGCGCTCAACGCACTGAGCGCGCGTCCGACCGCGCAGCTCTGGCTGGCGGGCTGCCGCGACGAAACCGATCTCGAGCGCGCGCGCCGCCTCGGCGCCGACGCCGCGGTCGTCGACGTCGGCGGCGACTGGAAGCGTCTGGCGCGGCTGGCGGCCGGCACGCCGCTGGCCCTGTACGCCGGCGGTGCGGCCGCGCCCGAGGACGCCGGCCGCGCGCTCGCCTGCGGCGCTGCCGGCGTTGCCGCCGTCGTGCCGATCGGCGCCTGAGTCGCGTTCTCCGGCGCGAACACCGCCACTCGGGAAGAGCTGCCCATGGACTTCTCGATCCTGCTGGAAAACCTGATCTCGCCGATCACGCTCGCCTTCTTGCTCGGCATGATCGCGTCGCTGATCCGCTCCGACCTCGAGATCCCGGAGCCGGTGATCCGCATCATCTCGATCTTCCTGCTGTTCTCGATCGGGCTGCAGGGCGGGCGCGAACTGGCCGCGGTCGAACTCGGAGCGATCGCCGGCGCACTCGCAGTCACCGCGGGGATCGTGATCTTCATCCCGCTGATCGCCTTCCTGATCGCGCGCCACGCGGTCGGACTCGACATCCGCAACGCCGCCGGTGTGGCCGCCCTGTACGGCTCGATGTCGTCGGTCACCTTCATCGTCGCGCGCAGCTTCGCCGAGGCGCAGGGCACGCCGATGGACGGTTTCGTCACCGGCCTGGTGGCGCTGATGGAACTCGGCATCCTGGTGGCGCTGTTCTACGGCCGCTGGGCGCTGGCGCGCTCCGGCAACGTCAGCGGCAGCGGCCGCGGCAAGGTGAGCACGATCCTGATCGAGACGCTGCGCGGCCGCAGCCTGGTGCTGCTGGTCGGCGGGCTGGTGATCGGTGCCGCCAGCGGCGAGGTGAACATGGAGCGCATCGAGCCCTTCTTCGTCGACCTGTTCCGCGGCGTGCTCGTGATCTTCCTGCTCGAGATGGGGATGGCGGCCGCCTCGCGGCTGCGCGAGTTCCTGACCGTGGGCGCGCGCATGCTGGCCTTTGGCGTGCTCGTGCCGCTGCTTAACGGCGCGCTGGTGGCGCTGCTCGCCAGCCTGGTCGGACTGTCGCTCGGTTCGGCCTTCGTGCTCGCCTGCGCCGCGGCCTCGGCCTCTTACATCGACGCGCCGGCGGCCGTGCGCGCGACCTTCCCCGAGGCCAACCCGAGCATCTACCTGACGAGCTCGGTCGGCATTACGCTGCCGTTCATGCTGATCGTCGGCATTCCGCTGCTGTACGCCGTCACCCTGCAGTTGCATGCGCTGCTGGGGTCCGGCGCTTGACCCTTCGCTCCCGCTCACGACGCCGACCGCAATGCGACCGCTCGAACACAAGAAGCTCTTGACGATCATCGCCGCGCGCGAGTTCCAGCGCCTGATCGTCGACACGCTGAAGGCACGCGAAGTCGGCGGCTACACCGTGGTGCCGGCCACCGGCGCCGGCGCCTCGGGACTGCGCTCGGGACTGCTGAGCTCCGACTCGAACGTGCTGATCTACGTGATCATTTCCGAGGCACGGCTGCAACTCGTGCTCGAAGACCTCGATGCGCTGATGCGCGGCGGCTACCGGCTCAAGGCGCTGGTCTCGGACATCGCGATCCTGCCGCGCAAGCCCGCCGCTGGCGGCTCGTAGCGGCGCGCACGCCTGCGGCCGGCGGCGATCAAGGCCGCGCGCGCAAGCGCGCGCAGCGCCGGCCTCGCTTAGCGGCCGGCGACTGTGCTGCCGGAAAGATCGCCGAACTGCTCGGCCAGCAGTGCTTCGCCCCGCTCGAGGATGAAGTAGCGCAGCGCCTCGGCCGCCGGCGCCGCCGGCCGGCCGATCGCCGTCACCACGTGCCAGCGGCGCACGATTGGCAGGCCCTCGACCTCGGGCGCGGCCAGCACGCCGCGCCGCAGTTCCTCGCCCACCGTGTGCAACGACAGCAGCGCCACGCCCAGCCCGGCGGCCACCGCCAGCTTGATCGCTTCGTTGGTCGGCAGCTCGAAGGCGATGCGCGGTTCGATGTGATGGTCGCGGAAGTAGCGTTCGAGCGCCTCGCGCGTGCCGCTGCCGGCCTCGCGCGCGACGAACTGGAACTGCGCCAACGCCAGCGCCGGCACGTAACCCATCGCCCGCGCCAGCACGTGGTCGGCCGGCGTCACCAGCACCAGCGGATGCTGGGCGAAGGGCTCGGCGCGCAGCGCCACTTCGCGCGGCGGCTGGCCGGCGATCGCCAGATCGATCCGGTGCTGCACCAGGGCGTCGAACACCTCGCCGCGACGGGCGCCGATCATCGGGCTGACTTCGATGCCCGGATGCTCGCGCTGGAACTGCGCCAGCAGGCGCAACGCGAAGTGCTGCGCCGTGCCCAGGATGCCGACCGCGAGCCGGCCGCCGGTCAGGCCGCGAAAGCGCGCCAGCAGATCCTCGGCTTCCTTGAGCGTCGCCAGCACCTTGCGTGCATAGGCGAGCACGTACTCGCCGGCCACGGTCAGCGACACCTTGCGCGCGCTGCGGTCGAGCACCGGCAGTCCGACCTGGCGCTCGAGTTCGCGCATCTGCATCGACACCGCCGCCGGCGTCAGGTGCAGCGCCTCGGCGGCGCGGCTGAGGCTGCCGAGCTGGGCGACGCTGGCGAAGATCCGCAGCTGGCGCAAGGTCACGTTCATGCCGAGAACGATCGATGTTTCAGTTTTCCTGAACCGACACTCAATAAATTGTGACTTTACCTTAACAGCAGGCGCTCGTAGCGTCGCGTCGAGGCTGGGTTTCCGACAGGACGCCCACGGATCGCAGATGCGACGGTGAGGCTCCAGAGCCTCGCTGCGGCTCTGAAGAGTCCAGCCTTCAACCGGGTTGGACACGGATCGGAGTCGCCATGCCGTTTACGAGTCATCGCACGCTGACCCAGTACCTGATCGAGGAGCGGCGCCGCTTCCCGCAGGCGAGCGGCGAGTTCAATGCCCTGATCCTCGACGTGGCGCTGGCGGCCAAGGCGATCGCGCGCGCAGTGGCCTTCGGCAGCCTCGCCGGTCCGGTGGCCGCCGAGACGGCGGCCGTCAACGTCCAGGGCGAAGTGCAAAAGCCGCTCGACGTGGCGAGCAACGAACTGATCGTGCGCACCACCGAGTGGTCGGGCCACCTGGCCGGCATGGCCTCGGAAGAGATGCAGGCGCCGTGCCAGATCCCGGCACCACACTCGCGCGGCAAGTACCTGCTGGTGTTCGATCCGCTCGACGGCTCGAGCAACATCGACGTCAACGTCTCGGTCGGCAGCATCTTCTCGATCCTGCGCGCGCCGCAGTCGGTGATCGACTCCGGGCGCGACGTGACCGAGGCCGACTTCCTGCAGCCGGGCAGAACCCAGGTGGCCGCCGGTTACGCGATCTACGGGCCGGTGACGATGCTGGTGCTCACGGTCGGCAACGGCGTGGCCGGCTTCACGCTCGACCCGAACCTGGGCGAGTTCAAGCTCACCCACCCGGAACTGCGCGTTGCCGACGAGAGCCAGGAGTTCGCGATCAACACCAGCAACAGCCGCTTCTGGGAGGCGCCGGTCAAGCGCTACGTCGACGAGTGCCTGGCCGGCAAGACCGGGCCGCGCGGCAAGGACTTCAACATGCGCTGGATCGCCAGCCTGGTGGCCGAGGCGCACCGGATCCTGATGCGCGGCGGCGTCTTCCTGTATCCGCGTGACACCAAGGATCCGGCCAAGCCGGGCCGGCTGCGCCTGCTGTACGAGGCCAATCCGATCGGCTTCATCATCGAGCAGGCCGGCGGCCGCGCCAGCACCGGCCGGCGCAACGTCCTCGACGAACAGCCGACCGCGCTGCACCAGAGAATCGGCTTCGTCTTCGGTTCGCGCGCCGAGGTCGAGCGCATCGAGCGCTATCACGCCGAACGCGACGCCGGCACCGATCGCCCCTACGTGTCGCCGCTGTTCAACGAGCGCTCGCTGTACCGGCCGGAAGCGCTGATCTAGAGGGCACCATGTCCAGAAAGCACCCGATCATCGCCGTCACCGGCTCCTCCGGCGCCGGCACCACGACGGTGATGCAGAGCTTCCAGCACATCTTCCGCCGCGAGGGCATCGGCGCGCAGGTGGTCGAGGGCGACTCGTTCCACCGCTACAACCGGCTCGAGATGCGCGCCAACATCAAAGCCGCTGAGGCGAGCGGTAACAAGCATTACTCGCACTTCGGCCCGTACTCGAACCTGCTGGCGGAACTCGAAGCGCTGTTCCGCGGTTACGGCGAGCACGGCGGCGGCCGGGTGCGCAAGTACGTGCACGACGCCGCTGAGGCCGCCGAGCACGGCGTCGAACCCGGCCACTTCACCGACTGGAAGGAGATCGAGCCCGGCAGCGACCTGATGTTCTACGAGGGTCTGCACGGCGGCTACGTCGACGAGAAGATCAACGTCGCGCGCCACGTCGACCTGCTGGTCGGCGTGGTGCCGATCATCAACCTCGAGTGGATCCAGAAACTGCACCGCGACAAGAAGCAACGCGGCTACTCGCAGGAGGCGGTGGTCGACACGATCCTGCGGCGCATGCCCGACTACGTGAACCACATCTGCCCGCAGTTCGCGGTCACGCACGTGAACTTCCAGCGCGTGCCGACGGTGGACACCTCCAACCCGTTCATCGCCCGCGACATCCCGAGCGCCGACGAGAGCCTGGTGATCATCCGCTTCGCCAACCCCAAGGGCATCGACTTCCCCTACCTGCTGTCGATGCTGCACGATTCGTGGATGACGCGGCCGAACAGCATCATCTGTCCCGGCGGCAAGATGGGGCTGGCGATGCAACTGATCTTCACGCCGATGATCCTGCGCCTGATGGATCTGAAGCGGCGCGGCTGAAGCCCCTTTTCCCCCACCCGCCTGCGGCTTGGCGCCCGACCCTCCTCCCGATGCACGTGCGCCTCCTCCTCCCCCGCAGGCGGGTCTTTTCTTCCCTGCGGCCTGCCGCGCCCGCGGCGGCCGCGTCCAACGCGGCGCCGCGAGCGCCGCTACCAATACGAGCACCGAGATGACCGATCCCGCCGCCGCGCGCGAGCGCGCCAACGCGCTGCGCTTCCTCGCCATCGACGCCGTCAACGCCGCCAAGAGCGGCCACCCGGGCATGCCGATGGGCATGGCCGACCTGGCCGAGGCGCTGTGGCTGCGCCATCTGAAACACGATCCGGCCGACCCGAACTGGCCCGACCGCGACCGCTTCGTGCTGTCCAACGGCCACGGCTCGATGCTGCTGTACGCGGCGCTGCATCTGGCCGGCTACGACCTGCCGCTCGACGAGCTCAAGCGCTTCCGCCAGTTGCATTCGAAGACCCCCGGTCATCCCGAAGTCGGACTGACGCCCGGCGTCGAGACCACCACCGGACCGCTCGGCCAGGGTCTGGCGAACGCGGTCGGCATGGCGCTGGCCGAGAAGCTGCTGGCCGCCCAGTTCAACCGCCCCGGCCACGCGATCGTCGATCACCGCACCTGGGTGTTCCTCGGCGACGGCTGCCTGATGGAGGGCATCTCGCACGAGGCGGCGTCGCTCGCCGGCGTCTGGGGTCTATCCAAGCTCGCCTGCTTCTACGACGACAACGGCATCTCGATCGACGGCCACGTCGACGGCTGGTTCCGCGACGACACCGCGGCGCGCTTCCGCGCCTACGGCTGGAACGTGATCGGCCCGATCGACGGCCATGACCTGGGAGCGATCGAGGCGGCGATCGCCGGCGCGAAGCAGGAAACCGCGCGACCGACGCTCGTGATCTGCCGCACGACGATCGGCTGGGGCGCGCCGAAGATGGCCGGCACGCACGAGGTGCACGGCGCACCGCTCGGCGCCGACGAGACCGCCGCCACGCGCGCCGCGCTCGGCTGGACCCATGCGCCGTTCGAGATCCCGGCGGCGCTGCGCGCGCAGTGGGACACGCGCGCTGCCGGTGCCCGCGCGCATGCCGCCTGGCGCGCGCGCCTCGCCGACTACGCGCGCGCGCACCCCGAACCGGCGGCCGAGTTCGAGCGCCGCCGGCGCGGCGAACTGCCGGCGCACTGGAACGCGAGCGCCGAGCAGATGCTGGCGGCGCTGCGCGCCACCACCGCCGCCACGGCCACGCGCAAGTCCTCGCAGCAGGCGCTCGACCTGTTGCTGCCGGCGCTGCCCGAGCTGCTCGGCGGCTCGGCCGATCTGACCTGGTCGAACCTGACTGCCGGCAAGACCTCACAGGCGATCGACGGCGACGGCCGCGGCAACTACGTCCATTACGGCGTGCGCGAGTTCGGCATGGCGGCGATCATGAACGGCGTGGCGCTGCACGGCGGCTTCATCGCCTACGGCGGCACCTTCGCCGTGTTCTCCGACTACGCGCGCAACGCCATCCGCTTGAGCGCGCTGATGCGCGTGCGCGTCGTGCACGTGCTCACGCACGACTCGATCGGCCTGGGCGAGGACGGCCCGACGCACCAGCCGGTCGAGCACGCCGCCGCGCTGCGCCTGATCCCGGGACTGGACGTCTGGCGCCCGTGCGACGGCGTCGAGACCGCGGTCGCCTGGCGCGCCGCGATCGAGCGCGGCGACGGGCCGAGCGCGCTTCTGCTGTCGCGCCAGAACCTGCCGCAGCAGGCGCGCACGCCGCCGGTCGAGGCGGCGATCGCGCGCGGCGGCTACGTGCTGGCGGACACGGAAGGCGCGCCCGACGTCGTGCTGATCGCCACCGGCTCCGAGGTCGCGCTGGCGCTGCAGGCGAAAGCCACGCTCGGCGCCGAGGGCATCCGCGCGCGCGTGGTGTCGATGCCTGCGACCGCCGTGTTCGACCGCCAGCCGGGAGACTGGAAACGCAAGGTGCTGCCGCCCGGAGTGCCGCGCCTCGCGGTCGAGGCCGGCCACCCGGACTTCTGGCGCAAGTACGTGGGGCTGGACGAGCAGGGCGGCGCCGTCATCGGCCTGGCGCGCTTCGGCGAGTCGGCGCCGGCGGCGGCGCTGTACGAACACTTCGGCCTGACCGCGGCGCGCGTCGCCGCCGCCGCGCGCGAATGCGTGGCGCGCGCGCGCCCGGCGCGGCCGACAATGGCGGCCTGACATCCGCCTTTCGGAGGACGCCATGGCCGCCACCGCCGAACCGATCCAGCGCGGAGCGCTCGCACCCGACTTCACGCTGCCCGGTACCGACGGCCAGCGCTGGACGCGCGACGCGATCGTCGGCACGCACGGAGTGCTGGTCGCCTTCATCTGCAACCACTGCCCCTACGTGCAGGCGGTGATCGACCGCCTGGTGCGCGACGCGCGCGAGCTGCAGGACGCCGGCATCGGCGTGGTGGCGATCAGCAGCAACGACGCGCGCGCCTACCCCGAGGACTCGTTCGACAACATGCGCGAGTTCGCGCGCCGCCACGCGTTCTGCTTTCCCTACCTGTACGACGAGACGCAGCAGGTGGCGCGCGCCTACGGCGCCGTGTGCACGCCGGATTTCTTCGGCTTCAACCGCGACCTGCAGCTCGAGTACCGCGGCCGGCTCGATGCCTCCGGGCGCCAGCCGGCGCCGGCCGATGCCCGGCGCGAGCTGCTGGAGGCGATGCGGCTGGTGGCGCGCACCGGCCGCGGCCCGGCCGAGCAGACGCCGAGCATCGGCTGCTCGATCAAGTGGAAGAGCTGAGGGCCGCGGACTCGGGCGCGCGATGAGCGCGCGCGCGGTCCTGTTCGACGTCGACGGCACGCTGGCCGAGACCGAGCGCGACGGCCATCGCGTCGCCTTCAACCGCGCCTTCGCCGAGGCCGGGCTCGACTGGCACTGGGACGAGCGCCGCTACGGCGAACTGCTCGCGGTCACCGGCGGCCGCGAGCGCATCGCCCATGACGCGCGCCTGCGCCATCCGCAGTGGCTGGCCGCAGCCGACGCCGAGGCGCGCATCGCCGCCCTGCACCGGCGCAAGAACGAGCTGTACGCGGCGATCGTCGCCGCCGGCGCGATCCCGCTGCGGCCGGGCGTGGCGGCGCTATTCGATGAGATCGGGCGGTGCGGCTGGCGGCTCGGCATCGTCACCACCACCAGCCGCGACAACGTCGCCGTGCTGCTGCGCTCGACGCTCGGCGCAGGCGCCCTCGAGCGCCTTGCCGTGCTCGTCTGCGGCGAGGACGTCGCGCGCAAGAAGCCCGACCCCGAGGCCTATCGCTGCGCGCTCGAACGCCTGGCGTTGCCGCCGCAGGCCTGTGTTGCGGTCGAGGACTCGCGCAACGGCCTGCTCGCCGCGCGCGCTGCCGGCCTGCGCACGCTGATCGTGCGCAGCCTGTATGCGCGCGACGAAGACTTCGCCGAAGCCGACGCCGTCTACGACGGCTACGCGCCGCACACCGCCGGCGGCCTCGACCGCGCCGCGCTCGCGGCGCTGCTCGACCGCTGATCGCGCCGGCGGCCGCCGCCAGGCGATGTCTCGCGGGCGCGCGCCGCCTCCGTATGATCGCGCCGACCTTTCCCGACCCCAGCCGACATGCCCGCGATCGACTACTCCGTCTTCCACCGCTACGAGCCACTGATCGCGATCCTGCGCGCCTACGCCGCCGAGCGCCCCGACCTCGTCGCCTACGGCGAGATCGGCACCA
Source organism: Burkholderiales bacterium (assembly GCA_037441125.1). Classification (GTDB taxonomy): domain Bacteria; phylum Pseudomonadota; class Gammaproteobacteria; order Burkholderiales; family Burkholderiaceae_F; genus JALHMQ01. The sequence goes on from JBBIST010000022.1 coordinate 13,975, forward strand.
GCCATGAGGGACGCGCGATCCCGCTGCTGACGATCACGCGCTTCGCCACCGGCCGGCCCGAGGACAAGCCGGCCTACTGGGTCGACGGCAACATCCACTCGGTCGAGCTGTCGGCGTGCAGCGCCTGCCTGTACTTCGTCGACTGGCTGCTGCGCCACGACGGCGCCGACGCCGAGGTCACGCGCCTGCTCGACACGCGCACACTGTACGTGGCGCCGCGCCTGAACCCCGACGGCGCCGAGTGGGCGCTCGCCGATCGGCCGCGGTACGTGCGCTCGTCGACGCGCCGCTACCCCTTCGACGAGGAGCCGGTCGAGGGCCTGGTCGTCGAGGACCTCGACGGCGACGGCCGCATCCTGCAGATGCGCGTGCGCGACGGCAACGGTCCGTGGAAAAAACACCCGCAGCAGCCGCAGCTACTGGTGCGGCGCGACCCGCTCGATCCGCCGGGCGGCGACTACTACCGCGTGATGCCCGAAGGCCGGATCGTCAACTACGACGGCGAGTCGATCACCGTGGCCGGCGCCACCGGCGGCGCGCAGGGGCTCGATCTGAACCGCAACTTCCCCGCCGGCTGGCGGCAGGAGTTCGAGCAGCTCGGCGCCGGACCCTACCCCACGAGCGAGCCCGAGGTGCGCGCCGTGGTCGAGTTCTTCACCGCGCACCCGAACCTGTGCGGCGGCACCAGCATCCACACCTTCAGCGGCGTGCTGCTGCGTCCGTTCGGCCACGCCGCCGACAGCGAGATGATCGCCGAGGACCTTTGGACCTACCAGACGATCGGCCGCCGCGGCGAGGCGCTGACCGGTTACCCGGCGATCGGCGTCTGGGAGGAGTTCCGCTATCACCCGAAGGAGCACATCTCCGGCACCTTCGACTGGATCTACGAGCACCTGGGACTGCACACCTGGACGATCGAGATCTGGAACCCGAAGAAGGAAGCCGGCATCGACGACAAGCAGTGGGTGCACTGGTTCCGCGACCATCCGCTCGAGCACGACCTGCTGGTCTATGACTGGGCGCAACGCGTCGCGCCCGGCGAAGGCCATCACGACTGGCGGCCGTTCCGGCACCCGCAGCTCGGCGAAGTCGAGCTCGGCGGCTGGAACCGGATGGCGGTGTTCGTCAACCCGCCGCCGGCGCTGCGCGAGAAGGAACTGGCGCGCTTTCCGCGCTGGCTGCTGTTCAACGCGCTGATCTCGCCGCGGCTCGAGCTGGCGCGCACCGAGGTCAGCGCGCACGGCGCCGGCACCTGGCGCGTGCGGCTGACCGTGCACAACTCCGGCTGGCTGCCGACCTACGTCAGCAAGATGGCGCTGCAGCGCAAGCTCACGCGCGGCGTGCTGGCCGAGATCGCGCTGCCGGCCGGCTGCGAACTGGTCGGCGGCAAGGCGCGCGAGTCGCTGGGCGAACTCGAGGGCTGGGCCGACCTGCACACGGGCATCAGCTTCTGGGGGCAGAAAAAGCCCACCGCCGACCGCGCGCACGTCGACTGGATCGTGCGCGCGCCGGCGGCCACGCAAGTCGAGCTCACCGCCTGGCACGAACGCGCCGGCCGCATCGCCACGCGCGTGACGCTGGCCTAGCGGCACGCCGCTGCGCCGCCTACTTGACGAGCGACGACGAGGCCGCAGCAGCGCGACCGTGCGCGCGCCGCCAGTCCTCGAATGCCGAGCGGCGCATCGGCCGGCCAAGCAGGTAGCCCTGGGCGATGTCGCAGCCCAGTTCGCGCAGCCGCGCCAGGCAGCGCTCGTCCTCGACGCCTTCGGCCACCACGCGCAAGCCGAGGTTGTGCGCCAGCTCGATCGTCGAGCGCACGATCGCCACGTCCTTGGCGCCGGTGGCCATGCCCTGGACGAAGGTCGAGTCGATCTTCAGTTCGTGCACCGGCAGGCGCTTCATGTAGGCGAGCGACGAGAAGCCGGTGCCGAAGTCGTCGATCGACAGGTGCACGCCGAGAGCGTGCAGCGCCTGCAGCACGCCGAGCGCCAGCTCCGGGTCCTGCATGAAGGTGCTCTCGGTGATCTCAAGGCACACGAGCTGCGGCGGCACCCGGTGCGTCTGCAACAGTTCGGCGATCGCGCGCACCAGGTCATCGCGCGCCAGGTCGCGCGCCGACAGGTTGACCGCCACTTCGAGCGGCATTCCGGCCGCGGCCCACAGGCCGCACTGGCGCAGTGTCACCGCCAGCATCCAGCGCGTGATCACGCGCACGTAGCCGGTCTGCTCGGCATAGGGCATGAACTCGGCAGGCGCCAGCAGACCACGCTCCGGGTGGCGCCAGCGCACCAGCGCCTCGGCGCCGAGCACGCGGCCGGTGGCGATCTCGACCTTTGGCTGGTAGTAGGCACGCAACTGGCTTTCCTCGACCGCGCGCCGCAGCTCGCTCAGCAGCGACAGGTGCTCGAGTCGCGCCACCTCGTGGCGCGGGTCGAACAGCGCCCAGGAGGCGTGGTTGCGCTTGGCCGCGTACATCGCGATATCGGCCCGGCGCAGCAGTGCCTGGTCGTCGCCGCCGTCCTCGGGATGGATGGCGATGCCGATGCTGGCGCCGACGTCGATCGAACTGTCGTACTCGACCGGCGGCTCGTTCAGGCGCGCCAGTTCCTGGTTCAACTCGTCGCGCTCGATCGGCGCCTTCAGCGCCTGTGTTACTTCGCGCGCCACCGTCTTGGCGAGCGTCGCGTCGGCGCGCGGCAGCGCCAGCGCGAACTCGTCGCCGCCGAGCCGGGCCACGGTGTCGGCCGGGCGCACCGCCTGGTTGATGCGCCGCGAGACGATGCGCAGCACGGCGTCGCCGACGCGGTGACCGAGGGTGTCGTTGATCTGCTTGAAGCGGTCCAGGTCGAGCAGCATGACCGCGGCGCGACCGTGGCCCGGCGCCGGCGGCTGCTCGAGCGGCTGCAGGCCGCGCTCGGCGCAGGCCTGCTCGACGGCGTTGCGGATGCTGTGCACGAGCCGGGTGCGGTTGGGCAGGCCGGTGAGCGTGTCCGAGTAGGCGAGCTTCTGGTGGCGCTCGTCGCGCTCGGCGATGCTTTGCCGCATGTGGTCGAGGTTGGCCGCCAGGGCGCCGATCTCGCCGCCGCCGCCGATGCGGATCGGCGCGCGCGTGTCGCCGTCGCGCAGGCGCTGCGCCGCCTCGGTCAAGCGGCGCAGCGGGATCAGCAACGCGTGCGCCATGAGCAGTCCGGCCGCCAGAGCCACGACGACGCTGGCGGCGGCCACGATCAGCAGCAGCTCGCGCAGCCGGTCGAACACCGGCAGAGCGTCGGCCAGCGTGCGACCGATCGCCGCCTGCACGCGCAGCTCGCCCACCTGCGCCACCGTCAGCAGGCGCCAGGCGTGCCCGTCGATATGCAGCGGCACGACCCGGTCGGCACCGCCGCCGGCGCGCAGTGCGCCCGCCAGCGCACCGGGGTCCGGGCTCAGCTTCGCGGCCCCGAGCGCGCGCGCCACGCCGTCGCCGGCGAGCAGGAAGCTGGTCTCGAGCGCGGTGAGCTGTTGCAGCCGCCGCGCCAGCGCCTGGTCGTAGGCGAGCCCCAGGACCACGGCACCGCCGCCGGCGATCGGCGCCAGCGCCAGTTCGTAGGGCTGAGCGCCGGCGATCACCACCGCGCCGGCGCCGCCGGCGCGCCTGGCCTGCGCCAGCAAGGCGTCGTCGACGAGGCGCGAGCGCGCGGCGGGACCGGCGCCGGCGCGCACTCCGCCGGCATCGACCACCTGCGCCACGTGAGCACCAGTCAGCGTCAGGCGCGCCGCCAGGTGCTCCTGCATGCGGCGCGGGTCGGCGCCGGCTTCGCGCAGCAGCGGATCGGCCGCCAGCAGTGCGGCCGCCGTCGCCAGGTGCCGGCGCTCCGAGGCGAGCGCCTGCTCGAAGGCGAACGCGCCGAGCACCAGCTCCTCGGCGATCCGGTCGCGCACGTTTTCCTCGTTGGCGCGCGAGACGATCACGAACACGACCGCCTGCAGCAGTGCCACCAGCAGCACCACCGCGAGCACGATGCGCGCCGCCAGTCCGCGCGGATTCAGCACCGTGCACCTCCGCCGGCGGCGCCGCTGTGCGGCAGGCAGGGGCTCATGGCATGACTCGCAGCCTCTCAGGCCGCGGCGCGCCCGGGCCGATCGGCAAGGTAGGCGAAGGCCTGCGCGACCGCGGTCTCGACCCGGCGCCGGTAGTCGTCGCGCTCGGCCGCGGTCAGGTAGAAGGCGTGATCGACCGCGTGCCGGATGTAGCGCGGCGGCAGCCGGTTCAGCGCCACGCAGGCGACGTCGGCCAGCACATCGGGCGCGACCGGCGGCTTGCGCTCTCCCGCCACGCGCAGCACTTCGTCGAACACCAGCCGCTCGAAGTGGTTGTGGATCGAGTCAAAGCCAGATTCGCCCATGGTCGTCTCCGCACCCGAGCCGCGCAGCGCGCGGCGGCGCCGGCCACGGTGGCCGGCAGCGGCCATCTTCGGCCGCCGGCGTCCGGTCGAAAGCGCGGAAAAGCCGGGCCGGCGCGGGCCAAACCGCCGCCGACTGCTTAGCCGCCGGCCAGCCGCAGGCGCAGCCGGTGTACGCCGCGCCAGACCAGATAGGCGACGATCGGGATCGATCCGGCGACCAGCCAGTCGGTGGCCAGCCCAGGCCACAGGCTTCGCAGCGGCCGCACGGCAAAGCCGACCAGTGCCACCGCGTAGTAGGTGAGCACCACCACCGACAGCCCCTCGACCGTCTGCTGCATGCGCAGCGCCAGCTTGCTGCGCCTCTCCATCGCCGCCAGCAACTGCTGGTTCTGCTCCTCGCGCACCACGTCGACGCGCGTGCGCAGCAGCGCGCTGGCGCGCTCGATGCGCGCCGACAGCTCCTCCTGGCGGCGCTCGGCGGCGGCGCACGAGTCCATCGCCGGCGCCAGCCGCCGCGCCAAGAAGCCGCCGATCGTTCGCAGGTCGCCGATGCGCCGCTCGCGCAGCTCTCGCACGCGCGCCTGCACCAGGTTCCAGTAGGCCTCGCCGGCCGAGAAGCGCAGGTTGGTCGCCGCCACCGAGTGCTCGAGTTCGGCGGCGATGCGCGTGAGCTCGTCGAGCAGGCGCCGCTCCTCCTGCTGCGTCTGGCGCGGATCGTCGCCGAGGTGCAGTTCGGCCGTGGCGGCGGCGATCTGCGCCAGCCGCTGCTCGATCCGCTCCAGCTCGGGAAACGCCTGGCGCGCGAGCGGATAGGCGAGCAGCGCCGCCATCCGGTAGATCTCGATCTCGGCGATCCGCTGCACCACGCGCGCGCCGCGCGCCCGGCTCATGCCCTCGCGGTCGAGCACCAGCCAGCGCGTGCGGCCGCCGTCGCGCAGCACGAAGTCGCCGTAGATCGCGGCCGCGCCGTCGAGCACGAGGCTGCCGGCCATCGCGTCGGCTTCCAGACTTTGCGCCAGCAGCGCCGCCTCGCTCGCTTCGGGCGGCGCCGGCAGCAGCAGGATGTCGGTTGCCGCCAGCGTGCGCCCGGGCAGTGCCGCCAGCCAGTCGGCCGGCAGCGCGTCGAAGGCGGAAGGAAAGGGCTCGGTCGCCGGCAGCGCCGCCAGCGCGCGCACGAAGGTGAGGCTGCAGAACTCGCCGTGCCGCTCCCACTTCAGTCGCAGGTCGGGCAGCTCGACGATCGCGTGGCCGCCGGGGGCAGGCGGCGCCACCTCGTGCCGCTGCGCCAGTTGCGCCACGCGCTCGAACACCTGCTCGGCGTCGGCGTCGAACAGCGCCAGACACGAGACCACGCCCGGGATCGCCACCGGCGCCGGCGGCCGCGCATGGACTTCGCCGGCGAGCAGCCGGCGCTGCGGATGATCGGCCGGCAGCGCACCGCGGTTCGCGTGCGCGTTCACCGCAGGACCTTTGCGCTGCACGCGCGCGCCCTCGGCGCGTGCCGGCGTCTCATGCGAGCGCGCCGCTGTCGATGCGAACCACGCCGGCCGCATCACAGGCGCGCAGCGCCGCGGCGAGCGAGCCGCCGCTGTCGATCGCGCGGCAGGCGTCCTCGATCACGATCGCCTCGAAGCCGGCGGCGCGCGCGTCGAGCGCGCTCCAGGCGACACAGAAGTCGAGCGCCAGCCCGCACAGGTAGACGGCGCCGACGCCGCGCTCGCGCAGAAGTCCGGCGAGCCCGGTCGGCGTGCGCCGGTCGGCTTCGAGGAAGGCCGAGTAGCTGTCGCTGTGCGCGTGATAGCCCTTGCGCACGATCGCCTGCGCCTGCGGCAGCGCCAGCGCCTCGGCGATCGCCGCGCCGTGCGTGCCCTGCACGCAGTGGTCGGGCCACAGCACCTGCGGGCCGTAGGGCAGCTCGATGGTCTCGAACGGCGCCCGTCCCGGATGCGAGGAAGCGAAGGAGACGTGCCCGCGCGGATGCCAGTCCTGGGTCAGGACGATGCGCGCGAAGCGCGGCGCGATCCGGCGGATCACCGGGATCACGCGGTCGCCGCCGGCCACCGCCAGCGCGCCGCCGGGCAGGAAGTCGTACTGGACGTCGACGACGAGCAGCGCGGCGTCGGCTCGCATGACCGTCGGCGCGGCCTACTCGACCGCCTTGACCATGTCCTCGACCACCTTCTTGGCGTCGCCGAAGACCATCATGGTTTTGTCCATGTAGAAGAGTTCGTTGTCCAGCCCGGCGTAACCGCTGGCCATCGAGCGCTTGTTGACGATCACCTGGCGCGCCTTGTAGGCCTCGATGATCGGCATGCCGGCGATCGCGCTCTTCGGATCCTTGGCCGCCGGGTTGACGACGTCGTTGGCGCCGAGCACGAGCACGACGTCGGTGTCGCTGAACTCGGGGTTGATGTCTTCCATCTCGAACACCTGGTCGTAGGAGACCTCGGCTTCGGCCAGCAGCACGTTCATGTGGCCCGGCATGCGGCCGGCCACCGGGTGGATCGCGTACTTGACCGTGACGCCGCGCTCGCCGAGCTTGTCGGCCAGCTCCTTGAGCGGGTGCTGCGCGCGCGCCACCGCCAGGCCGTAGCCAGGAACGATGATCACGGTCTCGGCGTTGCCGAGCATGAAGGCGGCGTCTTCGGCCGAGCCGCTCTTCACCGGCCGCTGCTGCGCGCCGCCCGCGGCCGCCGCGGACTCGCCGCCGAAGCCGCCGAGAATGACGTTGAAGAACGAGCGGTTCATCGCCTTGCACATGATGTACGAAAGGATCGCGCCCGACGATCCCACCAACGAGCCGGCGATGATCAGCATCGGGTTGGCGAGCGAGAAGCCGATCCCGGCCGCGGCCCAGCCCGAGTAGCTGTTGAGCATCGACACCACCACCGGCATGTCGGCGCCGCCGATCGGGATGATGATCAGCACGCCGAGGACAAAGGCGATCGCCAGCAACAGCACGAACGGCAGCCAGTCCTGGGTGACGGCGAACCACAGGCCGCACACCAGCATCGCGATCGCCAGGGCCAGGTTCAGCATGTGCTGGCCGGAGAACACGACCGGCGCCCCCTGGAACAGGCGGAACCGGTACTTGCCCGAGAGCTTGCCGAAGGCGATCACCGAACCGGAGAAGGTGATCGCGCCGACGAAGGCGCCGATGAAAAGCTCGATCCGGTTGCCAACCGGCAGCGCCTCGCCCTTGGCGACGATGCCGAAGGCCCACGGCTCGGCCACGGTGGCGACGGCGATGAACACCGCCGCCAGACCGACCATCGAGTGCATGAAGGCGACCAGCTCCGGCATCCGGGTCATCTCGACCCGCTTGGCCATGATCGTGCCGGCGGTGCCGCCGATCAGCAGGCCGAGCAGGATCCAGCCCATGCCGACGCCGGCCATCGCCGGCGCCACCGAGAAGATCAGCGCCACCGTGGTGAACATGGCGATCGCCATGCCGACCATGCCGAAGGTGTTGCCGCGGCGCGAGGAGGCCGGATGCGACAGCCCCTTCAACGCCTGGATGAAGCAGACGCTGGCCACCAGGTACAGCACGACGACGAGGTTCAGGCTCATGCGTTGGTGCTCCGTGCCCGTGAAACGTGAGAGGTGAAACGTGAAAGGTGAAACGTGAAACGTGAAACGTGAAAGGCGAAACGCGGGCTACGGTCAGTCTCCACTTTTCACTTTTCACTTTTCACGTTTCACCTCCTTCTTCTTGAACATCTCCAGCATCCGGCGCGTGACCAGGAAGCCGCCGAAGACGTTGACCGCGGCCAGCGCCACCGCCGCCACGCCCATGAACTTGCCCAGTCCGGTCTCGGTCAGCGCCGCCGCCAGCATGGCGCCGACGATGACGATCGCCGAGATCGCGTTGGTCACGCTCATCAGCGGCGTATGCAGCGCCGGCGTGACGTTCCACACCACGTGGTAGCCGACGTAGATCGCCAGCACGAAGATGATCAGGTTCCAGACGATCGGGCTGATGGCTTCCATGCATGCCTCGCTGTGAGTCGCGCGCTCAGGACTTGCGCCGGATCTCGCCGTCCTTGCACATCAGGCAGGCGGCGACGATGTCGTCTTCCAGGTTCACGTGCAGCGCGCCTTCCTTGTCGAACACGAGCTTGAGGAAGTCGAGCACGTTGCGCGCGTACAGCGCCGAGGCGTCGATCGGCACCGTCGCCGGCAGGTTCGGCGTGCCGATGATCTGCACGTGGTGCCGGGTCACGGTGCGGCCGAGTTCCGAGAGCGCGCAGTTGCCGCCCTGCTCGACCGCCATGTCGAGGATCACCGAGCCCGGCTTCATGCTCTTGACCATCTCTTCGCTCACCAGCACCGGCGCCTTGCGCCCGGGGATCAGCGCCGTGGTGATGACGATGTCGGCCTGCGCGATGCGCTTGGCCACTTCGGCCGCCTGGCGCTTCATCCACGCCGCCGGCATCGGCCGCGCGTAGCCGCCGACACCCTGCGCGATCTCGCGCTCCTCGTCGGTCTCGAACGGCACGTCGATGAACTTGGCGCCGAGCGACTCGATCTGTTCCTTGACCGCGGGCCGCACGTCCGAGGCCTCGACCACCGCGCCGAGCCGCTTGGCGGTGGCGATCGCCTGCAGTCCGGCGACACCGGCGCCGAGGATCACCACCCGCGCCGCCTTCAGCGTTCCGGCCGCGGTCATCAGCATCGGCATGATGCGGCCGTAGGTCGCGGCCGCCAGCAGCACCGCCTTGTAGCCGGCGATGTTCGCCTGCGAGCTGAGCACGTCCATGCTCTGCGCCCGCGTCGTGCGCGGCGCCGCCTCGAGGGCGAAGGCGGTCAGGCCGGCCGCGTTCATCGCCGCGATGCCGTCGGCGTTAAACGGCTCGAGCAGGCCGACCAGCGCCGCGCCGCGCTTCATCTGCGCCAGTTCGTCGGCGGCAGGCAGCCGCACCTTGAGCACCAGGTCGGCGCCGAGGGCGGCGCGCGCATCGACGAGTGTCGCGCCGGCCGCGACGTAGGCTTCGTCGGTCTGCGCCGCCGCCACGCCGGCGCCCGCCTGCACCAGGACTTCGTGACGGTGTGCGACCAGCTTGCGCACCGTTTCCGCGGTGGCGGCGACGCGTGTCTCGCCCGGCCGCGACTCGGCCGCAACTCCGATGCGCATGGATCTTCCCCCCGCTTCTTGTCGTTGCCCGGGCGCTTCGGCGCGGCGCATCGCGCGCGCCGCCGAAGCCGGCCCCGGTAAAATCGGCCGCAGCTTACGACAAAGCCCCGCGCGATCCGCGGCCGATGCCTGCATCGTTGCCCGGCGCTTGATCGCCGTCACGCCCGCGGCGCGGCGCCGGCGCGACAGCGCCGGTGCTCGCCGCCGTCGCCACGCCCGGATGCCCGCCGCCGAACCGCCCGCCTGGACCCCCGCCGCCACGGTGGCGGCGGTGATCGAACGCGACGGCCGCTTCCTGATGGTCGAGGAGCACACGCGCGACGGCCTGCGCCTGAACCAGCCGGCCGGCCACCTCGACCCCGGCGAGTCGCTGCTCGAAGCCTGCGCGCGCGAAGCGCTCGAGGAAACCGGCCACGGCTTCACGCCGACGCAACTGATCGGCGTCTACCTGTGGCGCAACGGCGCCGCGCCGGCGCAAAGCTATCTGCGCTTCGCCTTCGCCGGCGCGCTCGGCGCCGCGGTCGCCGGGCATGTGCTCGACGCCGCCATCGTGCGCACGCTGTGGCTGACCACCGAAGAAGTCGAGCAGCGCGCGGCCCTGCACCGCAGCCCGCTGGTGATGCGCTGTATCGACGACTACCTGCGCGGCCAGCGCTACCCGATCGACCTGCTCTACACGCACCCGGCGGTGCGCGCGCCGCGATGAGCCGTGGCCGCGTCGTGGTCGGACTGTCGGGCGGTGTCGACTCGTCGGTCGCCGCGTACCTGCTCAAGCAGCAGGGCCACGAAGTCGTGGGCCTGTTCATGAAGAACTGGGAAGACGACGATGACGACGAACACTGCTCGACCCGGCAAGACTTGATCGACGCCGCCGCCGCCGCCGACGTGCTCGGCATCGAGCTCGAAGCGGTGAACTTCGCCGCCGAGTACCGCGAGCGCGTGTTCGCCTCGTTCCTGCGCGAGTACGCGGCCGGCCGCACGCCCAATCCGGACGTGCTGTGCAACGCCGAGATCAAGTTCAAGGCCTTCCTCGACCACGCGCTGCGGCTCGGCGCCGAGCGCATCGCCACCGGCCATTACGCCCGCGTCGGCCGGGTGCCGGCCGACGCACGCGTAATGCCCCTTTTTCACGACGCGGCCGCTGACGCGTCCGCGAGCGCGCGCGCTCCGTGGAGCTATCAGCTCCTGCGCGGGCTCGATCCGGCCAAGGACCAGAGCTACTTCCTGCATCGGCTGACCCAGGCGCAGCTTGCGCGCACGCTCGTTCCGGTCGGCCACTTGCGCAAGACCGAGGTGCGCCGGATCGCCGCCGAGATCGGCCTGCCCAATGCGGGCAAGAAGGACTCGACCGGCATCTGCTTCATCGGCGAGCGGCCGTTTCGCGCCTTTCTCAACCGCTACCTGCCGCTGCAGCCGGGTCCGATGCGCACGCCCGACGGCACGGTGGTCGGCGAGCACGTCGGCCTTGCCTTCTACACGCTCGGCCAGCGCAAGGGCATCGGCGTCGGCGGCCGCAAGACGGGCAGCGGCGAGCCCTGGTTCGTCGCGCGCAAGGATCTTGCCGCCAACACGCTGTGGATCGTTCAGGGGCACGATCATCCGTGGCTGCTCGCGCGCGAGCTCGAGGCCGCCGACTGCGCCTGGGCGAGCGGCCGCGCCCCCGAGGTCGGCGCGCGCTTCGCGGCCAAGACGCGCTACCGCCAGGCCGATGCCGCGTGCACGGTCGTCGCGGTCGAGGCCGATCGCATCGCGCTGCGCTTCGACGAACCGCAGTGGGCGGTGACACCCGGCCAGTCGGCGGTGCTGTACGACGGCGAGGTCTGCCTCGGCGGCGGAGTGATCGAAGCGACCCTGCCATTGGTGACTGCGCACGACTTGCCGCTGGCGGCCACTGCCACCTGAAAGGCTGTGAAGAAATCGTCGCGAGCGGCCCGAGGTCGCGCCGAGCAGCGGACCCGTACGAATGTGTACGGCGAGCAGTGCAGGCGCGAGATCGGGTCGCGCAGTAGATTTGTTCACAGCCGCTGAGTCGGCGACCGCGGCTAGTCCTATCGGCCGAGTGAAGCGCCGATGGGCCGGTCCTAGACTGGGTCGTATTCATCCAGCCGACGCCCCGCCGGCCCACGCCGCCGACATGCGCGGCTCTACACCCGAAAGCCTTCCATGAAACAGCGCATCGGTCTGCTGTTCGCCTGCGCCGCACTGGCCGCCACCTCGCTCGTCGCCTGCAGCGGCAGCGACGACCCGGCCTCGGCTCCGGCGCCGGCCCCCGCGCCAAATCCGCCGCCGCCGCCGGCCGGCGGCACCGAACCGACGCTCACACGCACGACGTTCATGTCGGGCCTGCAGAACCCGTGGGACATGGCGTTCCTGCCCGACGGCACGATGCTTTTCACGGAGAAGTGCCGCGGGCTGTCCGCCCGCACGCCGAGCGGAGCGATCGTCCGCCTGCTCGGCATGAGCGGCAGCAGCGGCTACGCGACCACCGCCGTGGAGCTCGTGTGCGAGGGGCAAAGCGGAATGCACGGCGTCGCGGTGGATCCGGACTTCGCCGCCAACCGCTTTGTCTATGTCTACAGCGCCGTCGCCGGCAACCCGCGCACGAACAGCGTGCTGCGGCTCACACTCAACGGCACCGCGACCGGCATTGCCGCGCGAACCGACATCGTCACCGGCATGGCGTTCAAGCACAGCGGCACAGCCAGCGGCGGCCCCGGCGCACACAGCGGCGGCCGCATCCGCTTCGGTCCCGCGGACGGCTACCTGTACATCACCAGCGGCGACAACCACGACGGCGCGCTGCCGCAGCACCCGACCCGCCTCGGCGGCAAGGTGCTGCGCGTCGACCGCAACGGCAACGCCGCGCCCGGCAACAATCCGCCGAACGGATTCGATCCGCGCATCTACACCTACGGTCACCGCAACCCGCAGGGCATCACCTTCCGCCCGGGAACGAATCAGCCGTTCACCGCGGAACACGGTCCGGGCCACACGGACGAGGTGACCGCACTGGTCGCCGGAGGCAACGCGGGCTGGGATCCGCGGCCCAACATGGCCGGACGCGGTGCCTGCCCCGACAACTACTGCGGCTATCAGGGCGACGCCAGATCGATGCCGATGACCGACACGACCACCTACCCGAACGCAATGCGCCCGGCCTGGACCAACAACGGCGCCTCCGGCGGCATGGGACCGGCCACCTTCCTCAGCGGCGCACAGTGGAGAGCCTGGGACGGGCGGCTGCTGGTCGGGATCATGGGCACGCAGCGGCTCGACCTGCTGGAGGTCAACAGCGCCGGCACTTCGGCCACACGCTCCGCCTTCGGCTCGCTGCCCGCCGCGCGCTACCGCTCGCTGGTGCAGGGGCCGGACGGAAACCTCTACATCGCCACCGACGCCGGCGAGATCTGGCGGGTGGTGCCGAACTGAGCTGCTGTCAGCCGCACTCTCTGGCCTGCAGAACCGCGGAGCGGCGTTCGAACCTGGCTCGTCCAACGCTTCAGCGTTCCCGAAACCGTCGGCTTTGGCACGCGCGCGCTGGAGTCGAGCAAGAGTGATCAGCAGACGCGAACCGTTGCACCGTAGCGGGAGAGCTGACGGTCGGCAGTAAGCAGGATCAGCGGTTCGGAGCGGCTCTGAGCCACCAGAGCACGATCTGCGTATCGAGCAGGAGCCTCACGTGTGGCCCTCGAAGGCCGCAAGGGACTCCTCCGACAGTGGCGCGTCGAAGTCATCGGCGATCCAAATCTCGCCTTTCAGGCTGCCTGGAGGGCTGACAGCGGGCCGATGCTCTGGCAGCGGCGTCAGGCGCGCCACAGGCTCGCCAGCCCTGGCGATGATGATCTCTTCGCCCCGACTGGTGCGCTCGATGAGCTTGGAGAACTGGGTTTTCGCTTCCTGGATGCTCACGACCGTCATGGGTGACCTCGCCAAGACTGGACCAAGGCTAGCCGATCCGCTGGTCCCACGGCAACCACGGCGGTCGGGTGCATGGCCCGCGACGCGGGGCAGCGCGGAAGCGCGCCCCCCTCTCTGGTGCAGGGGCCGGACGGCAACCTCTACATCGCCACCGACGCCGGCGAGATCTGGCGGGTGGTGCCGAACTGAGCCGATCCGCGGCGCAGAGCGGGCGGGCGCGGTGCTGTGTCGGCGCCCGGTCCTGCCAAGTCGCCGGCGCCCGTCCCCGGGGAACTTGCACGACAAGCGTCTTGATTCACTGTTGATCGGCAATTCGCCGCAAGCCCAAGCCCGGCAGGCGACCGTCGGCGCCGGCGGGCAGCCGACCGAACGCCCTGGACGAATGCAGGCTAACCGGCTGTCGGCGCGCGCCGGATTTCTGCCGCCAGCGCGGGGGAGCAGATGTCGTCGAGGTCACGCAATGCGCGAGCGAGCGCATCGATGAGCGCACCCGCTGCGCCCAGCGCCTCGCAGTGAACGCGCCATTGCCGCAGCTCGCGCCAAACGCGCGCGATCGCCGCAAGCGCTTCGCTGCGACTCGGCACGAAGGCCGAATGCGCGGACATGGCGTTGTCCAGAGTCGCAAGCTTGCCCTGCGACCCGACTCCGAGGTGCAAGAAGCGTTCTTGCGCTACCCCGGGCCGCGGCACAACGTCGTACAGCGGACTCAGGACCCACCCGGGCAGCCGCGGGTCGCGAAGGAACGCATGATTGCGCAGGTGGTCGTCGTCATTGCTGACGAAGATGTTGAAGACCATGCGTGCAAAGAGCTCCGCGAGGTCGGTCCGGATCCTTGTCGGGTGACCATAGGTGCGAAGCGCATGTGCAAGGTCGGCATAGCTCTTTGTGCTCGAAGCAGACTCGTCGCATCCGAGTAGCGTCAGGCCGCTCACATAGGGCAAGCGTCCCTCGATCCAAGCATGCTGCGGTTTGGTTTCGTGCAGCACCCACTTTCGCTCGGGGACTTCGTCGGCCAGCCCCCAGTAGCGGTCGAAGCGACGAACGAGCAGCACGGAACGCTGGCCGACATCGACCAGTCTCGTCTCCGGAACGCTCAGTCCGCAAGCCGCGGCAAGGCGCAGTGCCACGTGCTCGGCTGATGCAACGTCATACGCGTCTTGTCTGCTCGGAAACTTCGCCAGCCACAACAGACCCGTGTCATCGCGGACCGACGCCTTGGGCCGAGCGCCGCCCGCGGTCGGTCCGGCGTCCAGAAGGTCCGCGAGATTCGCGGGTAGCGGCAGACCCGACTCCACTCGCTCCACGGCTTCGAGCAGGTAGCTCAAGCTGCGCACGTGGCTTGCGCCTGCGCGCGGTGGCGCATTCAGGTCGGAACGCACGTCCAGCGCGCCGACCCTGTCGCTGCCGGCTTCGAGCAGGTAGGCCGATTCAGGCAGGCTGTTGGCCGGCACCTTGTGCCGGGCCTCGATGACGCGCCGTCCCCACGCATCAGGCGCCGCATCGCGCATGGCGCCGAAGAAAGTCAAGCCGGTCGAAGGAAAGAGTTCGACGCCGCGCACAGTCTCGACACTGTCGATCGCCAGGCTCACCGGGTCGATTTCGAAGCGCCCCTTGCGTTCCAGGTAACGCAGTCCGTAGGCGAAGCTTGAAGCGAGGAGCGCCGTGCCTTCCTCTGTCAGCGTCAAGCGGCCCGCAGGGACAAAGCCGCCCGGCAGATGAGCGAAGACCATGAGTTCGGCACGCACCATTTCAGAAGTCCAGCCGTTTGAGCTCGGACGGCGACAGCTTGCGAACTCGCTTGGTCGCTTCCGCCGCGGCAAGGGCTTTGAGCGCTGGGTCGGTCTCCCGCAGCAGGTCCAGCAGCGTGAGCCGCGGCGCAATTGCGCCCAGGTAGCGCATGAGCTGCGCCAACGTCCGCCGCGGGTCGCCGGCCTCGATCAGAGCCGCAGTCGACCGCGAAAGTCCCGCGCGCGCCGCCGCGTCGGCCTGGCGCAATCGACGCGCCTTGCGCAGGCGCGCAAGCTTGGCTCCAAGCTCGGCAGCCTCGCGCTTCTGCGCCTCGGTTAGCAGGGGAAGCTCATCGGTTTTCATGTCCGTATCAGAAGCCGTTATCGCTTTTACGTCTGCTTATACGGACATACTAGCGAGGAACCGCAATGTGCGGAAGCACAGACGCTATCGGTCTAGCGCGTGCCTTTACGGACATATCAGGCAGGACTGAACCTGCCGGCGATGCGATTCCTCGCGATCGAACGCGACGCAGGCGAACTCGGCGCCCGACGAGGCTCAGCCTGAGCGGCCGGTCGGATCGCCGCGCCGGCGGCGCACGGTCCCTTTGACCCCAGTCCTATACTGGCCGCCCACTGAAAGACCTCCGACGCAGGCACCCCATGGCCGCCGGCATTGCCTACGCAACCCTGTCTGCTGCCGAACTCGCGCGGCGCTGGAACGAGCTGCAGAGCGACGCCAGCGCGCCCGACTTCTGCGAGCTCGACGAGTACGGAGACATCGTCGTGATGAATCCGCCAAGCAAGCCGCATCAGCGCATCGTCTGGTCGCTGCAGCAGCAGATCGTCGCGCAACTCGGCGGCGAAGCGCTGCCGGGCATCGGCGTGCTCACGCGCATCGGCGTGCGCGTACCCGACGTCGCCTGGCAATCGCAGCCCACGCCCGACGATCCCGCCTCGCCGGCGCCGCCGCTGGTGGTCGAGGTCCAGTCGGAGAGCAACACGCGCGCGGAACTCGATGCCAAGATCGCCGCCTATCTTGCCGCCGGCGCGCGCGAAGTCGTGCTGGTGGAACTGGTCGGGCGCATCCGCTTCTTCGCAGCCGACGGCGAGCGTTCGGCGAGCGCGCTCGGGTTGACACTGCAGTTGCCGGCCGACACGTATCCGCGTCCGAGCGCCGATCCGGCTCGGTAACGACGCGGCTTCTCGGCTCTCGCGCCAGAGCTTCACTTGAACTGGTGCAGGGGCCGGACGGAAACCTCTACATCGCCACCGACGCCGGCCGGATCCGGCGGGCGGTGGCGAGCTGACTCCGGCTCCGGGCGCAAGTCAACGAGCGCTGGCGAGAACGAACTCCTCGACAGTCAGTCCTGCTGCCCGGATCAGGCTGCGCAGCGTACCCTTTGCGACCTCTCTGTGGTCCGGTACGGACAGTGTCGCAATGTGTCCCTCTTTGACGAGAACAATGTGGCTTCCTCGCTGGCGTGCAACCGTCCAGCCGAAGTGCTGAAAGACCGCCACGACCTCGCTCCCGCTCAACGCGGGAAGGCGCGCCATCACACGGTCACTTCCACCTGTTGCGTCTCGACTGTCAGCGGCATTCCCCGTTCCGCGCGCACCTCCAAACAGGCAGCGATCGCCTCCCGTATGCCAGCCAGCGCCGCGTCGCGTGTAGCGCCCTGGCTGACGCAGCCCGGGACCGCCGGACACTCCGCGATCCACGCGCCGTCTTCATCACGGGTCAGCGTCACGATGAACTTCATCTGGCGATCTCCTGCTCTGCGCCGCCGATGCCGGCGGCTGGCTGGCACACGGACGCCCGGATGATAGGACTTCGGCAGGTACGACTTGAGTCGACGTGCGCGTGCCCGACATCGCCTGGCAGGCGCAGCCCACGCCCGACGATCCCGCTTCGCCGGCGCCGCCGCGTCCAGTTCTTCCGTGCGCAAGTAGACCTGTACTTTTTCCACTTGTGTCACCGTACCCATCGGGCCGCCGTCGATCAATGTGCCCGGAGTGCCGTGCCACAGCAGGCCGGAGACCGCCGTGTTCGTGTCAAGCACCAGCCGCACGGCGCTGCCCGGCCCGATAGGCGTCGATCTCGGCTTGAATTTCTTCGGGGGTCATCGACGGCAGCGGCGTGGCCGCGAGTTGCCGGCGCGCTTGTTCGAGCTTGTCGACGCGTTCGGCGCGCAACTGCTCGCGCACCATGCGCTCGATCGCTTCCGGCGTCAGCAGCCCCGCGCGCTGAGCCTCGGCAGCCAGTTGATCCGGCAAGGTGATCTGTAGCGTCGGCATCAGTCACTGCCTCCCGCGGCCTTCATTCGGCAACCCCGAATTCACTGACGCAGGCTGCGTAGCAGTACGCGCGATTCTAGAGGGGCGCCGGCGGTTCGACCCAAGGCGACAGCCGGTTTCCAGCGACACCCATGCCGCCTCGACGCCGAGGGCTGGCGGCAAATCGCGCGCTCCGCCTACGCGCTCGTGCCGTCGTTGCTGCTGACGGTCGAGCGCACCTCGGCGGCGGGCCGGCGCCTGATCGGCGAGTCTGCGCCGTAGCCGCGCGCGATCCGCTGACGCGGTGTGCCGAACTAGCGTGCGGTCGGATCGGACTGCGGACCGATCCAGCCCTGCTGCCAGAAGCGAGGCCAGAACGGCGCGGTCGGGTTCTCCTGCCGCCATTGCATCTCGCGCTGCGTCGGCTTCCCGAACGGCGTCAGCGGCAGTGCCAGCAGCACGATGCAAGCCAGAACCGCCGTCAGCGTCGTTGCCCAAGCCAGCGGACCGCGGCGGTCGCCGCTGGCCACGGCTTGCGAGGCGAGCGGCGTCGGCTCGAGCCGAACCAGCGCCACGCACAACATCAGCACCACCATCGAGGCGATCTGGCTGGTCGGCACCACCATGTAGCCGTCGAACTGGATACCCACCATCCAAGCCGTCAGAGCGGCCAGCAGACTCGCGGCAGGCAAGCCGCCGTCTGCGTCCGAGGCGACGCGCCTAGCGGCCTGCCATGTGCGCCAGTAGAGCGTCACGAGCAGCGCGACGACGATCAGCAGCGCCGGCACGCCCCACTCGGCCGCGATCTGCAGAAAGAAGTTGTGCGGATGGGCGCCGAGTCCGTTGTCGACATAGGCGAAGTGCATCGGTCCGACGCCGAGCAGCGGATTGGCCGCCGCCATGCCGAGCGCGAGCTTGGCCAGTTCGATGCGTGCCGCGATCGACGCGGAGTCCGTCAGGCGGCCGGTCTCGAGCGCCGTCTCCGCGCCGGCCCAGGGCGCGACGACATGGAAGATGAGCCCGTACAGCAGCGCGCCTGCGGCCGCGAACGGCGCCTGGATCGCCAACCAGCGGCGGCCGCTCGATCCCATGAAAGCGAGCGTCACGGACGCAACCGCCAACGCGAGCCACGCGGTCCGCGATCCCGAACCGATCACGCACATCCACCAGAGCGCAAACGCGAGGCCCAGGCCAATTCGAGCGCCGCGGTGCCTGACGGCGATCAACGCCAGCGGCATCAGGGGTAGCGTCAACGCCTGCAGTTGAGCGGGAAAGCGCGGGTTCGAGAAGCCCACCAGGAACGTGTCACGGCCGATGGGCATCTGAACGAGCCAGGCCGAGACGATGTTGGCAACGACTCCTGTGACGTAGCTCGCCGCCACAACCACCGCAAAGACCGAGGCTGCCGCTCGAACGGCGAGTGCATTGGCTGGTGACGCTGCCGCAACCGTGACGGCGACGAGCATCAGGAGCGACAACTCAAACAGGGCGATTGACGGTCGAGAAGCGAGAAGCGACGACGCCACACCCATCACCGCGAGACCGAGAAATGCCAGCCCCAGGGGTTGCGGAAGACTATCGCGCCAGCGGAGCGCGACTGAGTAGGCGGCAACCGCCAGAAGGGTGGGAGTAAGAAGGATGCGCTGCTCGTCGAACCAGGAGCTCCCCACACCGATTCCGGTAGTGGTCGTCACCGCCACGAGGGCGCCGACCAGTGCCCCGACCAGCCTATTCGGTGCGAAACGATTACTGATGTGGGCCGTCTCAGGGATGTGCACTGAGTTCAAGCGACGTCCTGCATTTCGCGCCAACGAATGACGCTTCGCATATCGAACTTCATACTCTCACGTACCGACGCCGGTCTTCGATCGATTGCACCCGGCCGCACCAGAAGTGGTAGCAGCCCACGTAATGCGTGAGCCATTGGGTGTCGTCGTTGGGCGCAAAGTGACGACACACCCTGCTGCGGTGACAAGAGTCCCGCTAATCACCAGCTCGCCCGTAACGGGCACTAGTGCGACGGGGCCAGCCATGTAAGGGCCAGCGCTATTGTTGAAGTTCGTTGCCAGGAACCCATTTCCGATCAGCCCAGAGCTCGCGTTGCCAATCGTGTCACATACGCCGACAGCGACGCTTCCATTGTTGTTCTGCACGCATTCGCCAATGGCTGCCTTCAACGATGCTGTCGAAGCAATGTTGTCAGCCCACCTTGAGCGGATCACGTAGTTCTGATACTGAGGAAAGGCGATGGCTGCCAGTACTCCGATGATCGCGACCACGATCATCAACTCGATCAAGGTGAAGCCCCTGCTTTTTGTGGTCGAGATTCTCGCTAACATGTCACCATCTCGCAGCAATGCTTCGCTCTGATCGCGTGGCGTCAAGCTGAGTGCCAACTTGCCGCACGTGGGCGGCCCCACCAAAAACTTCGATCAAGTGCACGCAAGAAGAAAAAATGGGCCGGCACGGCCGGCCCATCGTGCGATTAGATCCTTGACTGCTTAGGTTCCGACTCCAGTCTTCGAACGGTTGCAGCCCGCAGCACCGCTGTTGGTGTACGTCCACGTAATACGGCTGTCGCCTTGAGCAACGGTCGGCGTCATAGTCACAGTACATCCAGCCGCCGTATTGGTTGTTCCGGCAATGACGATCGCACCGGTCGTGCCCGTAACGGTAGGCGCGCTCGCCATGTGGGGGCCAACGACGTTGTTGAAGTTGGAGGGCAGGAAGCCATTGCCGATGAGTCCCGCAGAGGCCGTGCCAATCGCATCGCAAACGCCCGCAGCCACGGTACTGTTGTTGTTCTGCACGCACTCGCCGATGGCGGCCTTGATCTGTCCGACAGACTGGATGTTGTCTGCCCACCGCGCCCGCGTCACATAGTCCTGATACTGCGGAATCGCGATCGCCGCGAGAATGCCGATGATCGCGACCACGATCATCAGCTCGATCAGCGTGAAGCCGCGCTGAACACGCTGGAATTGTTTCTTGATCATTGAACACTCTCCTGAGGTGGGTTGCACCGGCACCGTGCCGATGCCAGAGTGTCCCCAAGTTCCGTGCCAGCCGGAATCGTGAGGATGGCTGGGTTTTCGGGCTAGTTTTCCGGCTCTGCGGTCGGGCGCTGACGCGTTTGGTCAGTCGCGCTGACCGCCTTGGTCAGCGCCACGCGACCATGGGAGGGCGTTACAGCGTTCGGATTAGGCCGGCCGCAGCCGCAGGCCCGGGCCTGCGCGCCTCCCTGACCTGCGGCGCGAGCTTGGCCGGCGGATCGGCGAACTCCGTGGGTCCTTAGGCGCGCGGCTGGCGTGGCCTGCGTCGCGCTCCGATGTTCCTCGAGCAGTTTGGCAACGAACGCGGTGACATCGACGCCCTCCTGCTCGGCCGAGCGCGCGAGTTCGTTGGCGACGGCCGCTTCCAGGTGCACCGGCAGCACGAAACGCGCGCCGGCGCGATAGAACTTGCCCCGCGTGCCTTTGGAGAAGTCGATCTCCGCCGGCATCTGCTCGTCATCGGTGGTTGGCCTGGCTGCGTTCGCGTTCATCGTCATCCTCGTCATCCGTCGCCGTCAGCGCGGCGCCTGCTCGTAGTCGCGGCGTTCCCGGGGCGTGGCCTCGCGTGCCGAGATGATCGGCACCGTCACCTTGGCTGACACCGTCTCGCTGAAGGTGTGCGCCACCGCCAGCAGTCGCCCGGCGCGGGTCGTGCCCAGCGTGTACCAGCGCTCCTCGTTCCGACACCAGGCGCAGAGTCACGCCCCGATCAACGCGCGAATCTTGGCGCGGACTTCGTCGAGGACGGCTTCACTGACTCGGCCCTTGCGTCTTGCGCTTCGTGCGCGCCAGTCAAGGCTCTTGATCTGATCCGCGAGAACCGCGCCGGGATCGCGGCCCGCCACTACCACTTCGAACGGATAGTCCTTGATCTGAGTGGTCATGGGACAGCAAACCATCATTCCGGTCTTGCCGTTGTAGCTCGCCGGGCTCAGCACGAGCGCAGGCCGGTGACCCGACTGTTGATGGCCGGCCTGCGGCGAAAACTGCAGCCAGACGATCTCGCCCGCAGTTGGAACATAGCCGCGAGCCATCACCAGATCTCGCGTCCGACCGGTGAACCGGTGTCGACCGGTGCATGCTGGTTGTCGGCGGTGATGGCGCGAACCAGTTCGTCCAGGGCAAAAAGTCTGCGCCGCCTGGGCTCGATGACGATGCGGCCATCCTCGGCGCGGACATCGACGGGGTCGTCCACCTTCACGCGCGCAGCCACAAGAACCGCAGCGGGTATCCGCACCGCCGCGCTGTTGCCCCACTTCTTCAGAGTCGCTTCCATGACGCGCTCCCGAATGGAAATGGAGCGAGCGTACGGGAAGGGTGCCCGACGTGACAACAGTGTATATACGCGGGCCGTGCTTGCGCATACGGTCTGCACCTCCGCTTTCGTGTCGACCAACCGGCCGGTCGCAACGACCGACAGATGCGGTTGTTAGACTTTTGTATGGTATTGGCGGTGCGTCGGCACCAAAGGGCTAAACATGCTTGCCATTCGCCTGCCACCTGAAATCGAACAACGGCTCGAAAAGCTGGCCAGGAAGACGGGCCGCACCAAAAACTACTATGCCCGCGAGGCAATCCTGAAGTACCTCGACGATCTCGAAGACCTCTACCTCGCCGAGAAGCGTTACGACGACATCCTGAAAGGTCGCGCCAAGACGATCCCGCTGGAAGACGTCGTCAAGCGCCATGGCCTGGAAGATTGAGCTGGCGGCGCAGGCGCAACGCGAACTCGATCGCCTCGACCCGGGGGCGGCGCGCCGAGTACTGCTTCCTTGCCGAGCGACTGGCGCATCACCCGGACCCGCGGGAACACGGCGAGGCGCTGCGGGGTGAGCGCTTCGGCGAGTTCTGCAGCCCGAAGCGCTCAGATTTCCGTGTTGGAGGTGGCCGCTTCCGGATAGAGATTCGGAAACAGGATGGCGAGCGCATCGAGGGGCAGCCCGATGCGCACCGGCAGCTTCGGCCCGTTGCTGACCAGCAGTCCGTCCTTGATGAGTTGAGACAGAACGCGCTGACCCGTTCGTTGCGGCAGCCCGGTCATGCGCACGAAGTCGCCGCGCGCAACGGGACCCAGCACCAGAACGTAGGACAGCGGCCCGGCGACCTCGGAGCGATAGTGCCGGTAGCTCGAGGAGTGCTCTCGTACCGCGACCAGCGCGATGACCCGCTCACGCAAGCCGTCAAGGTCCAGCATCCGGCCCATGAAGGTCACTTGGTCCTTGCAAGCGGCGACGAAGTACTCGCACCATTCGCGCAAGCCCCGTTCGCTGAGATTGCCGCGACCGTCGAGGTCGCCTTGTCGAGGCCGGTCGGCGTTCGCCAGGCGCGCGTAGTAACCATCCCGGTCCCGAGCCAGGGCGCGATTGACCGACCACAGGCCGCCGCTGAGTGAAAGCAGCGCCGCATGTGTCTGCAGCCGGCAAGCGCGTCCATTGCCGTCTATGAACGGGTGCACCCACGCGAAACGCTGGTGCGCAGCGGCGATGCCATAGAGCAACGCATCGACGCCTCGCAGCCGCGGGTAAACCTGGTCCATGCGCTGCAGGAACGCGGGCAGCGCTGCGTGCGACGGTGCGGCGTGCTGCCCCACCGTCACGTCGGCAGAGCGCAGCACGCCGGGCTCGGTCAGAACGCCTTCCGGAGAGCGCCGGTCTTCTTCGGACAGACGTCCGTAGAGCGCACGGTGGGCCGTGATGAGGAAGTCGCTGCGCAAGGCATCGACCTCGCGCCAATCAGCGCGCAGTGCCATCGTTTCAAGCTCGCGCTCGGCTTCGATATGTGCAAGGGCCAAGCGCTGTCGCTGCGCCACATCGGGCCGAGCGGAAAAGTCGGCCTTGAGCGCACGCTCGATGTTCAACGGGTGAGTACTCTGCCCCTCGATGCGATTCGAGTAGTACGAGTTCATGCCCCTGACAAGCTCCCGCAGGGCTTGAACCGTTGAGGCATGCAGTGCGCCCTGCAATCGCTGCGAGCGCTCGAAGACGAGCCGCGTTTCCTCGATCAGCGGCTGGAGGTCTCGCTGAGGAAGCAGAGGTTCGAATTGGCTCGGGCTGTCGTAGAGCATTGAATTGGCGGATTGTTTGGCACGATGCAGTAATTTCGTAAGTATTTATTTGCATTGGCTTATCGTCAAGTCACAGACCGCCTCTGAGGCTCATTTTGGCGCATCCTTTGGCGGACCGCTGACGCGTGACCGCCCGCATTCCGGCGGGGGCACCAGCGACCTTCCAGGGCGTGCCGGGCCGAGGCGGGCGCTGCCCCCGTTCCATGTCGGTCCGACCCCCGCACCGGTCGCGGCTTTGTGTCAATCAATCGATTGATTCGCGTGTTATCGTGCGCGCCCTCATGCCGCGACGCGCCCCCTCCCCGCCCGTTGTCGAGCCGCCGGCCGCGCCCGCCGGCGCGCGCGAAGCGCTGCTGCGTGCGGCCACCGCGGCGTTCGCGGCCAAGGGCTACGCCGCCGCCAGCACGCGCGAGATCTGCGAGTCGGCCGGGGTCAACATCGCCGCCATCGCCTACTACTTCGGCGGCAAGGAAGGCCTGTACCGCGAGGCGCTGCGCCGGCCGGTGGCCGAGGTGATCGCGGCGCTGGGCCGCTTCGACGATCCGGCGCTCGACTTCGAGCAGTCGATGCGCATGTTCCTGGCGGCAATCATCGACGCCGGCGGCAGCCACGACACCGAGTGCGCGGCGCTGGAAAACGACGTGCTCAAGCTGCACCTGCGCGAGATGCTCGAGCCGTCGCCGGCGTTTCGCGAGATCGTCGATCAACTGATCGCGCCCGCGCACCGCGCGCTCGTACGCACGCTGGCGCGCCACTGCGGCCTGGCGCGCGCCGACGACGAGCTGCACCAGCTCGCCTTCGCGATCGCCGCCATCGCCCACGACTACTGCAAGTCGCGTGCCTTCATGACGTTGCTCGCGCCCGGCATCCTCGAGCGGCCGCAGGCAAAGGCACTGATCCTCGACCGGCTGGTCGGCTACGCGCGCGCGCTGCTCGAGCACGAGATCGCGCGCCGGCGCGCTGCCGGCGCGGCCGAGCCTGCCCCTGCGCGCGGCGCCGCGCGGCGCGCACCCCGACCCCGAAACGCCCATGCCCAGCCTCCCGTTTC
>JBBIST010000023.1:0-37126 GCA_037441125.1 Burkholderiales bacterium
CGCGCCGCGGCGATCGGCCGCGTGCGCGCCGGCGGCAACGCACCGGGCGCAGCCAGCGCCGGCGTTCGCGGTCGCGGCTCAGGAGCGCCTCCGCGCGCGCGGGTGGGCGGCGTCGTAGGCTTTGGCCAGGTGCTGCCAGTCGAGCTTGGTATAGATCTGCGTCGTGGCGATGCTCGCATGGCCGAGCAGCTCCTGCACCGCGCGCAAGTCGCCGCTGCTTTGCAGGACGTGCGAGGCCATCGAGTGGCGCAGCACGTGCGGATGCACGCGGCTGTCCAGGCCGAGCCGCTGCGCCAGATGCGCGACACGCGCGCCGACGCTGCGCGGCGAGATGCGTGTCTTGCGCAGCGAGACGAACAGCGCGCGCGCCTCGCCGCCGGCAAGTTGCGCGCGCACCGGCAGCCAGGCGCGCAGCGCCGCGACCGCAGCGGCGCCCACCGGCACGCTGCGCGTCTTGCCGCCCTTGCCGGTGACGATCACTTCGCGCGCCTCGAGATTGATCCAGCCGGACGAAGCCGCGCGTGCGCCTTCGCGCGCGAAGTGCCGCCAGTCCAGCCCGACCAGTTCCGACAGCCGCAAGCCGCTCGAGTACAGCAGCTCGACGATCGCGCGATCGCGCAACGCCAGCGGCGTGTCGGCCGGCGCCTGCGAGGTCAGGCGCACCGCCTGGTCGACGGCGAGCGCTTTCGGCAGTCGCTGGCCACGGCGCGGCGCGCGCACGCCGGCCACCGGGTTCGCCGCCACCAGCGCGCGTTCGCCCAGCCAGCGAAAGAAGCTGCGCCAGGCACTCAACGCGCGCGCGATGCTCGCCGGCGCCAGCCCCGCCGCGTGCAGCCGCGCCGCCGCGCGCCGGATCTCGGCCGGCGCCAGTTGCAGCAGGTC
The DNA here is from genome assembly GCA_037441125.1 of Burkholderiales bacterium. GTDB lineage: Bacteria > Pseudomonadota > Gammaproteobacteria > Burkholderiales > Burkholderiaceae_F > JALHMQ01. Next base: position 883 of record JBBIST010000023.1, read on the forward strand.
GGACTCGGCCGTCAGCCGCGCCAGTTGCGCGAGGTCGGCGCGATAGGCCTCGACCGTGCGCGGCGAACTGCGCCGCTGCGTCGTGAGGTGGCGCAGGAACGCCTCGGCGGGAGCCGACAGTGGCGGCGGCGCGGCGGCCTCGGTCACGGCGCGCGCAGGCGCGACAGCGCCGCACCCGCCAGTTCGCCGAGACGCGTCAGGAACGCCGTGCCCATCGTCAGATGGAAGCGTTCCTTGTCCGGCGAGCCGAGCACGAGCAGGCCGAAGACCTCGGCTGCGCCGCCCGCGCGCAGCGGCATCATCGCCAGGCTGTGCACGGTGGCCTCGCCGGCCTCCAGCCAGCGCACCGGCTCGAAGCCGACGTTGGCGCCGCAGTACGGCGCCACCATGCTCGCCGCCAGCCGCCTGATGTCGTCGCTGACCGGTGCCGCAACCGCCAGCCGTGCGTGCTCCGGCCGCAGGTTCCACAGGCGCATCCCGGCGAAAGGCACGGCGAATAGCAGGCGCAGGCGCTCGAGCGCGACCGCCGGCAGACTCGCGGCATCGTCCTCGGACAGCAGCGCGCGCGCCCACTGCACCATGCGGTCGGCGATGGAATCGTTCTCGCTGCCGTGACGAACCATCTGCGCCAGGCGCGCCTCGAGCGACTGGATGCGGCCGCGCAGGATCAGCGACTGGCGCTCGGCGAGCGAGATCGCCTGGCCGTTGTGCGGGTCCGGCAAGGCGAGGTCGGCGAGCAACTGCGGATGCCGCTCGAAAAAGTCGGGATGACCCGCCAGATAGCGGGCGACCTCATCGGCCTGGAGTGGACGGTCGGACGACATGGAATCTCCGGCTCCTGCGCTACAGATCGATTTCGCCTTCAAACACGGTGACCGCCGGCCCGGTCAGCAGCACCGGCCGCGGCGACTGATCGAGCGCACCGTCCCAGCGCACGCGCAGCTCGCCGCCGCGCGCCTGAACGCGCACCGGCGACTCCAGCAGCCCCAGACGGATGCCGGCCACCGCCGCGGCGCAGGCGCCGGTGCCGCAGGCGAGCGTTTCGCCGGCGCCGCGCTCCCACACGCGCAGGCGGATCGCGTGCTGCTCGACGATCTGCATGAATCCGGCGTTGACCCGGCGCGGAAAGCGCGCGTGGCGCTCGATCATCGGCCCTTCGACGGCGACCGGCGCCGCGTCGACGTCGGCAACCACCTGCACGGCGTGCGGATTGCCCATCGACACCACCACGATCTCGCGCGTCGCGCCGCCGACTTCGAGCGGATAAACCCACGCTCGGCCGCGCTGCACCGGTGCCAGACCGCCGGCGTCGAACGGCAGGCGCGAAGGCTCGAAGCTCGGCGCGCCCATGTCGACCGTCACCTCGCCGTCGTCCTCCAGACGAGGCTCGATCAGCCCGCCCGCGGTCTGCACGCGCAGCACGCGCTTATCGCTCAGCCCCTGCGCGTGCACGAACTTGACGAAGCAGCGCGCGCCGTTGCCGCACTGCTCGACCTCTCCGCCGTCGGCGTTGAAGATCCGGTACTTGAAGTCGGCGTCCGGCCGGTCAGGCCGCTCGACCCGCAGGATCTGGTCGGCGCCGACGCCGAAGCGGCGGTCGGCAAGCCGGCGCAACTGCTGCGGGTCGAGGGCGAAGGGCTGGGCGATGCCGTTCAACATCACGAAGTCGTTGCCGGTGCCCTGCATCTTGGTGAAGCGCAAGCGCATCGGCCGATTATCCGCGATCGCCACCGCAGCGCTGATCGCCGCCGGGCCGCAAACCGCAGCCAGGCCGACGCCGGTGCGTTCATCGTCTGTCGTCAATAGACGGCCGGCTCCCCCGCCGGCCGCGTCTTGAAGCGCCGGTGCGTCCACAGGTACTGGTCGGGCAGTCGCCGCACCCAGCGCTCGATCTCGGCGTTCATGCGCGCGGTGTCGGCGGCGACGTCGCCGCTCGGGTAGTCGGCCAGCGGCGGGTCGATGTGCAGCAGGTAGCCGTCGTCGGTCATCTCGGTCACGCACAGCGCCACCTGCGCGCCGGCCATTTTCGCCAGCCGCGGCACCATCGGCAGCGTGGCGGCCGGCACGCCGAAGAAGGGCACGAAGATGCCGTTGCGGCTGCCCGGGTCCTGGTCGGGCAGGTAGTAAAAGGGCAGCCCGTCCTTGAGCGCGCGCACCGCGGCGCGCAGATCGAAGCCCTCGCACTGGATCAGCAGCGGCTCGTTGAAACGCCTGCGGATTGCCAGCAGCCAGCGGTCCCATTCCTCGCTGCGGCTGCGCGCGTAGATCGCCACTGCGCGCGTCTGCGTGCTCACCGCCAGGCCGCCGGCGTCCAGACCGACGAAGTGCGGCGCCACCAGGATCAGCGGCCGCTCGGCGGCAGCGCGCAGATGCTCGGCGCCGTCGATGCGCACCCAGCGATCGAAGTCGGCGCGCGGCACGGTGGCAAGCAGACCGTGGTCGATGGCGGCGCGGGCGACGTTGCGGAAGTTGCGGCGGGCGAGCGCGCGGCGCTCGGTCTCGCTCAGCTGCGGCAAGCACAGGCGCAGGTTGACGAGCGCGATGCGCCGGCGCGAGCGTGCCAGCCACCACAGCAGGTCGCCGAGCGCGCGCGCGAGCCGGGCGCGCGCCGCCGGCTGCCAGCGCGCGGCCCGCTCGACGAAGGCGATCGCACAGCGCGCCGCCAGCCGCTTCATCGATCTTCCGCGCCGCCCTGCCCGGGGGCAGGCGGCGCGCCGGCCGGCTGCTTGTAGCGGTTGTAGCCCCACAGGTACTGGGTCGGGAAGCGCAGCACCATGCGCTCGAGGGCGCGGTTGATCGTGGCCGCATCCGCGCTCGCATCGCCGACCAGCGGCTCGGCCAGGCGCTCGACGTGGATGCGGAAGCCGGCGCCGCGCGGCAGCCGCTCGGCGGCGAGCATGAGCACGATCGCGTTGCCGGCGCGAGCCAGCCGCGACGGCAGGACCATCGTGTAGGCGGGCCGGCCGAAGAACGGCACCCAGACGCCGTCGCCCTGCGACGGCACCTGGTCGGGCAGGATGCCGAGCACCTGCTTGTGCTTGAGCGCGCGCATCAGCATGCGCACGCCGCGCATGTCGGCCGGCGCCAGCAGCAGACCCTCCTTGGCGCGCGCATCTTCGACCAGCGGCAGCAGCACGTCCTTGCGCGGGCGGCGATAGAGCGCGGTCAGAGGGCGCGTTCGTGCCTCGGGACGCAGCGCGTAACTTTGAGCGATCGCCTCGAAGCAGCCCAGGTGCGGCGTCAGCAGCAGCACCGGCCGGCCGTCGGCGAGCGCGGCGTCGAGCACCGGCGCATCGGCCCAGTGCACCTTGCGCGCCAGATCGGCGCGCGGGCGCAGCCAGACCCAGGCCGCCTCCAGCGCCTGCTTGCCGGCCTCGGCCGCGGCCGCACGCGCCAGGGGTTCGCCCGCGAGCCCGGCCTGCGCCATGTTCTCGCGCAGCCGGCGCGAGTGGGCGCCGCCGAACAGATCGACCAGACGGCCGAGCACGGCGCCAAGCGCGTGCACGACGGCGAGCGGCAGGCGCGACAGCAGCTTGAGGACGAAGACGAGCACGAGGGGGAGGAGCGAGGATCGAGGATTGAGGAGATGAGCGGGAGGATCGGGGGCAGGTTGCGCGGACAGCCGGGCGAATGCTACCGGTGCGGTGTGCGCGGGCTGCGGGCGGCGTCGCGCCCGGGGGTTGCCCAAAGGCGCCGGGCGTCGGCGCTCGTATAATCCGCGGCCACCGCCGAGTTAACGAACAACTTGCAGGGCGGGCCGCAGCGCAAGCACGCGGCGAATCTGCTAAAGCGTCCCCGCTGTGCCGCGGAACCGACGCCAACCGTTCGGCCTTTTTTCCGTGGAGAGCGTGCAGTGGCCAGCGACTTCCTGTTTACCTCCGAAAGCGTCTCCGAAGGCCACCCCGACAAGGTGGCCGACCAGATCTCGGACGCGATCCTCGACGCCATCCTCGCGCAGGACCCGCGCTCGCGCGTGGCAGCCGAGACCCTGTGCAACACCGGCCTCGTGGTGCTGGCGGGCGAGATCACGACCAACGCCCACGTCGACTACATCCAGGTGGCGCGCGACACGATCAAGCGCATCGGCTACGACAACACCGAGTACGGCATCGACTACAAGGGCTGCTCGGTGATGGTCTGCTACGACAAGCAGTCGAACGACATCGCCCAGGGCGTCGACCACGCCAGCGACGACTACCTGAACCAGGGCGCCGGCGACCAGGGGCTGATGTTCGGTTATGCCTGCGACGAGACCCCCGCCTTGATGCCGGCGCCGATCTACTACGCGCACCGCCTGGTCGAACGCCAGGCCGAGCTGCGGCGCGACGGCCGCATGCCTTACCTGCGGCCCGACGCCAAAAGCCAGATCACGATGCGCTACGTCGACGGCAAGCCGCACTCGATCGACACCGTCGTGCTGTCGAGCCAGCACGCGCCCGAGATGAGCGACGGCAAGAAGATGAAGCAGGAGTTCGTCGAGGCGGTGATCGAGCTGATCATCAAGCCGAGCCTGCCGCCCGAGTGGATCCGGCGCGACACCAAGTTCCTGATCAACCCGACCGGCCGCTTCGTCGTCGGCGGCCCCCAGGGCGACTGCGGCCTGACCGGGCGCAAGATCATCGTCGACACCTACGGCGGCGCCTGCCCGCACGGCGGCGGCGCCTTCTCGGGCAAGGACCCGTCCAAGGTCGACCGCTCGGCCGCCTACGCGGCGCGCTACGTCGCCAAGAACGTGGTCGCGGCGGGACTGGCGCGCCAGTGCCAGGTGCAGGTCGCCTACGCGATCGGCGTGGCGCAGCCGATGAACATCACCGTCTATACCGAGGGCACCGGCGTCATTTCGGACGAGAAAATCAGCGAGCTGGTGGCGCAGCACTTCGACCTGCGGCCGAAGGGCATCGTCCAGATGCTCGACTTGCTGCGGCCGGTGTACGAGCGCACCGCCGCCTACGGCCACTTCGGCCGCGACGAGCCGGACTTCACGTGGGAGAAGGTCGATCGCGCGGCCGCGTTGGCGGACGCCGCGGGCGTGAAGGTCCGGGCGGCGTAGCCACGCGCCGCGTCTGCGCGACCTCAGGGCTTGTCATGGCGGCGCGGTGCGCCGCCGACCACACGCATCAAAGCGTGCGCACGCGGTCGCGCGAGCGTGCTGGCACGCGCAGCGTCCCGACCTCGCCGTCGTTGGCCGAAGCGCGAACTGCGGTGGGCAGCGGCGCGACATCGAGCAGGCGCTGTAAGGCGGCCCGCAGTCCGCGTGCCGCGAGCCAGGCAAGGACCACGGCCGGAAGCCAAGCCGCAAGCAGCATCGCCACGACACCAAACTGCGCGTAGGCGATCAGATAGACGGTGACGAAGACGCCTACCGCGCCGATGGCGGCCGCCATCTCGCACAGGTAACGCAGTCTCTCTTGCCTGACCATTGCGTAGGGCTCGCCTTCCCGGGCGCGGAAGGTCGTGCCTGTCTCCCTTGGGTCACGCGGGCCGGCGCCGGTCTTTGACGGCGCTGCGCGCCCGGCCGACCGCTACCGTACCCGCTTTGCCTGCTCGCGCTAAGTCGGGGTGGTCCGAGTCGGCGCAAGAGATTGCGCCCGATTTGACGCGTGACAAGCGCCGGCGTACCGCATCCAGGGTCGCAGCCCGTCGAATCACATGACGCCTGCGGGAAAACCCTGGCTGCATAGGCGCGCACCGACTGCGCTGGCAGGGCCACGACCGGCGCGCGGATGCGGGGTAGCGCCCGCCGTATACTGCGCGCGCTTCGAGGAGCGTTGCGACGAGGTCGGCCGGAGCGCCGACCGCGCCAGGCTCGAAGCGCCGCGCGCAGCGCGCGCGGTGGCAACGGCGCTCGCAAACTTCTTTGACCATCAAGGAGGGCGCGAGATGAGCGCCGTACTCAAATCCGCTGCCAGCGCCGGCGACTTCGTCGTTGCCGACCTCGGCTTGGCCGACTGGGGCCGCCGGGAAATCCGCATCGCCGAGACCGAGATGCCCGGTCTGATGGCGATCCGCGAGGAATTCGCCGCCACCCAGCCGCTGCGCGGCGCCCGGATCACCGGCTCGCTGCACATGACGATCCAGACCGCGGTGCTGATCGAGACCCTGCAAGCGCTCGGCGCCGAAGTGCGCTGGGCAAGCTGCAACATCTTCTCCACCCAGGACCACGCCGCCGCCGCGATCGCCGCCCGCGGCACCGCGGTATTCGCGGTCAAGGGCGAGTCGCTCGCCGACTACTGGGACTACACGCACCGGATCTACGAGTGGCCCGACCGCGGCTACAGCAACATGATCCTCGACGACGGCGGCGACGCCACGCTGCTGCTGCACCTGGGAGCGAAGGCCGAGGGCGACGCCAGTTGCATCGCCCACCCGACGAGCGAAGAGGAGGTTGAACTGTTCAAGTCGATCAGGGCCAAGCTCGCCGTCGATCAAAGCTGGTACTCGACACGCCTGGCCAGGATCAAGGGCGTGACCGAGGAGACCACCACCGGCGTCAAGCGCCTGTACCAGATGGCCAAGGAAGGCTCGCTCAAGTTCCCGGCGATCAACGTCAACGACTCGGTCACCAAGAGCAAGTTCGACAACCTGTACGGCTGCCGCGAGTCGCTGGTCGACGGCATCAAGCGCGCCACCGACGTGATGGTCGCCGGCAAGATCGCGCTCGTGGCCGGCTACGGCGACGTCGGCAAAGGCTCGGCGCAGGCGCTGCGCGCGCTCTCGGCGCAGGTGTGGGTGACCGAGATCGACCCGATCTGCGCCCTGCAGGCGGCGATGGAAGGCTACCGCGTCGTGACCATGGACTACGCCGCCGACAAGGCCGACATCTTCGTCACCGCCACCGGCAACTTCCACGTGATCAGCCACGATCACATGCGCCGGATGAAGGACCAGGCGATCGTCTGCAACATCGGTCACTTCGACAACGAGATTGACGTCGCCAGCCTCAAGCAGTACCGCTGGGAGGAGATCAAGCCGCAGGTCGACCACGTCGTGTTCCCGGACGGCAAGCGCATCATCCTGCTGGCGCAGGGGCGGCTCGTGAACCTGGGTTGCGGCACCGGCCACCCGAGCTACGTGATGTCGAGCTCGTTCGCCAACCAGGTGATCGCGCAGATCGAGCTGTACACCCGCACCGCCAGCTATCCGGTCGGCGTCTACGTGCTGCCCAAGCACCTGGACGAGAAGGTCGCGCGCTTGCAGCTACGCAAGCTCAACGCGCAACTGACCGAGCTGACCGACGCCCAGGCCAACTACATCGGCGTCAGGAAAGAAGGGCCGTACAAGCCCGAGCACTATCGGTACTGAGCGGCGATGCGCCTGCTGCTGGTCTGGATCCTGAACGCGGTCGCGCTGTGGCTGGTGACGCTGATCGTGCCCGGCGTGCAGGTGCAGGACCCGCTGCACGCCTTCATCGCCGCGATCGTCCTCGGCCTGGTCAACGCGCTGGTCAAGCCGGTGCTGGTGCTGCTGACCCTGCCGATTACCGTGCTCACGCTCGGCCTGTTTCTGCTCGTGCTCAACGCGCTGCTGTTCTGGGGCGTGAGCGCGCTGCTGCCGGGCTTTTACGTCGCCGGCTTCTGGTGGGCGCTGCTCGGCGCGCTGCTCTACAGCCTGCTCACCTGGGCGATGACGGCGCTGCTGCCGCGCCGGCGCTGAGCGCCATGTTCGAGGGCGCCGCGCGCGGCGCCGCCGCTGACCGATGAACCGCACCTACAGCTTCGAGTTCTTCCCGCCGAAGACGCCCGAGGGCGCCGACAAGCTGCGCGCGGTGCGCGCGCGGCTGGCGACGCTCGCGCCGGCGTTCTTCTCGGTCACCTTCGGCGCCGGCGGCAGCACGCGCGAGGGCACCTGGAACACGGTGCTGGAGATCGCGCACGCCGGGCTGGCGGTGGCACCGCACATCTCCTGCATCGGCGCCACGCGCGCCGAAGTCGCGCGCCTGCTCGACGCCTACCGCGACAAAGGCGTGCGCCGACTGGTGGCGCTGCGCGGCGATCCGCCCTCGGGCGCCGGCGCCGGCGGCGGCGAGTTTCGCTACGCCAACGAGCTGGTCGAGTTCATCCGCGCCGCCAGCGGCGACTGGTTCCACCTCGAGGTCGCCGCCTACCCCGAGGTCCATCCGCAGGCGCGCTCGGCGGAAGACGACCTGCGCAACTTCGCGCGCAAGGTCGCCGCCGGTGCCGACTCGGCGATCACCCAGTACTTCTACAACGCCGACGCCTATCTGCGCTTCGTCGACGAGGCGCGCCGGCTCGGCGTGCGCGCGCCGATCGTGCCCGGGATCATGCCGATCACCAACTTCGCGCAACTGGCGCGCTTCTCGGACGCCTGCGGCGCCGAGATCCCGCGCTGGATCCGCCAGCGCCTGCAGGGCTACGGCGACGACCGCGAAGCGATCCGCGCCTTTGGCCTGGACGTGGTGACCGCTCTGTGCGAGCGGCTGCTCGCCGCCGGCGCGCCGGGACTGCACGTCTACACGATGAACCAGGCCGACGCCACGCTCGAGCTGTGGCGGCGCCTCGGCCTGCCGCGCTAGCCGCTCAGGCAAGGCCTCCGGCGAGCAGCGCCGAGTCCATGCCGACGATCACCAAGGCCGGCACCGCCACCCCGACCAGAAGTCCGGCGCTGGCCAGCAGCCCGCGCGACCACTGCGCCGAGCGAATCCAGGTGATCAACGCGTCGCGCGTCGCCAGCCACGCCGGCCGCAGCCGGCGCGTGACCGCGGCCGCTAGGTCGCTGCGCGCCGGCTCGATCACCTCGACTCGCGTCAGACCGAGCCCCTCGAGCAGCGCGCGTTTGCGCGCGCGTAGCGCCACTTCCTGCTCGCAGCAGGCGAACAGATCATCGGCTTCTCCCGTGTGCGTCAGCCAGATGCCGCCGTAGATGACCTTGACGCGCGTGCCCGGCCGGCCCTCGAGCAGCAGCAGTTGCTGATGGTCGAGGTCCACGGTGCGCGTCGTGATGGCTTGTGATGTGCGCGACATGAGTACCTCCGTGTCTGATTGCGCTGGCCGGCGACGCCGCGCCGGCGCAAGCCAATTACAGGCCGCCGCGCGCGGGGCGACAAACGAAAAGTTGGCAATTGATGCATGCGCCGTTCGCATGTACGGTGCGACCATGACTTCGCGTTCACCGCGCAGCGCGGCGCGCCGCCGCCGGCCGATCCAGTTGCACGCGCTGCGCGGCTTCGAGTCGGCGGCGCGCCATCTGTCGTTTACCGCCGCCGCAGCCGAACTGCGGCTCACGCAGTCGTCGATCAGCCGCCAGGTGGCGGCCCTCGAAGCGGACGTCGGCGCGACACTGTTCACGCGCCACACGCGCGCGCTGCGCCTGACCGCCGCCGGCGACCGCCTGTTCGCGGCGGTGGCGCAGGCGCTGGCGGCGATCGATCGCAGCGTCGACGAGATCCGCGGCGGCGGCGCCGCCCGGCGCGTGACCGTGAGTACCTATGCGTCGTTCGCATCTCTGTGGCTGGTGCCGCGGCTGGCGCAGTTCCAGCAGCAGCACCCCGGGGTCGAGGTCCGCATCGACGCCAGCGACCGCCTGGTCGACCTGCAGGCCGAAGGCGTCGATCTGGCGCTGCGCTGGCTGCGACCGACCGCACCCGTGCCGCCGGACGCCTTGCTGCTGGGTGAGGAGGAGTTCAACGCCGCGCTCAGCCCGCGACTGCTGCAGTCGACCGGCATCGTGCTGAAGGTGCCGGCCGATCTCGAGCGGCTGCCGGTGCTGGCGATGGACGAGTCCGTGCTCAGCGCGCCGTTCAGCAGTTGGGAGCGCTGGTGCGAGCGCGCCGGCATCCCGCCAATCGAGGGCGTGGCGCGACTGGTGTTCACCTACGTCGATCAGTCGGTGCAGGCCGCCGTTCGCGGCCAGGGCGTGGCACTGGTGCGCACGCCTTTTCTCGACGACCTGCTCGCCTCCGGCGAACTGATCACGCCCTTTCCGCGCCTGCGCAGCCGCACCGGCTACCGCTACTACCTGATCGACAACCCGCAGCGGCGCGACCTGCCGCAGGTGGCGGCTTTCCGCCAGTGGATCGTCGAGGCGTTCCGCCAGGGTCCGCGCCGCGCGACCTGAGCGCGGCCCGGCCTACAGCACGCCCGACTCGGTGATCACCAGGTCGAGGCGGATGTCGTGCGCCTGCGGCTCGATGCTCGGCACGCGACCGCAGTCGAAGGCCACGCCTACCGCGACCGGTCGCACCGCGAACGCGGCCAGCGTGCGGTCGTAGTAGCCGCCGCCGTAGCCAAGGCGATAGCGGTGGCCGTCGAAGCCGACGCACGGGATCAGCAGCAGTTGCGGCTTTATGCGCTCGCCACCCGGCGGCACCGGAATGCCGAAGCGCCCGGGCGCGAGCGTCATGCCCGGCGCCCAGGGCGCGAATTCCAGGCCCTCGCCTGCGGTCACCGGCAGGCCGGCCTGCCGGCCATTGCCGGCAGCGAGCCAGCGCTCGATCGCCGGTGTCAGATCCGGCTCGCCGCGCACCGGCCAGAAAAAGGCCAAGCGCGCCAGCGGCATCGTCGCCAGCCAACGCGCCACGCGATTGGCCAGGACGCGGGCGCGCTGATCGCGGTCGGCGAGCGCGTCGCGCGCCGCCAACAAACGCGCGCGCAGCGCGTTGCGCTCGGCGTCCGCCAAAGCCGCGGATTCGGGCCGAGTCGCAGGGAATTCCGCGGTCATCGATCTTGTTTCGCTGTGCTAGCCTGATTTCGATGTTGTGCCGCAAGGTGTCGACCGTCAATACGAATATGAAGCAGTGGCGAACGATCGGCGCATCGGTGTTGCTGGCGGCATCGCTCGTCCAGGTGCCGGCGGCGTTTGCCGTCACGCGCTCGCCGCAGCGCGCCGAGACCGCGGCCGCCGACCAGACCTTTCTTGCCGCGCGCGATGCCTTCGCCTCCGGTCAGCGCGACCGCCTGGCGGCGCTGGCGCCGCGACTGGCGAGTCACCCGCTGGCGATCTGGGTCGAGTACTGGCAGCTCAACCTGCGCCTGCGCAACGACGATCCGGCGCGGGTCGATGCCGCCGTGGCCGAGTTCTTCGCCCGCCACGCCGACACCTATCTGGCCGACCGCCTGCGCATGGACTGGCTGCTGGCGCTCGGCGCGCGGCGCGACTTCGAACGCTTCGCCGCCGAACATCCGGCGCTGGTGTGGCGCCACGATGACCATCAGGTGCGCTGCTACGCCGCGCTCGTGCGCTACCAGCACGAGACGCAGGGCGACGCCGACCAGCGCGTACGCGAGGCGCGCCGCGTGCTGGCAAGCTCGCGCGAACCCGGCGGCGAAGGCTGCACCGCGCTCGGCGAGGCGCTGCAGGCCGACGGCCACGTCTCGCGCTGGGAGCGGCTGCGCGCCACGGTTGAACTGAACCAGCCGGCGGCCACACGCCGGCTCGCCGCCGAACTGGCGCCGGCCGAGGCGGCGCAACTGGCGCAGGCACTCGACCGGCCGGCCGCCTTCCTGTCGGTGCGCGAGCGGCGCATGACGCAGACGCAGCGCGAACTGGCGCTGATCGCGCTCGCCCGTCTGGCGCGCGAGAACCCGGAGCAGGCGGCGCGCCACGCGGCGGCGTTGAACCTGCACCTGTCGCCGGCGCAGCGCGGCCTGGTCTGGGGCCGGATCGGCCACATGGGGGCGCTGCGGCTGCTGCCCGAGGCGCTCGACTGGTACCGGCACGGCGGCGAACACGTCGGCAACGCGCTCGAGGCGGCGCGCGCCGACGAGGTGCTCGAGTGGCAGATGCGCGCGGCGCTGCGCGGCACCGCACGCGGACCCGACTGGGCGATGGTGCGCGCCACCTACGAGCGGATGGGAGCCGAGCTGCAGCGCGCGCCGGCCTGGATTTACTGGAACGCTCGCGCGCTCGCAGCCGCCGGCGACGAGGCGCAGGCGCACTCGGCGCTGCGTTCGATCGCCGGCCGCTTCAACTTCTACGGCAAGCTCGCCGCCGAGACGCTCGGCGAACCGATCGCGCTGCCGCCGGCGGCACCGGCGCCGACCGCCGAGGCGGTGGCCGTGCACGCCGGCAACGCCGGACTGGCGCGCGCGCTGCGGCTGATCGCGCTCGACCTGCGCTTCGAAGGCAACCGCGAGTGGGCCTGGCAACTGCGCCAGCGCAGCGATCCGGAACTGCTGGCGATCGCCGAGTTCGCGCGCCAGCGCGGCGCGATCGACCGCATGATCGCCACCAGCGAGCGCACGCGCGATCTTTTCGACTTCGAACAGCGCTTCCCGGCGCCGCACCGCACCGAGCTGGCACGCCATGCGCGCGCGGTCGGGCTGGACGAAGCCTGGGTCTACGGCCTGATCCGGCAGGAGTCGCGCTTCATCGCCGATGCGCGCTCGTCGGCCGGCGCGCAGGGGTTGATGCAACTGATGCCGGCCACGGCACGCTATGTCGCGCGGCGCGTCGGCATGAACGACTTCGCTTCCAGCCGGGTCAACGAATTGGACGTCAACCTGCGCCTGGGCACGAGCTACCTGCAAATGGTGCTCGACGATCTCGACCGCCAGCCGCTGCTGGCGAGCGCCGCCTACAACGCCGGTCCGGCGCGCGCGCGCGCCTGGCGCGCCGCGCTGGCGCGGCCGGTCGAGGGGGCGATCTTCGCCGAGACGATCCCCTTCAACGAGACGCGCGATTACGTGCAGAAGGTGATGTCGAACGCGGTCGTCTACGCGGCGCTGTTCGAGGGCCGCGCGCAGTCGCTCAAGGCACGCCTCGGCACCGTGGTGCCGCGGCCGGCGGGGACGACCGAACTGCCCTGAGAGCGAATTCGGCGCGCCGGCCGCAGTTCGCCGCGCAGCCCGAGCGAATCCCGCGACCCGCGGCCACAACCCAGCATGCAGAAGGCAATCGATTGCGCCCGCGGCTCAGTTGCGCTGGCCGGCCGCCAGCACCGCCCAGGTGGTGCCGCGGCGCGCTGCCATCGCGGCGCCGATCGCCGCCAGATCGTCACCGTTTAGAGCGCGTCGCGCCACCGGCAGAATGACTTCCTCTTCGAGCGCGTGATGCGGCAGGAAGCGGTCGATGAAGTCGTCGGCCAGCGCGCACTGTGCAGCGGTCGCAGACCGCTCGCGCACCTGGTCGAGCGCGCCGCGCAGCGGCGCCCACAGCGACTCGATCCGTTCGTGCTCGGAGGCGAGCCGCAGCAACCCCTCGCCGGCAGCCTGCGCATCGGCGAGGTCGGCGCCGCGACCGTCGAGCCGGCGCTGCAGGCGCGGAAACAGATCGAGATCCTCGTCGGTGTGGTGGCGCGGCGCGGCTTCGGTCAGGAAGCGCTGCACTTCGGCCGCGGTCACTCGCGTGGCATCGCTCGGTCCGTGTTCGACCAAATGGCGGAACAGCCGATGCAGCAGGAGCGCGACGCGGCGGCCGCGGTCATGGCAGGCGGACCACAGGTCGAGCGGACAGGCGAAGCCTGAGGGCGGCAGGCGAAAGTCGATCCACTGCATCGGGCACAGCGCCGCGATCGGCGCCTCGAGAGGTAGCGCGCAGTCTCGCATCGGCTGCCGGCGGCGACAATGTCCGCAACGACGTCGTGGGCTCAAAGTCGCAGACCTTTGCGCCAGCTCAAACGGAAGCGTCCAGGATGCGTAGTTGCCCGAGTGGCGGCTCGCGTGGATCGTCATCCGCGAGCCGCGCAGCGCGGTCGGGATGCGGCCGAGCCCGGCGTCGCAGCCCGCCGCAGGCTGCGCCCGCGCTTGCCTAGAATCGGACCCGCGGCCCGCGCCTTCCTCATCGGATCCTTGCGCATGCGTCACACCCAGGTACTCGTGCTCGGCGGCTCCGGCTTCGTCGGCCGCCATGTCGTCAACCTCCTGATCGAGCGCGGCTGTCGCGTGACGGTGCCGGCGCGCCGGCGCGACAAGGCCAAGCATCTGATCGTGTTTCCCGCCTGCGAGGTGGTCGAGGCCGACGTGCACGACGACGCCACGCTCGACCGCCTGGTGGCCGGAGCGCAGGCGCTGATCAACCTGGTCGGCATCCTGCAAGGAAAGGAGGCGGACTTCGCGCGCGCGCACCGCGAACTGACGCGGCGCGCGCTCGCCGCCTGCGAGCGGGCCAAGGTGCGCCGCTTCCTGCAGATGAGCGCGCTCGGCGCTGATGCGCAGGGGCCGTCGATGTACCAGCGCAGCAAGGGCGAGGCCGAGGCGCTCGTGCGCGCCAGCGCGCTCGACTGGACGATCTTGCAGCCGTCGGTGGTGTTCGGTCCCGAGGACCGCTTTCTCAACACCTTCGCCAAGCTGGCGGCGCTCGCGCCCTTCATTCCGCTGGCCGGCGCCGACGTGCGCTTCCAGCCGGTGTGGGTCGGCGACGTCGCCCAGGCCTTCGTCAACGCGCTCGACAACCCGGCGACCTTTCGCCGCAGCTACGAGCTCGCCGGTCCGCGCGTCTACACGCTGCGGCAACTGGTCGAGTTCGCCGCCGCCGCCGGCGGCCATCCGCGGCGCGTGATCGGCCTGCCCGAGGCGGTGGCACGCGTGCAGGCGCGGCTGATGGAGCTGGCGCCGGGCGAGCCGCTGCTTTCGCGCGACAACCTGGACTCGATGAAGCGCGACAACGTGGCCAGTGTCCAGCCCTTCGTGCCGGCGCCCGAACTCGGCATCGCGCACACGCCGCTCGAGTCGGACGCGACCCAGTACCTGGCCGGCCAGCACCCGCGCACGCGCTTCGGCAGCCTGCGCACGCGCGCGCGCCGCTGACCGGCGACCCGGCCATGCTCAAGCTCGTGATCGGCAACAAGAACTACTCGAGCTGGTCGCTGCGGCCGTGGCTGGCGATGAAAATGGCCGGCATCGAGTTCGTCGAGGAGCGCATCGCCCTCGACCAGCCCGACACGCGCGCGCGCATCCTCGAGGTCTCGCCCACCGGCAAGGTGCCGTGCCTTCTCGACGGCCGCCTCGCCGTCTGGGACTCACTGGCGATCTGCGAGTACGTCAACGAGACCTACGCCGCCGGCCGCCTGTGGCCGGCCGATCGCGCCGCGCGCGCCACCGCGCGCGCGGTCACGGCCGAGATGCACTCGGGCTTCGCCGCGCTGCGCAGCCATCTGTCGATGGACATCCGCGCCCGCAAGCCGGCGCGCGGCGCCGAGGCGCAACGGCGCGCCGACGTCCAGGCCGACATCGAGCGTGTGGTGGCGCTCTGGACCGCGGCGCTGGACGCGAGCGGCGGGCCGATGCTGTTCGGCGAGTTCAGCATCGCCGACGCCTTCTACGCGCCGGTAGTCACGCGCTTCGTCACCTACGGCGTCGATCTGCCGCCGCTGCTCTCAGCCTACGGCGAACGCATCCTCGCCCTGCCGCCGATGCGCGCCTGGGTGGCAGCGGCACGCGCGGAAGTCGAGGAGCTGACCGACCACTGAGAGGCTGTGAGTCCTTCATCCATGCCCGCCTTGCACGCCAGAACACGCCGGCTCGTCGTTGCAAATGCTCGCCATAGCCCGAGCTATGGCTGCGCTTTGCGCCTAGATCCGACGCGTTCTGACGCGCCTTTCGGGCACGGCCGAAAAACTCACAGCCTCTGAGGTCGGCAGCCGGCGACGCGCCCGCACGGCGGCGATGAAGATCTACCAGGTCGGCGGCTCGCTGCGCGACGAACTGCTCGGCGAGCCGGTCGCCGACCGCGACTGGGTGGTGGTCGGCGCCACACCGCAAGACCTGCTGGCTGCGGGCTTCCGTCCGGTCGGGCGCGACTTCCCAGTGTTCCTGCATCCGCGCACGAACGAGGAGTACGCGCTGGCGCGCACCGAGCGCAAGACCGCTCCCGGCTACCACGGCTTCGCCTTCCACGCCGCACCCGAGGTGACCCTCGAGGAAGATCTGGCGCGGCGCGATCTGACGATCAACGCCATCGCGCGCGCAGAAGACGGCACGATCATCGACCCACACGGCGGCCGGCGCGATCTGGCCGCGCGCGTGCTGCGTCACGTCAGCCCCGCCTTCGCCGAGGACCCGGTGCGCATCCTGCGCCTGGCACGCCTAGCGGCGCGCTTCGCCGACTTCAGCGTCGCCGACGAGACGCGGGCGCTGATGCGGCAGATGGTCGCCGCCGGCGAAGTCGACGCGCTGGTGCCCGAGCGCGTCTGGCAGGAGCTGGCACGCGGGCTGATGCAGGCGCGCCCGGCGCGCATGCTCGAAGTGTTGCGCGACTGCGGCGCCCTGGCGCGCGTGCTGCCGGAGCTCGACCGCCTGTGGGGCGTGCCGCAGCCGGCGCAGCACCATCCCGAGATCGATACCGGCCAGCACATGCTGCTCGTGATCGACGCTGCCGCGCGCCTGAACGCGGCGCTGCCGGCGCGCTGGGCGGCGCTGCTGCACGATCTCGGCAAGGGCACGACACCGGCAGAGATCCTGCCGCAGCACCTCGGCCATGAGCAGCGCAGCGTCGATCTGGCGCGCGCGGTGTGCGAGCGGCTGCGCGTGCCCGGCGACTGCCGCGACGCGGCACTGCTGGCGGCACGCGAGCACGGCAACCTGCACCGCGCGCTCGATCTGGACGCCGCCGGCCTGGTGCGCCTGCTCGAACGCTGCGACGCCTTGCGCCGGCCGGCGTTGCTGGCGCAGGTGCTCGATGCCTGCGAGGCCGATCATCGCGGCCGCACCGGCTTCGCCGACCGGCCCTACGCGCAGCGCGCGCGCGTACTCGAGGCGCTGGCCGCGGCGCAGCGCGTCGACGGCGGCGCGGTCGCCGCCGCGGTCGATGCCGAGGCGCCGCAGCGAGGCGAACGCATCGCCCAGGCGCTGCACCAAGCGCGCGTGCAGGCGGTGCGCGCCGCGCTCGGGTAGGCGTGCACCGGCGGATCGCTACAGCAGCCAGGCGATCACGAACATCAGCCCGGTCAGCAGCAACGTGCTGGCAAACGGCAGCAGGATCTCGCGCTTGCCGATGTGAAAGCGAAAGTCGCCCGGCAGCCGGCCGAGGCCGAGCTTCTGCAGCCACGGCTGCAAGGCGGCAAGCACGATCAAGGCCAGGAACAGGGTGACGATGAAGCGCATCGCCTCACTCCAGCGTGTGCAGGCGATCGCCGCGGGCAAAGCCCGCCAGCGGCGCGTGCACGCCGCGCCCGACCGCCAGCACCTTCACCAGTTCGCCCATCTCGGCCTCCGACAGCAGGCGCTGCGCCTCGGCGGCGCGCCGCGGCGAGTGTTCGTCGCGCACGCGATCGAGCAGCCCGCAGTTGATCAGAAAGTGCGCCTGCGAGGTGTAGCCGAGCACGTCCAGCCCGGCGCCGTGCGCGGCATCGGCGATCGCCGTGAAGTCGACGTGCGCGGTGATGTCGTTCAGTCCCGGCAGCCACAGCGGATCGGAGTGGGCGCGATGGCGGTAGTGGCACATCAGCGTGCCCATCGCCCGCTGCGGATGGTAGTACTCGCGGCGCGGAAAGCCGTAGTCGACGAGCAGCGCGACACCGCGCGCCAGCCACGTGGAAAGCTGCGCCGTCCAGGCGGCGGCGATCTCGCCCAGCTCCGAGCCGTAGCCCACTGGCAGTGCTCCGACCGCGGTCTCGATCGCGCGCACCGCATCGGCGAGGCGCGCGTCCGCGGCGCGCTCGGCCCAGGCAAGCCCGCCGGCGCGCAGCGTCACGCCGCGCTCGCACACGCCGTGGGCGGCGCGCACGACGAGCCGCACCGGCATCACGTCGAGCACCTCGTTGGCGACGATCACGCCGTCGAAACCGGCCGGCGGCGCATCGAGCCAGGCAACCTGCGAGTGCGCGCCGAGCCGCTCGCGCTGGCGCTCGCGCAGATCGGCGCTGACCTCGACGATCGCGTAGCGCTCGACGGCGATGGCGCGCGCCGCCAGTTCGTCGAGCAGATCGGCCGCCAGCGCGCCGCTGCCGGCGCCGAACTCGAGGATGCGCGGCGCCGTGTGCGCGAACACCTGCGCCACCTGCGCCGCCAGCGCGCGGCCGAACAGCGGCGAGATCTCGGGCGCGGTGACGAAGTCGCCGCCGGCAACGCGGTCGCCGAGCTTGTGCGCGCCGGCCGCGTAGTAGCCGAGGCCGGGCGCATACAGCGCGAGCTGCATGTAGCGGTCGAAGCCGATCCAGCCGCCGGCGGCCTCGATCTCGTGCGCGATCAGCGCCGAGAGCCGGGCGCTGTGGGCGGCACCGAACGGATCGGGCGGTGGCAGCGCGGAGCCGTCGGGCAAAGTGATCAAGGCAGTGGGCGCGCGCGGACGCGCGGGCGGGTGCCGGCGATGCTACCGGTAAACTGCGCGCCGCCTGCGCAGCGCACGCCACGTGCGAGCCACGTGCGGATCACGAGTGCAGCCGCGCGTGAAGCACGAGCGCAGATGAGGCGCTCACCGGACTACCCTCGCGCTGCGCGCTCGGAGACTTGCCCTTGGGGCGGCCCGGCGGGCTCACGCCTCTTCCATTGACCGTTGCCGCGACCGCCCGCATGACCTCCCGCCGTCCCGCCCCCGAAGACGCGCCGCGCGCGGTGCTGGTCACCGGCGGCGCGCGCCGCATCGGCGCCGCGATCGCGCTCGCCTTCGCGCAGCGCGGCTGGGACGTGGCGATCCACTACGCAACGTCGCGCGCCGAGGCGCTGGCCGCCGCCGCCGCGGTGCGCGCGCTCGGCCGGCGCGCGGTCGTGCTGCGCGCGGATCTGGCGCGCGAGGCGGCGACCGCGCTGCTCGTGCCGCGGGCGATCGCCGCGCTCGGCCGCATCGACTGCTTGGTCAACAATGCCTCGCTCTTCGAGGCCGACGATGCCGGCACATGCAGCTACGCCGGCCTCGAACTGCACTACCGGATCAACCTGGCGGCGCCGGTGCTCCTAGCGCGCGAACTGGCGCGCCGTCTGCCGGCCGGCGCCCAGGCGAGCGTGATCCACCTGCTCGACCAGAAGCTCTTCAACCCGAACCCGGACTTCCTCTCGTACACGCTGTCCAAGAGCGCGCTGCACGCGGCGACGACGCTGCTGGCGCAGGCGCTGGCGCCGGCGGTGCGCGTGGTCGGCGTGGCGCCGGGCATCACGCTCGCCTCGGGCGATCAGACCGACGCCGGCTTCGCGCGGGCGCACACGCGCACGCCGCTCGGCCGCTCGAGCACGCCCGAGGACGTCGCCGCCGCGGTGCTGTTCGCCGCCGAGAGCCGCGCGATCACCGGCAGCACGATCCTCGTCGACGGCGGCCAGCACCTGGTGCCGAGCGCGCGCGACATCATGTTCCTGACCGAACCGGCGGCGCGCCGGCGGTCGCCGACGAAAGCCTCCGAACGATGAGCACCTGGCTGCTCGACCCGCGCCTGGCGCATTGCCGGCGCATCTTCCTGCGCGAGGTGGTGATCGACGCCAACATTGGCATCCACGCCTTCGAACGCAGCGGACCGCAGAAGCTCGTGGTCAGCGTCGACCTGTTCGTGCCGCTGGCGGTCTCGACCCCGCGCCACGACCGCATTCACGAGGTGCTCGACTACGACTTCGTGCGCACCACCGTGCGCCACCGCATCGACCAGGGCCACATCAATCTGCAGGAGACGCTGGTCGACGACCTGGCGCGCGCGCTGCTCGCGCACCCGGCCGTGCACGCAGTGCGCGTGGCAAGCGAGAAGCCCGATGTCTACGATGATGTCGAGGCGGTGGGGGTGGAGGTGTTTCGGGTCAAGGATTGAGGATCGAGGATCGAGGATCGAGGATTCGGGATTCGGGGTTGAGAGTGGCGATGAATGCACCTGGGCAATTCGCCGGCCGCGCCGGTCTTAAGGAGGCGCGCGAGGCGAACAAGCTGGAGAAGCGGCTGCTGCGCCTGGCCGGGCAGGCGATCGGCGAGTTCAGCATGATCGAGGCCGGCGACCGGGTAATGGTGTGCGTCTCCGGCGGCAAGGACAGCTACGGCCTGCTCGAGGTGCTGCTTGCGTTGCGCGAGCGGGCGCCGATCGACTTCGAGATCGTCGCCGTCAACCTCGACCAGAAGCAGCCGGGTTTTCCGGCAGACGTGCTGCCGTCGTACCTCAGGCAGCGCGGCGTGCCGTATCGCATCGAGACGCAGGACACCTACTCCATCGTCACGCGCGTGATCGAGCCGGGCAAGACGATGTGCTCGCTGTGCTCGCGGCTGCGGCGCGGCATCCTGTACCGGGTGGCGAGCGAGCTTGCGGCAACCAAGATCGCGCTTGGCCATCACCGCGACGACATCCTCGGCACGTTCTTCCTGAACCTCTTCTACGGCGGCCGGCTGAAGGCGATGCCGCCGAAGCTCGTGTCCGACGACGGCCGGCAGATCGTGATCCGGCCGCTCGCCTACGTGCAGGAAGACGATCTGGCCCGCTACGCCAAGCTCAAGGACTTTCCGATCATCCCCTGCAACCTGTGCGGCTCGCAGGAGAACCTCAAGCGCCAGGAAGTCAAGCGCATGCTTGCCGAGTGGCAGCGCAGGTTTCCGGGCCGCGTCGAGAACGCCTTCAACGCGCTGGCGCGGGTGACACCGTCGCACCTGATGGACGCGCGGCTGTTCGACTTCCGGGGACTGAGAGCGACCGGCGTTGCCGATGGCGACGGCGACATCGCGTTCGACGACGCGCCTCTTTTGGAAGCGGAAGCAGCGGCCGCCACAACGGTGCAGTTCGCGCGCTTCGCCGAGAACTGAACCCAAGCGTCGCTCTGCGCCGCCGGCGGAAGCGGCATGAGCGGCGGCTTGAGCGGCTTGAGCGGCTTCCTGCGCGAGCCCGACTTCGCGCTGAGCGGCGTCCACCGCGACTTCGCGCAACGGCCCGCGCCCGCGGCGCAGCCCCGCCGACCGGAAGCTTCTGCGCCCTGAGCGGTCTCGCGCGAGCGACAAAGTATGATTATCCTACCGTCATGGAATCGACTCTACCGCCGCCGTTCCTGCCGCGAGCGGCCTCGCGCGCGCTGGCGGCGGCGCTGCGCGTCATGCCGGTCGTGGTCTTGCTCGGTGCACGCCAGACCGGCAAGACCACCCTCGTCCGTTCCGATCCGGCGCTGGCGCGCCGCCCGTACCTCACGCTCGACGACCTGGTGGTCCGGCTTCAGGCCGGAGCCGACCCCGAGGCACTGGTGTCGCGCGCGCCCGAGCTCGTGCTCGACGAGGTGCAACGCGCCAGCGACCTGCTGATCGCGGTCAAGCGAGCCGTCGATCGCGACCGGCCCCGCCGCCCCGGCCGCTTCGTGCTGACCGGCTCAGCGAATCTGCTGATGTTGCGCCAGATCGGCGAGACGCTGGCCGGTCGAGCCTCGTATGTCTCGCTCTGGCCGCTGACCTTCGGCGAGCTCGCCGGCCGCGGACGCACCGGCCTCTGGAGCGAGTTGCTTTCGGTGCGCGCGCGCCAGTGGGGCGACCTGCTCGACGGCGCGAAGGCCGCACGCACCGACTGGCGGGATGCCGTTCGCCGCGGAGGCTACCCGGTGCCGGCCCACGAGCTCTCGACCCCCGAGGACCGTGCGCTCTGGTTCTCGGGCTACCTGCAGACCTACCTCGAGCGCGACCTGCCGGATCTGCGCGCGGTGGAGAACCTGGCGGACTTCCGCCGCTTGGCGCAGGCCGCCTGCCTGCGCCTCGGATCTCTGCTGAACCAGGCCGAGCTCGGGCGCGACGTCGGCATCAGCCAGCCGCAGGTGCACCGCTTCCTGAGCGTGCTTGAGGCGAGCTTCCTTGCCGTTCGCCTGCCCGCCTTCGCGGTCAACCGCACGAAGCGGCTGATCAAGGCGCCCAAGCTCTACTGGTGCGATCCCGCGTTCGCACTCTATCTGAGCGGAGACGCCGAGCCCCGCGGCGCGCACCTCGAGAACCTCGTGCTCCTCGACCTCCTGGCCTGGCGCGACCTTCAGACGCCGAGGCCGGAGGTCCTGTACTGGCGAACCGCCGCCGGCACGGAGGTCGACTTCGTCATCGAGGCCGGCAAGCGCCTGTTGCCGATCGAGGTCAAAGCGACCGCGCGCGCACTGCCCGCCGATGCGAAAGGACTCGAGGCCTTTCTCGACGAGTACCCCGACCGCAGCGACGGCGGGCTTCTGCTCTACGGCGGCGACGAGATCTTCTTCCTGACGCGCCGCGTACTCGCGGCGCCGTGGTGGAGCGTTCTGTGAACCGGAAGACGATCGAAGTCGCATTGCTGATCGAAGTCATCGACAAGGCCGGCGCGCGCGAACTCAGGCCGCGAGCGCCCGCTCGACCTCCCGCCACAGCACTTCGGCAGGCTCGCAGCCGACGCTCAGCCTGACGAACCCCGGCGCCACCGCGTCGCCCCAGCGCGCGCGCCGTTCGGCCGAACTGTGGATGCCGCCGAAGCTGGTGGCCGCACGCAGGTAGGCGCAGGCGGCGATGAAGCGCTCGGCGGCGGCTTCGTCGGCGAGCGTGAGCGCGATCAGCGCGCCGCCGCTGCTCATTTGCCGCCGGGCGAGCGCGTGCGCCGGATGCGAGGCGAGCCCCGGATAGCGGACCGCGCGCACGCGCGGATGCTCGGCCAGGCGCTGCGCGAGCATGGCGGCGGTGGCGGTCATCCGCGACCAGCGCAGTTCCAGCGTCTCCAGCCCGCGATGCACGAGCCAGGCCTCGAACGGGCCGGGAACCGCACCCGCCACGCGGCGCCAGTCGCGCACGGCGCCGATCAGTTCGGCGTTGCGCGCGGCCACGTGGCCGAACAGCACGTCCGAGTGGCCGTTCAGTGCCTTGGTGTCGGCGCTGACCACGAGGTCGGCGCCGAGATCGAGCGGGCGCTGGCCGAGCGGCGTCATCGTCGTGTTGTCGACGGCGACGATGGCACCCGCCGCGTGCGCGCGGCGGCTTACGTCGGCGATGTCGGCCAGATCGAGCCCGGGGTTCGAGGGCGTCTCCACCAGCACCAGCTTGCAGCCCGCCAGGTCGCGCGCGCCGAGTGCGGCGGTGGCGCAGGTTTCGACCGCGACGCCCATCGGCACCAGGTACTTGTCGGCGCAGATGCGCGTCGTGTAGTAGCCGTCGCTCGGCAGCAGTACGCGGTCGCCGGGCCTGAGCAGCGCGTAGAACACGGCGGCGATCGACGCCATGCCCGAGGGGAAGGTGACGGTTTCGGCGTCTTCGAGCAGCGCCAGCGCGTCTTCGAGCGCGGTCCAGGTGGGGTTGCCCCAGCGCGCGTACTGGTAGGGGCCTGACGGCTGCGGCGGCAGCGCGTAGATCGAGGTGTTGACGATCGGCGGACCGAAGGCGGCGTTGTCGGGCGTGGTCTTGGTCGTCAGGTGCAGCAGGCGGGCGAAGCGCGCCAGGTCGGACAGGCGTGCGGTCGCATCTTCCGATGTCATGGAAACCCCCGAGGCGCCCCGGGCCGAGGCGCTCGAATTATGTTCGCGGCTGCGGCTTGATGCAGGTCAGCGGCCGGCGCCGCTGCGGGCGCAGCATGTTCGCGAGCGGGCGGCAAGGGCGCCCGCGCTGCCGGAGACGACGATGAGAATCTCTTCCACCAGCCTGCGCGATCTCGCCACGCGCGAAGTCGAAACCGTTGCCGTCGAAGCGACGCTGACCGAGTGCGCGCAGAAGATGCGGCGCACCCACGTCGGCTGCCTGATCGTCGTGGCGCCGGTGGGCGCGGCCCTGCAGCCGCTGGGCATCGTCACCGACCGCGACATCGTGGTCGAGGCGGTCGCCCCCGGGCTCGACCCCTCGACGCTGACCGCGGGCGACGTGATGACCCAGCCTTTGGCCGCAGGCCGCCTCGACGACGATCTGCTCGATGCGCTCGCCTGCATGCGCGAGCACGGCGTGCGCCGGCTGCCGGTGCTCGACGACGACGGCATGCTCTACGGGCTGGTCAGCGTGCACGACGTGCTGGCGGCGCTGGCGCAGCAGACCGAGGCGGTGGTCGGCGTGCTGGCGGCGCAGAAGGGCAAGGAGACGGCGCTGCGGCCCTGAGCGCGGCGCAGCGAGCACCACGCGGAGACCAACCATGACCGACATCGCCAAGCTGCTCGGCGCCGAGGCCGAGGGCCTGCTCAGCCACGTCTGCAAAGGGATCCCGAAGGAGAGCCTGCACCTGCCGGGACCGGACTTCGTCGACCGCATCCACGGCGCCAGCGATCGCCCGGCGCCGGTGCTGCGCAGCCTGCAGCAGATGTTCGATCACGGCCGGCTGGCCGGCACCGGCTACCTGTCGATCCTGCCGGTCGACCAGGGCATCGAGCACAGCGCCGGCGCCTCGTTCGCCAAGAACCCGGCGTATTTCGACCCGGAGAACATCGTGCGGCTGGCGATCGAGGGCGGCTGCAACGCGGTTGCCTCGACGCTCGGCGTGCTCGGCGCCTGTTCGCGCCGCTACGCGCACAAGATCCCGTTCCTGCTCAAGTTCAACCACAACGAGTTCCTGACCTACCCGAACAAGTACGACCAGATCGCGTTCGCCAGCATCCGCCAGGCGCGCGAGATGGGCGCGGTCGCGGTCGGCGCGACGATCTACTTCGGCTCGGCCGAGTCGAGCCGGCAGATCGTCGAGGTCAGCCAGGCGTTCGCCGCCGCGCATGAACTGGGCATGGCCACCGTGCTCTGGTGCTACCTGCGCAACCCGGCGTTCAAGAAGGACCGCGACTACCACCTCGCGGCCGACCTCACCGGCCAGGCCAACCACCTCGGCGTCACGATCGAGGCCGACATCGTCAAGCAGAAGCTGCCCGAGAACAACGGCGGCTATCTGGTGCTCAGTACCGCCGACAACCCCTACGGCAAGACCGACAAGCGCATGTACTCGCAGCTCGCCAGCGATCACCCGATCGATCTGACCCGCTACCAGGTGGCCAACTGCTACCTCGGCCGAGTGGGGCTGATCAACTCCGGCGGCGCCTCGGGCGAGAACGACCTGCACGATGCCGTGCGCACCGCGGTGATCAACAAGCGCGCCGGCGGCATGGGGCTGATCTCCGGCCGCAAGGCGTTCCAGAAGCCGATGGCCGACGGCGTGGCGCTGCTAAACGCGATCCAGGACGTCTACCTGGCGCGCGAGGTCACGGTCGCGTAGAGGCCCGGCGCGCGTCGATCGACCTCTGAGCTGCGCGCGGTGCGCGCCGCCTACCGCGGCGCGCGCGGGCGCGCGTCGTCGACTTCGACATCGATCGCATCGTCGTCGCGCACTCGGCCGGCGGCGGCGTCGATGTAGGGCTCGCCCAGTTCCTTCTGCAGCAGCTTCAGGTTGCGCACGTGCGCCTTGAAGTAGACGTCGAACAGGTCGCCCACCACCGGCACGGTGCCGACCGCGGCGTCGAGCAGCAGGTTGCCGATCATCCGCGCCTGCAGCCAGCGCGAAGCGCCGAGCTGGCGCGCCTCGTACACCAGGTAGGCGCCGAGCGCGCCGCTGACCACGTCACCGGCCACCGGCACCAGGCCGAGCAGCGCGTCCAGGCCGACGCGCGTGCGCAGCACGGGCAGGTAGATCGCGGCATCGAGCAGCCGCGTGAAGACGATCAGCCGCTCGCGCGCGGCGCGCCTGGCCGCCTCGTCCGGGCGGGGGCCGGCGCCGGCGCGCCGTCCTTGCGCGCCTCGCGTCGTTTCCGGAATCGGGGTCGGCAGCATCGGCAGAACATGCCGATGGATCGGTCGGCCTTCAACGCGGGTTTACGCGAGGGGCGAGGGGCGACTCGCACAGCTCGCGGCCTGCGGGCCGCAGGGCGGCTGCGCGCGGCGGCGCGGCTACTGCAGGATCAGGTGGACCAGCAGGGCACCGGCCGACAGGATCAGCATCACCACGAACGACGCCCGCACCTCGGGTGTGCGCGACGCACGCGGCGGCGACTCTTCGACCACCGCCGGCGTCGGCAGTCGGCAACGCGCCGGTGCGCGCTCGGCGGCGAAGGCCGCGAGCAGCCAGCCTTGAACTTCGTAGGGGCGGTCGCAGCCGCCGTCTGCACTCGTCATCGCCGCCTCGCATCGCCTGCACCGAACGGGCGAGATGTTCGGCGATCGCGCCGACTTGTTCAGCCGAGCATTCGGCGGCCGGGCAGTGGAAAAGCGGCGGCGCAGCCGCCGCAGGGCGATCCGTGAGGGCTTCGATCAGCGCGGAAGCGTCGAACTCCCCATCAGGTATTCATCGACCGCCCGAGCGCATTGGCGCCCCTCACGGATCGCCCACACGACGAGGCTTTGCCCGCGCCGCATGTCGCCGGCGGCAAACACCTTGTCGACGTTGGTGCGGTAGCAGCCGGCGCCGTCGGTGGTTGCACGCGCGTTGCCGCGCGCGTCCTTGTCGACGCCGAAACTCTCGAGCACGGCCGCGACCGGCGCGACGAAACCCATCGCCAGCAGCACCAGATCGGCCGCCACCTCGAACTCCGTGCCCGGCACCTCGACCATCTTCATCTGCCCGGTCATCGGATCCTTCTGCCAGTCGACGCGCGCGGCGGTGAGCGACTTCACGCGACCCTGGCCGTCGCCGTTGAAGCGCTTGGTGGTGATCGACCAGTCGCGCGCCACGCCTTCTTCGTGGCTCGACGACGTGCGCAGCTTGACCGGCCAGTAAGGCCAGGTCAGTTGCTTGTTCTCGCTCGCCGGCGGCTGCGGCAGCAGTTCCCACTGGGTGACGCTGCGAGCGCCATGGCGGTTGCTGGTGCCGACGCAGTCGGAGCCGGTGTCGCCGCCGCCGATCACCACGACGTGCTTGCCGGTGGCCATGATCTGCTCGGGCACGCTGTCGCCGGCGACCACCTTGTTCTGCGCCGGCAGGAACTCCATCGCGAAGTGCACGCCCTTCAACTCGCGGCCGGGCACCGGCAGGTCGCGCGGCTGCTCGGCGCCGCCGGACAGGATCACTGCGTCGAACTCGGCGAGCAGTGACTTCGGGTCGACGGTCTCCTGCGACCAGTCGGTCACGCCCGTGATCGGCCTGGCCGCAACCAACACGCCGGTACGGAAGACGACGCCCTCGGCCTGCATCTGCTCGAGGCGGCGGTCGACGTGCGACTTCTCCAACTTGAAGTCGGGGATGCCATAGCGCAGCAGGCCGCCGGCGCGATCATTTTTCTCGAACACCGTGACCTCGTGGCCGGCGCGCGCCAATTGCTGCGCGGCCGCCAAGCCCGCGGGTCCGCTGCCGACGACGGCGACCGTGCGGCCGGTCTTGCGCGCCGGCGGCTGCGGCAGGACCCAGCCCTCTTCCCAGCCCTTGTCGATGATCTTGTGCTCGATCGACTTGATGCCGACCGGATCGTTGTTGATGTTCAGCGTACAGGCCGCTTCGCACGGCGCCGGGCAGACGCGGCCGGTGAACTCGGGGAAGTTGTTGGTGCTGTGCAGGACCTCGAGCGCCTGGCGCCAGTCCTGCCGGTAGACGAGGTCGTTGAAGTCCGGAATGACGTTGTTGACCGGGCAGCCGTCGTTGCAGAAGGGAATGCCGCAGTCCATGCAGCGCGCACCCTGGATCGCCGCCTGCTCGTCGCTCAGGTGGGCGACGAACTCCTTCCAGTGCTTCTTGCGCGATTGCGGCGCCTCGGCGGCCTCTTCCAGCCGCGCGTACTCGAGAAATCCGGTGACTTTGCCCATGGTGGCCTGTCAAGCCGCCAGCCGCTGCGGCTGCGCCTTGGTGCGCGCCTCGGCGAGCTGCTTGAGCGCGCGCCGGTACTCGTGCGGGAACACCTTGATGAAGCGGCCGCGCATGCCGGACCAGTTGTCGAGGAGCATGCGCGCGCGCAGGCTGCCGGTGTAGCGGAAGTGCTTCTCCACCAGCTCGCGCAGGAGGTGCTCGTCGGTCTCGCCCAAGTGCCAGATCGCCTCGTCGACTTTCTCTTGCTGCGTCTGGCTCGGCAGCACCGGTTCGAGCGCGACCATCGCCGTGTTGCAGCGGGCGGCGAAGTCGCCGTGCTCGTCGAACACGTAGGCGATGCCGCCCGACATGCCGGCGGCAAAGTTGCGGCCGGTGGCGCCGAGCACGACCGCGGTGCCCTTGGTCATGTACTCGCAGCCGTGGTCGCCGGTGCCTTCGACCACGGCGGTCGCGCCCGACAGCCGCACCGCGAAGCGCTCGCCGGCGACACCGTTGAAGTAGGCCTCGCCGGCGATCGCCCCGTAGAGCACGGTGTTGCCGACGATGATGTTCTCGGTGCCGGCGCCGCGGAAGTCGTTCGGGCAGCGCACGATCAGGCGGCCGCCGGACAGGCCCTTGCCGGTGTAGTCGTTGGCGTCGCCGACCAGGTCGAGGGTGACACCGGCCGCCAGGAAGGCGCCGAAGCTCTGGCCGGCGGTGCCGTTGAACTGGATGTGGATCGTGTCGTCGGGCAGTCCGGCGTGGCCGTACCTGCGCGCGACCTCCGACGACAGCATGGCGCCGACCGTGCGGTTGACGTTGCGGATCGGGGCGATGAACGACACGCGCTCGCCGCGCTCCAACGCCGGCCGGCTCTGCTCGATCAGCTTGTGGTCGAGCGCCCGGGCCAGGCCGTGGTCCTGCGCTTCGCAGTGCCGGCGCGCGACGTCGTCGGGCATCGCCGGCCGGTAGAAGATTCGCGAAAAGTCCAGCCCCTTGGCCTTCCAGTGATCGATGCCGCGCCGGGTGTCGAGCAGATCGGCGCGGCCGATCAGGTCGGAGAAAGCGCGCATGCCCAGTTGCGCCATCAGCTCGCGCACTTCCTCGGCGACGAAGAAGAAGTAATTGACCACGTGCTCGGGCTGGCCCTTGAAGCGCGCGCGCAGCACCGGATCCTGCGTGGCCACGCCGACCGGGCAGGTGTTCAGGTGGCACTTGCGCATCATGATGCAGCCCTCGACCACCAGCGGCGCGGTGGCGAAGCCGAACTCGTCGGCGCCGAGCATCGCGCCGATGACGACGTCGCGGCCGGTCTTCATCTGGCCGTCGACCTGCACCGCGATGCGGCCGCGCAGGCGGTTGAGCACCAGCGTCTGCTGTGTCTCCGCCAGCCCCAGCTCCCACGGCGTGCCGGCGTGCTTGATCGAAGACACCGGCGACGCGCCGGTGCCGCCATCGTGGCCGGCGATCGTCACGTGATCGGCCTTGGCCTTGGCCACGCCCGCGGCCACCGTGCCGACGCCGACTTCGGACACCAGCTTGACGCTGATGCTGGCGCGCGGATTGGCGTTCTTCAGGTCGTGGATCAGTTGCGCCAGATCCTCGATCGAGTAAATGTCGTGGTGCGGCGGCGGTGAAATCAGTCCCACGCCCGGCACCGAGTAGCGCAGCCGGGCGATGTACTCGCTCACCTTGTGGCCGGGCAACTGGCCGCCCTCGCCGGGCTTGGCGCCCTGCGCCATCTTGATCTGGATCTGGTCGGCGCTCACCAGGTACTCGGTGGTGACGCCGAAGCGGCCGGAAGCAACCTGCTTGATCTTCGAGCGCAGCGAGTCGCCTTGCGCGAGTGCGATGTCGGCCTCGACGCTGTCGCGCCCGAGCACGCTCGCCAGCGTGTCGCCTTTGTTGATCGCGATGCCACGCAGCTCCTGCGCGTAGCGACGCTCGTCCTCGCCGCCCTCGCCGGTGTTGCTCTTGCCGCCGATGCGGTTCATTGCGATCGCCAGCGTGGCGTGCGCCTCGGTCGAGATCGATCCGAGCGACATCGCGCCAGTGGCAAAGCGCTTGACGATCTCTTTCGCCGGCTCGACCTCGTCGAGCGCGATCGCGCGCGCCGGATCGAGCTTGAACTCGAACAGGCCGCGCAGCGTCATGTGGCGGCGGCTCTGGTCGTTGATGATCTGCGCGTACTCCTTGTAGGTGCTGTAGCTGTTGGCGCGCGTCGCGTGCTGCAGGCGGGCGATCGCCTCCGGCGTCCACATGTGCTCCTCGCCGCGCGCGCGCCAGGCATAGTCGCCGCCGGCGTCGAGCGCGCGCGCCAGCAGCGGGTCGTCGGAGAAGGCCGCCTGGTGCATGCGCACCGCCTCCTCCATCACCTCGAACAGGCCGATGCCGCCGACCTTGCTCGGCGTGCCGCGGAAGTACTGGTCGACCAGTTCGCGGCTCAAGCCGATCGCCTCGAAGATCTGGGCGCCGCAGTAGCTCATGTAGGTGCTGATGCCCATCTTCGACATCACCTTGTGCAAGCCCTTGCCGACCGCCTTGATGTAATTGGCGATCGCCTTGTCGGCCGCCGACGGGTAACCGTCCGGCCGCGGCTTGCCGGCGCTCATCGCCGCGATCGTCTCCAGCGCCAGATAAGGGTGGATCGCCTCGGCGCCGTAGCCGGCGAGCAGCGCGAAGTGATGCACCTCGCGCGCCGATCCAGTCTCGACCACCAGCCCGGTCGCAGTGCGCAGCCCGGAGGCGATCAGGTGCTGATGGATCGCGCTCGTGGCGAGCAGCGCCGGGATCGCGCAGTGCTCGCGGTCGAGCGCGCGGTCGGAGACGACGAGGATGTTGTGGCCGTCGCGCACGGCGTCGACCGCCTCGGCGCACAGCAGCGCCAGTCGCGCCTCGACGCCCTCCTTGCCCCAAGCCACCGGATAGCAGATGTCGAGCTCGTAGCTGCGGAACTTGCCGCTGGTGTAGCCGTGGATGGCGCGGATCTTGGCCATGTCGGCGCTGTCGAGCACCGGCTGGCCGACCTCGAGGCGCATCGGCGGGTTGATGTTGTTGATGTCGAGCAAGTTCGGCTTCGGGCCGATGAAACTCACCAGCGACATCACCAGTTGCTCGCGGATCGGGTCGATCGGCGGGTTGGTGACCTGCGCGAACAGCTGCTTGAAGTAGCTGTACAGCGGCTTGTCCTTGTTCGACAGCACCGGCAACGCCGTATCGTTGCCCATCGACCCGACCGGCTCCTCGCCGTCGTTCATCATCGGCGCCAGCAGCAGCTTCAGATCCTCCTGCGTGTAGCCGTAGGCCTGCTGGCGGTCGAGCAGCGGCACCTCGCTGCGCGCCACCGCGCCGGCCGGCGCGCTGCCGGCCAGGTCGTCGAGCTTGATGCGGATGCGCCGGATCCACTCCTTGTAGGGGCGGCTCTTGGCGAGCTGGTCCTTGAGTTCGCGGTCGTCGATGATCCGGCCCCGCTCGGTGTCGATCAGGAACATCTTGCCCGGCTGCAAGCGCCACTTCTTGACGATCCGGCTCTCGGCGATCGGCAGGGCGCCGACCTCGGAGGCCATCACCACCAGGTCGTCGTCGGTGATCAGGTAGCGCGCCGGGCGCAGGCCGTTGCGGTCGAGCGTGGCGCCGATGCGCACGCCGTCGGTAAAGGCGATCGCCGCCGGGCCGTCCCACGGCTCCATCATCGCCGCGTGGTACTCGTAGAAGGCGCGCCGGTGCTCGTCCATCAGCGTGTGCTGCTCCCACGCCTCCGGAATCATCATCATCACCGCGTGCGCGAGCGGATAGCCGGCCATCGTCAGCAGCTCGAGGCAGTTGTCGAAGCAGGCGGTGTCCGACTGGCCCTGGTAGATCAGCGGCCACAGCTTGGCCAGGTCGTCCTTGAGCACCGGCGAGGCCATCACCCCCTCGCGCGCGCGCATCCAGTTGAAGTTGCCCTTGACCGTGTTGATCTCGCCGTTGTGGGCGATCATCCGGTACGGATGCGCCAGTTCCCACGACGGGAAGGTGTTGGTCGAGAAGCGCTGGTGCACGAGCGCGATCGCGCTCACCACGCGCGCATCGCGCAGATCGGCGTAGTAGCGGCCGACCTGGTCGGCGAGCAGCAGCCCCTTGTAGACCACGGTGCGGGTCGACATCGACGGCACGAAGTACTCCTTGCCGTGCTGCAGCCGCAACTTCTGGATCTTGTGGCTGGCCGACTTGCGGATCACGTACAGCTTGCGCTCGAGCGTGTCGGGCACCATCACGTCGGCGCCGCGGCCGATGAAGATCTGGCGGATCACCGGCTCGCGCTCGCGCACCAGCGGCGACATCGGCATCGTCCGGTCCACCGGCACGTCGCGCCAGCCGAGCACCACCTGGCCCTCGGCGCGCACCGTGCGCTCCAGTTCCTGCTCGCAGGCCATGCGCGAGGCGCTTTCGCGCGGCAGAAAGATCATGCCGACGCCGTACTCGCCCGGCGGCGGCAGGGTCACGCCCTGGCGCGCCATCTCCTCGCGGTAGAGCGCATCGGGCAGTTGAATCAGGATGCCGGCGCCATCGCCGTAGAGCGGATCGGCGCCGACGGCGCCCCGGTGGTCGAGGTTGTGCAGGATCAGCAGCGCCTGCTGGATCAGCGCATGGCTCGCCTTGCCCTTGATGTGCGCGACGAAGCCGACGCCGCAGGCATCGTGCTCGCGGTCAGGCGCATACATCCCCCGCGCCGCCGCCCCCTCGACGACCCGATCGTGCTCGAACCCGTTCATTGCCTCTCCCCACCGAATCCTCGCCACTGTAATGCGACGCACCATCCGGCTCAAGCCAATAAATCGGGGTCAGATTACGATTTCTGAGGATCAAAGCTGAAAGGCAAAAAAACGGGGACAGATCAAATTCGCGCGAACTTGTGCGGACGTCCGGGCGGCTTCGGCTTCGATCTTCTGCCGCCGCGACCTTCGACGAAGCCGGCGAACCTCTCCGAGCCGACCGCCCAACCGCCTTGGATCGCGGCGCGAATTTTTCGAACCTCCTCGTCGACCGCCGGCGAATCGAACAGTCGCCGGTACGCCGCCTGACGTTCGAACGGGGTGTTGCCAAGCGACCAGATCAGCGGATGCTCGTCGATCAGCGGATCAGGCCGCAGCCCGGCGTGATGCGCATAGCTTGACCAACGGTACTGTGCCGGGTCGCCGACCAGTCCGGCGCGCACCGGATTCATCTCGATATACCTGGAGCAAACGAGAAGGTAGCGATCACTTTCAATCACCGACGCACGGAATCGCCCCTCCCAAAGCGTGCCCGTGCGGCCATGCCGGCGGTTGAACCAGCGCACGTACTGGCGACCGAGCGCCTGCATCAGCCGGCTGATCGACGACCCTTCGCTCGGGGTCATGAGCAGATGCACGTGGTTGGGCATCAGCACGTAAGCGTGGACGGCGACGCCGTGGGCGATCTTCAAGTCTCGAAGGGCGCCGAGGAAGCGCTCACAATCGGCCGCGTCGCCGAAGATGATCTGGCGGTTGTTGCCGCGCTGGATCACGTGATGCGGGAGCCCGGACACCGCCAGTCTGGGCAGTCTCGCCATCGGCACCTCGAAAAAATCGGATTCTGACCCCGATTTTCGGTCAGTCTTCGCTGACTGCGAACAGGCGGCGGTGCTCTTTCATCGCGTAGCGGTCGGTCATGCCGGCGACATAGTCGGCGATCGCGCGCGGCTTGTCGGCGGCGGCACGCGCCTGGTGGTCGGGCGGCAGCAGGCGCGGTTCGTCCATGAAGGCGGCGAAGAGGTCGGCGACGATGCGACGCGCCTTCGAGGTCATGCGCATCACCCGGTAGTGGCGATAAAGATGCTGAAGCAGGAAGCGCTTGAGTTCGTCGGCCTCGGCGCGGACGGCGGCGCTGAATGCGACCAAGGGCGGCGCGCGCCGAACGTCGTCGACACCGGCGACGCCGGATTCGCTCACCCGTCGGCGCGTCTCGGCCAGCAGGTCGCTGACCAAGGCACCGATCATGCGGCGGATCGTCTCGTGCGTCAGGCGTCGGTCGGGCAGAGCGCCAAGCTCGCCGCGCACCGCGCGGGCGATGCGGGCGAACAGCGGCACGTCATCGAGTTGGCGCAGCGTCAGCAGGCCCGAGCGCAGGCCGTCGTCGATGTCGTGGTTGTTGTAGGCGATCTCGTCGGCCAGGTTGGCGATTTGCGCTTCGAGCGAAGGCTGGCGGCGCTGAAGGAAGCGCTCGCCGAGGGCGCCCAGACGGCGCGCGTTCTCGGGCGAGCAGTGCTTGAGGATGCCTTCGCGCGTCTCGAAGCACAGGTTCAGCCCGTTGAAGGCGGCGTAGCGCTCCTCGAGCTCGTCGACCACGCGCAGCGACTGCAGGTTGTGCTCGAAGCCGCCGAAACCGCGCATGCACTCGTTGAGCGCCTCCTGCCCGGCGTGGCCGAAGGGCGTGTGCCCGAGGTCGTGCGC
Organism: Burkholderiales bacterium; assembly: GCA_037441125.1. GTDB lineage: Bacteria > Pseudomonadota > Gammaproteobacteria > Burkholderiales > Burkholderiaceae_F > JALHMQ01. The sequence goes on from JBBIST010000023.1 coordinate 34,774, forward strand.
CAACGCCACGGCCTCGGTCAGATCCTCGTTCAGGCGCAGGCTGCGCGCCAGCGAGCGCGCGATCTGCGCCACCTCGAGCGAGTGCGTGAGCCGAGTGCGGAAGTGGTCGCCTTCGTGGTTGACGAAGACCTGGGTCTTGTACTCGAGGCGGCGAAACGCGGTGCTGTGGATGATGCGGTCGCGGTCGCGCTGGAAGGCGCTGCGTGTGGCCGCCGCCGGTTCCGGATGCTGGCGTCCGCGCGAGTTGCCCTCCTGCACCGCATAGGCCGCGAGCGTCATCGCCGCCGCTCAGATGTAACCGCCGTCGGCGAGGGTCGCTTCCAGCGCCTGTTCCGGCGCCGTGCGCTGGATCGCGCAACCGATGCGCGCCAGCAGCACGAAGCGGATCTCGCCCGCGTGCGCCTTCTTGTCGCCGGCCATCGCTTGCAGCGCCGCCGCGCGCGACAAGCCGGCGATCCGGGTCGGCAGGCCGGCGGCGGCCACCGCCGCGACCACGCGCTGCGCCTCGCCCTCGTCGATCAGCCCGAGCCGGCGCGACAGGTCGGCCGCCAGGCACAGGCCGCAGCCGACCGCTTCGCCGTGCAGCCAGTGCCTGTAGCCGGTGATCGCCTCGATCGCATGTCCGAAGGTGTGGCCGAGGTTGAGCAGCGCGCGCTCTCCCGCCTCCTTCTCGTCGCGCGCGACGACACCGGCCTTGATCTCGCACGAGCGCGCCACTGCGCGCGTGGTCGCCTCGTCTTCGCACGCGCGCAGGCGGCGCATGTCGCGCTCGACCGCGGCGAAGTAGTCGCCATCGGCAAGCAGTCCGTGCTTGATCACCTCGGCCAGACCGGCCGAGACCTCGCGCGGCGGCAGCGAGCGCAGCAACGCCGTGTCGGCCACCACCAGCAGCGGCTGGTGGAAGGCGCCGATCAGGTTCTTGCCGGCCGCATGATTGACGCCGGTCTTGCCGCCGACCGACGAGTCGACCTGCGCCAGCAGCGTCGTCGGCACCTGCACGAAGCGGATGCCGCGCATGTAGACGCTCGCGGCAAAGCCGGCGATGTCACCGACGACGCCGCCGCCCAACGCAACGACGATCGACCGGCGGTCGGCGCGGTGCGCGACCAGAGCATCAATCACCTGCTCGACCGCGCGCAGCGTCTTGCCCGCCTCGCCGTCGTGCAGGCGGCAGACGGCGACCGCGGCCACCGGCGCCAGAGCGCGCGCGATCTCGCCCGCGTACAGGTCGGCGACGATGTCGTCGGTGACGATCAGCAGGCGCGTCGGCGCAAAGGCGGCGACGCGCGGCGCCAGTTCGGCGCTGGCGCCGGCACCGATCAGGATCTCGTAGGCGCCGCCGGCAACGGCGACCTCAACCTGCCTCATGCGCCGATTCTAGGCGCAGCGCCGGCGTCTTTACTTCAAACGTACCAGGGCGCGCACGCGGGGCTCGGCCAGGATGCGTGCCACCAGCCGGCGCGGACTGGCGGCGGGCGAGGCAAAGCACAGATGCGCGGTCGCGCGGTACAGCGGCTCGCGCTCGCGCAGGAGCTCGACGATCCGGGAGCGCGGATCCTCGCCTTGCAGCAGCGGCCGCGTCCGGTCGCCGGCGGTGCGGCGTGCGATCTCGTCGGCACTGGCCTGCAGATAGATCACCAGTCCGCGCGCGCGCAGGTGCTCGCGGTTGTCCTCGCGCAGCACGGCGCCGCCGCCGGTGGCGAGCACCACGCCCGCGCGCCGGGTGAGTTCGTCGATCAACGCCGCCTCGCGCCGGCGGAAACCCGCCTCGCCTTCGAGCTCAAAGATGGTCGCGATCGAAGCGCCGCTGCGCGCCTCGAGTTCGCGATCGCAGTCAATGAACTCGAATCCGGTGGCGCGCGCCAGCAGGCGGCCGACGGTGGTCTTGCCCGCGCCCATCATGCCGATCAGGATCAACAGCGGCCGACCTGCGCCGCCGCGATCCCCCGAACCGCGATCGACACCGGTCACGGATGGCAACGAGCGCGCACCCCGGGGCGGCGCCCGAAACGGCGGGCGCTTGACGTCAGCGGATCGCCGCCGCCACGCGCTCGGAGACAACGCGCGGCGTGATGAAGATCAGCAGTTCGCTGCGGTCGCTGACCCGCTGCGTGTTGCGAAACAGCGATCCGACCACGGGCAGATCGCCGAGCAGCGGCACGCGGGTCACGGTCGTGCGCTCGAGCTGCTCGTAGATGCCGCCGAGCACGACCGTGCCGCCGTTGTCGACCAGCACCTGCGTCTGCACGTTCTTGGTGTCGATCGCCGGTCCGGCCGCGGTGTCCTGGCCGCGGCTGTCCTTGTTGACGCGCACGTCGAGGAAGATCGCGCCCTCGGGCGTGATCTGCGGCGT
>JBBIST010000024.1:0-36703 GCA_037441125.1 Burkholderiales bacterium
CCTTGTTGACGCGCACGTCGAGGAAGATCGCGCCCTCGGGCGTGATCTGCGGCGTGACCTCCAGCTTGAGCGTCGCCTTGCGGAACGAGACGCTGGTGGCGCCGCTGGCGGTGGCCTGCTGATACGGAATCTCGGTGCCCTGTTCGATCGTCGCCTTGACTTTGTCGGCGGTGACCACGCGCGGGCTGGAGACGATCTTGCCGCGACCCTCGGCCTCGAGCGCGGTGACTTCAAGGTTGAGCGCCGTGCTCATGCTGGCGTTCACCAGCGTCAGGGCGAAGCTGCCGGTGTTGAAGCCGCCGATCGGCGAGGCCGGCAGATTCACGAAGTTGACCTGCGACAGACCGGCGCCACCGAGCGACCCGGTGGGAGCGCCCAGCCCGGTGTTGGGGTTGGCGGTGCCGGTGCCGGTGCCGGTGGTGAGCACGCCAGTGCCGCCGCCGAAGGCGGCGGTGTTGGTCAGGCGGGCGACACCGAAGCGCACGCCCAGGTTGCGGCTGAAGGTGTCGGCCGCCTCGACGATGCGCGCCTCGATCAGCACCTGCTGCTGCGGCACGTCGATGCGCGCGAGCAGCCGGCGCACCTCCTCGATCTTGGCGGCGGTGTCGTAGACGATCAGCAGGTTGGTGCGCGGATCCGACAGCGAACTGCCGCGCCGCGACAGGATGCGCTGCTTGTCGTCGGTCAGGATCTTGGCGACGGCGTCGACGCGGGCGTAATTGAGCTGGAAGAACTCGGTGCGCAGGGGCTCGAGATCGGCGAGTTGGTTGCGCGCCTCGAGTTCGAGCTTCTCCTTGGTCGCCAGTTCTTCGCGCGGGGCAACCACCAGCACGTTGCCGTTCTTGCGCATGTCGAGGCCCTTGCTCTGCAAGATGATGTCGAGCGCCTGGTCCCAGGGCACGTCCTTCAGGCGCAGCGTGATCGAGCCGCCGACCGAGTCGCTGGTGATCACGTTCAGATTGGTGAAGTCAGCGATCACCTGCAGCAGCGAGCGCACATCGACGTTCTGGAAGTTGAGCGACAGGCGCTCGCCCTGGAAGCCCTGGCGCGTGCCCTGGAACAGACGCGTCGGATCTTCCCGGACCGGCTTGACTTCGATCACGAAGCGCGTGTCGCTCTGGTAGGCGTTCTGCTCCCACAGCCCGCGCGGCTCGATCGTCATGCGCACGTTGCTGCCCTGCTGCACGGTGCTGACCAGCGCCACCGGCGTGCCGAAGTCGCTCACGTCGAGCCGGCGGCGCAGCGCTTCGGGCAGCGCCGTGTTCAGGAAATCGACCACGATCTGCTGGCCCTGGGTGCGGATGTCGACGTTGGTGTTCGGGTCCGACAGATCGACCACCACCCGGCCCTCGCCGTCGCTACCGCGCCGGAAGTCGACCCCGCGCAGCGCGCGCGGACCCTCGGCAACGGCGGTGCGGGCGGCGGCCGGCGCCGCGTCGGCGGCGCGGAAGGTGGTCGAGTCAACGTTACCGCCCAGCGCCACCGTGATCACATTGCCGTCGATGCTGATCGCGTGCGTGACCGGGCGCCGCAGGTTCAGCACCAGGCGCGAACGTCCCTGCGCCTGCACGACATTCACCGAACGCAGGTCGCCCTGGTTGATCTCGACCAGGTTGCGGCCCAGATTGTTCGACGTTTGCGGCAGGTCGATGGCGATGCGCGCCGGGTTGGCGACCGAGAAGCTCGGCGGCACGGCGCCGGCCGCGCCCTTGAGCTGGATCGTCAGCACCGTGTTGGTGCCGGTCTGCGCCGCCTCGATGCGCTCGATGCTGTTGGCGGCGACCTCGGCCGGCGCCGCCGCCTGCGCGAAGGCCGTCGCCGGCACGGACGCGATGAGCGCCGCAGCGCAGACTCCGGCCGCCGCGGCAGCCACCCACTTGCACGCAGACTTCATCGCTTGCTCCCTTGCTGCGAACGTGCCGGGGCTTCCTGCAGCTCCAGTCGGGCGGGTCTCTCGACCCACTCGCCGGCGGCGTCCTGCACGATTTCCTTCAACTGCACCTCGGTCTCGGAGATGCGCGTGATCAGGCCGAAGTTCTGGCCGACGTAGTTTCCAACTCTCACCATGTGGGTGGCGCCGTTGCTCTCGAGCAGGGCAACATTGGTGCCGGCCCGCCACATCATGCCGACCATGCGGATCTGGTCAAGCGGAAAGCCCTCGAGCGTCTCGCGTCGGCGGTCGAGATCGGGCCGGATCGCCGAGGTCGAGGCGCGCGCCTGCTGCTGGCGCGCCACGGCCATCACGATCTTCTGGCCGTCGAAGGGGTCGAGCAGGCCCTTGGCGTCGTAGGCCTGCGGCGTGAACTCCTTGGGCTCCGGCACCGGACGCACGTTCGGCTTCATCGTCTGGCGCGTGTCGTTCATCCACTGCTGGATCTCGGTCTGACCGGACAGATCGCAGCCGCTCGCCAGAGCGGCGACGGCGATCACCAGGAAGGCTCGGAGGATCTTCATACGCACCGCCTACTTCTTCGCCTTCGCCGCCTGCTGCGCCTTGCGCTGAGCGGCGAGTTCCTCGTCGTCCAGATAGCGGAAGGTCTTGGCAGTGGCATCGAGGGTCAAGGCACCGTCCTTGCCGGTGGCCAGCGACAGGTTGCTCAGCGTCACGATCCGCGGCAAATTAGCGATGTCGCCGGTGAAGGCGCCGAGATCGTGGTAGCGACCCGAAATTCTGACTGCGATCGGCAACTCGGCGTAGTAGTCACGCAGGATCACCTGACCGGGGCGGAACAGCTCGAACTGCAGCCCGCGGCCGACGCCGGCCTGGTTGATGTCGGACAGGAGCGCGTCCATCTCAGCCTTGCTCGGCAGCTGCTTCTCCAGCGTCAGCACGTACTGGCTGACCTGCTCCTTCTGCCGCCGCAGCTCGTCGAGATTGATCGCCTGCTGCAGCTTCTGCTGATACTGCGACTTGAGGTTCACTTCCTCCTGGCGCAGGGTCTCGAGCTGCTCGACCTGCGCGCGCCAGACGGCGAACCACCCGATCGCGGCACACGCGACCACCACGAACACCCACAGCGTCACGCGCGGGGCGAGCGGCCAGACGCCAACGTTCTCCAGCGTCAGGCCCTTGAACTGCGACAGCACGTCGCGCGTCGAACTGGCCATGGCTCAGGCTTTCGTCAAAGAGGTCAGTTCCGCGCCGTCTGCGTCGCCGCGGCGGCCGCGGACGGCGCCCGCGGGGCGGCGGGCTTGCCCGACTGAAGTTGCGCGCGCTCGGGGGTCGGTCGCATGAAGAAGTTCAGCGAGAACTCGAACAGCCGGCGCTGCACCCCCGGCGGCGGCTGCGCTGCGACCTTGATCTCGATCAGTTCCGGACGCTCGACGAACGGCGAGTTGTTCTGCAGGTTGCGCAGGTACTCGGAGACGCGTTCGTTGGAGGCGGCCCAGCCGGCGACGTTGACCCGATTGCCCTCGTGCCGGATCGAACGCAGGAAGATGCCCTCCGGCGTCAGTCGCGTCAGCTCGGTCAGCATGTACACGGGCTGATTGCGGTCGGCCTGGAGGTCCTCGACCGCGCGCTGGCGCGCCCGCAGCGCCTCGATCTCCTGGCGCAGAGTGGCGATCTCCTTGATCTCACTGTCGAGCTTGCGGTTCTCGGCGGCGATGAACTCGTTGCGTTCGATCTGCGTGCCGATGTAGCCCTGCAGCACGGTCCAGACCATGCCGACCAGCGCCGCGCCGGCGACCGCGCTTGCGGCGGTGAAAAACCAGAACAGCTTCTTCTGCCGCTCGCGCTTGGCCTCGCGATGCGGCAACAGGTTAATGCGGATCGCCATCAGTCGAACCTCCGCATCGCCAGTCCGCACGGCGTCAGCAGCGCCGGTGCGTCCAGGCGAAGCTGCTTCTCGCGCACACCGGGCGAGATCTCCATGCCCTTGAACGGCGAGATCACCGACGTCGGCACCTGCGCCCGCTCCATCAACGCCTCGGCCAGGCCGGTCAGCACGGCGGAGCCGCCGGCGAGCATGATCTGGTCGACGCGCGTGTACGGCGTCGAGGTGAAGAAGAACTGCAGCGCGCGCGTGATCTCGGTGGCCGCGGTTTCGATGAACGGTCGCAGGACCTCGTTCTCGTAGTTGGCCGGCAGGTCGCCGCTGCGCTTCTTCTGCTCGGCCTCCTCGGCCGGGATGCCATAGGCGCGGGCGATGTCGCCAGTCAACTGCTGGCCGCCGAAAGGCTGTTCGCGTTCGTAGATCGCCTCGCCGTCATGCAGGACGGTGACGCTGGTGGTGTTGGCACCGACGTAGAACACCGCGATCACCAGCCCCTCGCCGCCGCTGGGCAACTGCCCGATCAGGCGCTCGAGGGCGCCGCGCATCGCGTAGGACTCGACGTCGACGATCACCGGCTTGAGCCCGGCCGCCTGGACCACGGCCATCCGGTCCTCGACCTTCTCCTTGCGCGAGGCGGCGATCAGCACCTCGACGTCGTCCGGAGCATTGGCGATCGGCCCCAGCACCTGAAAGTCGAGACTGACTTCGTCGAGGGCGAAGGGAATGTACTGATTGGCCTCGCTCTCGACCTGCATCTCGAGCTCTTCTTCGCGCAGGTTGGCCGGCAGGGCAATCCGTTTGGTGATCACGGCCGACGCCGGCAAGGCGAGCGCGACGTTCTTGATCCGGCCGCCGGCACGGCGCCAGGCACGGCGAACGGCCTCGGCGACGACGTCGATCTTGTCGATGTTGCCGTCAACCACAGCGCCGCGCGGCAGCGTCTCGATCGCGTAGCGTTCGAGTCGCAGTGCGCCACCGATCGACTGCGACAGTTCGACCAACTTGACGCTCGACGAGCCGATGTCGAGCCCGATCAAGGGTGGCGTCTTCGAGGAAAAAGGCAGATCGAAAGGCAAGGCACCGCTCCGGATGGTGGATCAGCCCGCTGGCCGATACGAGGTCGCCGCCGCTACGGCAGCGCAGGTGACCGGCCCCCGGGGAGGACGTGCGATCACTGCTTTTTCCTTATCTTTCGAGCCCTTACCGCGTCTTTATCGGATCTTGCTTTAGATGCTAACAATACATGCACGAAGCGCACAAGACAGCCGATCGCCGGAACAGCGGCCGTTTTGCGGGAGTCAGAACCCCGCCGGCCGACGCAGGTCTCAACCTGGGCGTGATGCCGTTGCGCGCCCGCAGTCGGCGCCCAGGCACCGATCGGTCGGTCAAGCAACTCATTGACGCGAGGCTCGCAGACTAATTCGCGCGCTTGGCTGCTTCCTATAATCCGGACGACTTCCCACACGACTGCCACGGGCGCACCCGCCGAGCGAGCGGCGGCAACCTTGTCCGATGGCGACCCAACCCCTGACCGAGCACCGTGCCGAGCGAACCGACTGACAGCGCCAGCCCGGCGGCCGCGCGCCGACCGCATTCGCGGCTGGCGCGCGCGCTGCTCGACCTGGCCGTGCTCGGCGCCGGCGCCGTGCTCGGCAGCGCGCTGCTGCTGGCGTTCATGTTCGCGGTCGCCTACGCGAATCTGCCGCCGATTGACACCCTGGCCGACTATCGGCCGAAGATTCCGCTGCGCGTGTGGAGCGCTGACGGCGTGCTGCTCGGCGAGTTCGGCGAAGAGCGGCGCGACTTCGTGCCGATCGAGGAGGTGCCGCCGCTGCTCAAGCAGGCGATCCTCGCCGCCGAGGACGACCGCTTCTATGAGCACCGCGGCGTCGACTTCGCCGGTCTGGCGCGCGCCTTCGTCGCCAACGTCGTCACCGGCCGGCGCGGCCAGGGCGGCAGCACGATCACGATGCAACTGGCGCGCAACTTCTACCTGCCGAGCGACAAGCTGTACACGCGCAAGATCTTCGAGATCGCGCTGGCGTTCAAGATCGAAGCCGAGCTGTCGAAGGACCGGATCCTGGAGATCTACATCAACCAGATTTTTCTCGGCCAGCGTGCCTACGGCTTCGGTGCGGCGGCGCAGACCTACTTCGGCAAGCGACTGAACGAGCTCACGGTCGGCGAGTTCGCGGTGCTGGCCGGCCTGCCGGTGGCGCCGAGCGCCTTCAATCCGCGCGTCAATCCCAAGCGCGCCAAGGCGCGCCAGACTTACGTGCTCGGTCGCATGCTGCAGCTCGGGCACATCGACCAGGCCACGCACGACAGCGCCGTCGCGGCGCCGATCCAAGTTCGCGGCGTGGCTGCGACCGCCGCCGCCACGTCGACCGCGCGGCCGCGCGTGCACGCCGAGTTCGCGGCCGAAGTCGCACGCCAGCTGATCTTCGACGTGTTCCGCGAGGAGACCTACGCGCGCGGGCTGAACGTGCACACGACGATCGTCGCCGCCGAGCAGCAGGCGGCCTGGGAAGCGCTGCGCAATCAGGTGCTCGACTACGACCGGCGCTTCGGCTATCGCGGGCCCGAAGCCTTCATCGACCTGCGCGGCGATGCGGCACTGCGTGAGCAGCGCATCGAAGACGCGCTGGTCGAGGCGATCGACAGCCCGAACCTGTTGCCGGCGGTCGTGCTGGAAGCGTCGCCGCGGCTGGTGCGCGCGGTGATGCAGGGCGGCAAGGAAGTCGAGATCAAGGCCGACGGGCTGCGCTTCGCGGCGCGCTCGCTCGACCCGAAGGCGCAGCCGAACCGGCGGATCGTTCCCGGGGCATTGGTCCGCCTACGTGCCGGCAGCCGCGCCGGCGGTTGGGAAATCGTGCAACTGCCGCAGGTCGAGGCCGCCTTCGTCGCCGCCGACGCAAGCGACGGCGCGGTGCGGGCGCTGGTCGGCGGTTTTGACTTCAACCTGAACCAGTTCAACCACGTGACCCAGGCCTGGCGCCAGCCCGGCTCCAGCTTCAAGCCTTTCGTGTTTTCCGCCGCGCTGGAGAAGGGCTTCATGCCGAGCACGCTGGTCAACGATGCGCCGCTGATCGTCGATCCGGCCCTGACCGGGGGCCAGGTCTGGGAGCCGCGCAACTACGACGGCAAGTTCGACGGACCGATGCGCCTGCGCCAGGGACTGGCGAAGTCCAAGAACCTGGTGTCGATTCGCGTCCTGCAGGCGATCACGCCGCCCTTCGCCCAGCAGCACCTGCAGCGCTTCGGCTTCGAGGCCGAGCGCCATCCGCCCTATCTGACGATGGCGCTCGGCGCCGGATCGGTGACGCCGTGGCAGATGCTGACCGGCTACTCGGTGTTCGCCAACGGCGGCTACCGCGTCAATCCTTACTTGATCACGCGCGTCACCGACGCCAGCGGCCGCACGCTGATGGAGGCGCAGCCGCTGCGCGCCGGACGCGAGGAAAACCGCGTGCTTTCGGCGCGCAACGCCTACGTGATGGACAGCCTGCTGCGCGAGGTCGTGCGCTCCGGCACCGCCACCCGGGCCGCGGTCCTGAAGCGCTCGGATCTGGCCGGCAAGACCGGCACCACCAACGACACGCACGACGCCTGGTTCGCCGGCTACGGCGGCGGCCTCGTGGGCGTCGGCTGGATGGGGTTCGGCCAGCCGCGGCCGCTCGGCGAGCGCGAAACCGGCGGTGGACTGGCGCTGCCGATCTGGATCAACTTCATGGCCAGCGCCCTGCGCGATCGCCCCGAAGTGCACAGCGATACGCCCGAAGGCGTGGTCACCCTGGGTGGCGAGATGTTTTTCGCCGAGTTCCCGCCCGGCGCCGGGATCGCCAGTCTCGGGCTGGAAGACGGCTTGCCGCCGGAGGAGCAGAAGAAGGCCGAAACGGTGCGCGATCAGATTTTCTGAGCGCGCCAAGCCGCGCCGCAGCCAGCGTACTCAACGCGCCTGCGGTGGCGCGGATGCCAGACCCGGGACGCCGACGATGCGCGCGAGCGCCGCGAACAGCTCGGAGCCGTCGCGCGTGTCGCGCCAAAGATCGCCGTCGCGCGCGAAGTGAAAGCCGCCGCTTCTGGCCGCGACCCAGATCTGCCGCGTCGGCGTCTGGCCGTTGATCACCACGCGGGCGCCGTCGCCCAGCTCCAGGGTAAGGACGTTGCCGCTGCGCTCGGCCTCGACATCGGCTGCGCACGCTTCGAGCGCGCGCTCGATCGCCTCCAGCGTCGCTGCGGCCAGGGCCTCGAACTCGGAATCGTTCATCGCGAAAGGCGCCGTGCTGCGTGATAGATTGGCCGCATGCTCAGACGCGGCGCGTTGATTGTATTGGTCTTGCTGGGCGCGGCGCTCGCGGCCTGCGGGCAGAAGGGTCCGCTGTACGTGCCGGGCGTACCGCCGCAGGCGCGCTGGCCCTATCCGGTTCCGCCGCCGAAAGCTCCGGCGCCGGCACCGCACCTGCCCGATCTGCCCGGCGTGACCGACGAGCGCAAGTGACTGCGATCGCTGCCAAAGCCGCCACCTTCGAGCGGCGCGCCGGCGTACTGCACTGCGAGGGGCTCGCTCTCGATGCCATCGCCGAGCGCTTCGGCACGCCGACCTACGTCTACTCGAAGCGCGCGATCCTTGCCGCCTACGCCGCCTATGCGGACGCGCTGGCGCAGCGGCCGGCGCTCGTCTGCTACGCGGTCAAGGCGAACCCGAACCTGGCGATCCTCGACCTGCTGGCACGTGCCGGCGCCGGCTTCGACATCGTCTCCGGTGGCGAGCTGGCGCGCGTGCTGGCCGTCGGCGGCGATCCGCGCAAGGTCGTGTTCTCGGGCGTCGGTAAGACCGAGGCCGAGCTGGCGGCGGCGCTGCGCGCCGGCATCGGCTGCTTCAACCTCGAGTCCGAAGCCGAGCTCGATCACCTGCAACGGGTGGCGGCCGCGCTCGGACGGCAAGCACCGGTGTCGGTGCGCACCAATCCCGACGTCGATCCGAAGACCCACCCGTACATCACCACCGGATTGCGCCAGAACAAGTTCGGCGTCGACTACGCCGACACGCTGGCGCTGTACCGGCGCGCGGCGCGCATGGCGAACATCGAGATCGTCGGCATCGACTGCCACATCGGCTCGCAGATCACCGAGCTTGCCCCCTACGTCGATGCCGCCGAGCGCGTGCTCGACCTGGTCGACGCCCTCGAGCGCGAGGGCATCGGCCTGCGCCAGATCGACTTCGGCGGCGGACTGGGCATCGCCTACCGCGACGAGACGCCGCCCGAGCCCGGCGCGCTGGTGGCCGCGGTGGCCTCACGCGTCGATGCCCGCGGCCACGGCAGCAAGCGGCTCGTGTTCGAGCCCGGCCGCTCGCTCGTGGGCGCGGCCGGCGCCCTCTTGACCCGGGTTCTGCTGCTCAAGTGCGGCGCCGAGCGCAACTTCGCGATCGTCGATGCGGCGATCAACGACCTGCTGCGGCCTTCGCTGTACGACGCCTGGATGGACGTGCAGCCGGTGTGCGCCAGGAACGCGACGGCGCTGCGCGTCGACGTCGTCGGCCCGGTGTGCGAGTCAGGCGACTGGCTGGCGCGCGATCGCGATCTGGCCCTGGCCGAGGGCGACCTGCTCGCGGTGCTGGACGCCGGCGCCTACGGCATGAGCATGGCCAGCAACTACAACACGCGCGGCCGCGCGGCCGAGGTGATGGTCGACGGCGAGCGCGCCTGCGAAGTGCGGCGGCGCGAGACGATCGCCGAACTGTTCGCCGGCGAGAGCGTCCTGTCCTAGCGGCCAACGAGCCGGCGCAGCAGGCGCGCGCCGAGCAGCGCGGCGACGATGAGCGCGTAGACCGCCGGCTCGCCGAAGTCGTTCTTGCCGGCCTTGTGCCACCAGAAGTGCAGGATCGCCAGCGCCGCGATCGGGTACACGAGCCGATGCAGGCGCTGCCAGTGGCGTGCGCCGAGCCGCCGCACCATCGCGTTGGTCGAGGTTGCCGCCAGCGGCAGCAGCAGCACGAAGGCGACGAAGCCGGCGGTGATGAACGGCCGCTTGACGATGTCGGCAATGATCGCCTGCAAATCGAGCCGCAGGTCGACAGCCGCGTAGGCCGCCACGTGCAAGCTGGCGTAGAAGAAGCAGAACAGACCCGCCATCCGCCGCAGGCGCGCCAGCCAAGCCCAGCCGGTCAGATGTCGCAGCGGCGTGATCGCCAGCGTCACGCACAGCATGACGAGCGCCCAGGTGCCGAGCGAGCGCGTGACGAACTCGACCGGGTTCGCGCCCAGCCCCGCACTGGTGCCAAGGACGACCAGGCGCACCAGCGGCAGCAGCGCGGTCACGAACAGCGCCGCCCGCACGCGAGCGTAGATCGGCGCCGGCAGCGCCGCCGGCAGCAGCGCGAACAGCCGCACCGGCGCTGCGCCGCGCCCGGACATCAGAAGAACTTGCGCAGGTCCATGCCCGCGTACAGCGACGCCACCTGCTCGCCGTAGCCGTTGAACATCAACGTCGGCCGGCGGCGCGCGAACAGGCCATCCTCGCCCAGGCGCCGCTCGGTGGCCTGGCTCCAGCGCGCGTGATCGACGTTCGGGTTGACGTTGGCGTAGAAGCCGTACTCGTGCGGCGCCGACTGCTGCCAGCTGTTGAGCGGCTGGCGCTCGACGAAGCGGATGCGCACCAGCGACTTGGCGCTCTTGAAGCCGTACTTCCACGGCACAACGAGGCGCAGCGGCGCGCCGTTCTGATGCGGCAACACCTCGCCGTACAGACCGAAGCACAGCAGCGTCAGCGGATGCAGGGCCTCGTCCAGGCGCAACCCTTCGCGGTACGGCCACTGGATCACGCTGGAACTCAGGCCCGGCATCTGCGCCCGATCGGCGAGCGTGGTGAACTCGACGTATTTGGCCTGGCCGCTGGGCTCGACGCGCCGGATCAGCTCCGCCAGCGGGTAGCCGATCCACGGCACCACCGCCGACCAGCCCTCGACGCAGCGCAGCCGATACACGCGCTCCTCGAGCGGCGCGAGCTTGAGCAGTTCCTCGACATCGAAGGTGCGGCCGCGGCGCACTTCGCCGTCGACCAGCACCGACCACGGCCGCGTTCTGAGCCGCTTCGGCGCCAGGCGCGGCGGATCGTCCTTCTCGGTGCCGAACTCGTAGAAGTTGCAGTAGCCGGTCACGTACGAGTAGGGCGTCGGCTTTTCCATCGTCGAGTACGGACCGGGCCGGGCGGCAAGCTTGGGCGCGGCCGAGTTCTGCGCCCGCGCAAGCCCCGGTCCGGCGGCCAGTCCGGCGGCTGCCGCCAGAAGGGCACGGCGGCGGTAGACCGGCGCGGCAGTGATCTGCGACGGCGCGATGTCGGCGGGACGGCGGATCAGCATCGGAACCTCTCCCAACGTGTCGCGGTGCAGTGGGTGACAGTACGCGGATTGAAGCAGAAGGTCATTCGACCGCACCCGCGCCTCCGTTACGGGCTTGCAGCGGCACGGCCTCGCGCAGGCGGCGGCGTAGACTTCCGCCACGCTGGCTCTCCTTGCGGGAGACCGGCGTTTTTCTTGCCGGCGGCGCGCGCGAGGAGGTCGCAGTCATGCACATCGAACACGAGCTCAAGCTCGACTACAAGGACGTCCTGATCCGCCCCAAGCGCTCGACCCTGACCTCGCGCTCGAACGTCGACATCTCGCGTCGCTTCGCCTTTCGTCACGCCAAGGCCACTTACGAGGGCATCCCGATCATCGCCGCCAACATGGACGCCACCGGCACCTTCGAGATGGCGCGTGCGCTCGAGCCCTTCGGCCTGTCGGTCGCGCTGCACAAGCACTACCGGGCCGACGAGCTGGTCGCTTTCTTCGCCGGCCTGCAGCGACCGTCGGCGGCGTTCTACTCGATCGGCATCACGCGCAGCGACGAGGACAAGTTCGCCAAGGTGATGCAGGCGGCGGGCGGCCGCATCGGCTACGTGTGCATCGACGTCGCCAACGGCTACCACGAGAACTTCGTCACCTTCGTCGCCCGCGTCCGCACCGCCTGGCCCGATCTGGTGATCATGGCCGGCAACGTGGTCACCGGCGAGATGACCGAGCAGTTGATCCTGTCGGGCGCCGACATCGTCAAGGTCGGCATCGGTCCGGGCTCGGTGTGCACGACGCGCAAGATGACCGGCGTCGGCTATCCGCAACTGTCGGCGGTGATCGAGTGCGCCGACGCCGCGCACGGCCTCGGCGGCCAGATCTGCGCCGACGGCGGCTGCAATACGCCGGGCGACGTCGCCAAGGCCTTCGGCGCCGGCGCCGACTTCGTCATGCTCGGCGGCATGTTCGCCGGCCACGACGAGTCGGGTGGCGAGCGGGTCGAACGCGACGGCCAGGCGCTGCGCCGCTTCTACGGCATGAGCAGTAAGGCGGCGATGGACAAGCACGCCGGCGGCGTCGCCGGCTATCGCGCCGCCGAAGGCAAGGAGGTGCTGATCCCCGATCGCGGTCCGGTCGAGCGCACGGTGCAGGAGATCCTCGGCGGCGTGCGCTCGGCCTGCACCTATGTCGGCGCGCGCCGCCTGAAGGAGCTTTCGAAGCGCACCACCTTCGTGCGCGTGACGCAGCAGTTGAACGAGGTGTTCGGCAAGGGCTGAGCGGCGGTGCCTAGCGCAGCCCGGCGATGAAGTCGGACACGGCCTTGATCTCGGCCTCCGACAGGCGCGCGGCGATCTGCGCCATCGACAGGTCGTTGCGTCGAGTGCCGTCGCGGAACGCGCGCAGCTGCGCCGCCGTGTACTCGGCGTGCTGGCCGCCCACGCGCGGATAGCGGCTCGGGATGCCGGCGCCGTTGGGCGCATGGCAGCCGGCGCAGGCCGGAACCTTCCTCTCGGGAATGCCGGCGCGATAGATCCTCTGGCCGAGTTCGAGGGTGTCGCGCACGCGCGCCTCACCGCGCATCGGCTTCTGTGCCGCGTACCAGGCGGCGACGTGGCGCCGGTCCTCGGGCGTGAGTGTGGCGGCGAAGCCGGCCATGATCGCGTTCACGCGAGCCGCCCTGTGATCGGCGGGCAAAGCGTAGTCCTGCAACTGCTTGACCAGGTATTCGGCGTGCTGGCCGTTGAGCCGCGGATTGGCCGGCAGCGCCGAGTTGCCATCGGGTCCGTGGCAGGCGGCACAGGCGCCGGCGGCGATCTGCTGGCCGCGGGCCGGATCGGGGCGCGGCGCAGGCGCCTGCGCGCTCGCGGTGGCGCAGGCGACAAGACAGAGCGCAAGCAGCGCGTTGCGACAGCCGGACGGGACGGTCATCGATGGGCCTCTGGCAAACGGAAAGATCGCGTGGTCGGGAATCGGTGTCTGGATGCATCGCTTGCGGGCACAATGGCCGGCCACGCCCCGGCGCCGCAACGCTCGCCCCGCTAAGCTGGGCGGGGATCTTACTCGACCGCAGCGACGCGCCTGCGCATGAGCCCGACGGGCCGCTGCAAAGCCAAGGCCCCGAGCGCGCAGCGCGAGGATTGCTCCCGTGCGCCCGCCTCTGTGCCACCCGACTCACCGGGATCCAATCTTGACTTCAGCCACGAGCCTGTTTCACTCCGCGCGATTCGTGACCTCGGTTGCGCAGCCGCAGCAGCTTGCCGGCGCCGCTTTGGACCTGTTGCCGGAATTGGCCTTCGCCGGCCGCTCCAACGCCGGCAAGTCCAGTGCGATCAACGCGCTCACGCAGCAGCGCCAGCTGGCCTTCGCCTCGAAGACTCCGGGGCGCACACAGTTGCTGAACTTCTTCGCCCTCAGCCGCAAGGACGCGAGCGGGCGCTCGACCACGCGCGCCTACATGGTCGATCTGCCCGGCTACGGCTTCGCCCGCGCCGACCCGGCCACCCGCAGCGGCTGGGATGCACTGGTCGGCGGCTACCTGAAGTCGCGCCGGATGCTGGCGGGCGTGGTGCTGGTGATGGACGCACGCCGGCCGCTGCTCGCCGCCGATCATGCGCTGCTGGACTGGCTGGCGCAGCGCGAGGCGCCGCAGCGCACGCATCTGTGCCTGCTGTTGTCGAAGGCCGATCAACTGGGCACCGTCGAACGCCGGCGCGCGCTTGCGGCGGCCGAGCAGCAGGCGCGCACTGCGCCGATGCCGACCTCGGTGCAGTTGTTCTCCGCCGTCAAGCGCGAGGGCGTGGACGAACTCGCGCACACGCTTGAGCGCTGGCTCGCACTATGATCTGGGCCGCGCCGGCCATTGGCCCGGCGCAAAAAAGAAGCCCCGAACGAGTTCGGGGCGAAATGCCGTTAGCAGGCAACCCGCTCAGGGAGGTGAAGCGGGGGATGCCGAGCATCGAATCGATCCTCCAACATCCGATGCGAAGCCTTGCGCATCGACCGCGCTCGCCCAAGTGGGAATTTCCCGAATGACTCCGCTGGCACCGTTTCCGGCCCTGCGCATGCGCCGCATGCGTCGTGACGACTTCTCGCGCCGCATGATGCGCGAGCACGAATTGCGCGCCGAGCACCTGATTTACCCGGTGTTCCTGCTCGACGGCGAGCGCAGGCGCGAAGACGTGACCTCGATGCCGGGCGTGCAGCGACTGTCGCTCGACCTGCTGCTGCCGGTGGCGCAGGAGTGCGTGCAACTGGGCATCCCCGTCATCGCCCTGTTTCCGGTAATCGACGCCGGCCTGAAGACCGCCGACGGCCGCGAGGCGTTGCGCGCCGACGGTCTGGTGCCGCGCGCGGTGCGCGCGCTGAAGGCCGCCTTCCCGTCGCTCGGCGTGATGACCGACGTCGCTCTCGACCCGTACACCAGCCACGGCCAGGACGGCCTGATCGACGCCGGCGGCTACGTGCTCAACGACGAGACGGTCGAGGTGCTCAAGGCGCAGGCGCTGGTGCAGGCGCAGGCCGGGGTCGACATCGTCGCGCCGAGCGACATGATGGACGGCCGCGTCGGCGCGCTGCGCTCCGCGCTCGAGGCCCACGGTCACATCCACACGCGCATCCTCGCGTACTCGGCCAAGTACGCGAGCGCCTTTTACGGCCCGTTCCGCGATGCGGTCGGCTCGGCCGCCAACCTCGGCCAGAGCAACAAGGCCGTCTACCAGATGGACCCGGCCAACAGCGACGAGGCGCTGCGCGAAGTGGCACTCGACCTGCAGGAAGGCGCCGACATGGTGATGGTCAAGCCCGGCCTGCCGTATCTCGACATCGTTCGCCGCGTCAAGGACGAGTTTCGCGCGCCCACCTACGTCTACCAGGTGAGCGGCGAGTACGCGATGCTGATGGCGGCGATCCGCAACGGCTGGCTCGACGAGCGCAAGGCGATCCTCGAGTCGCTGCTCGCGTTCCGGCGCGCCGGCGCCGACGGCGTGCTCAGCTACTTCGCGCTGCAGGCAGCGCGCTGGCTGCGCGAGCCGCGCTGAGCGTATTCGCCGGCGACGCAGCTTCGGCGGCGCGTGCGGCGCCGGTCGGCCACACGGTGCAAAAGCTGGTAGCGTGCGCGGGCCGAAGCGACAGAACGTGCGGGCCACGCGTTGCGCAGGTCGCGATCGCGGCGCGGCCGCAGGCCGCGTTCGCCGCCTACCGCGACCCAGCCTGATCGCGCAGCACCTTTCCGTGCCCGGTACGGGCCGCTCAACTCGATGAGGAAATCCATGTCGACCGATCGCAACTTTCGCGGCCGGCGCCGGCTGCTCGCGGCTGCCTGCACCCTGGGTCTGGCCGGACTCGCCCCGGCGCAGGCACAGCAGACCCTGCGCGTGACGACCATTCCGGAGGAGGCTGCCACCGAGCAGATGCGCAAGTTCGGGCCGCTGGTCCGCTACCTCGAGCGCACGCTCGGCATGAAGGTCGAGTTCACGCCGGTCAACGACTACCCGGCCGCGGTCGAGGCGCTCGTCAACCGCCAGGCCGACCTGGTCTGGTTCGGCGGCTTCACGCACGTGCAGGCGCAGATCCGCTCCGGCGGCCGCGTGATCCCAATCGCGCAGCGCGAAGAGGATGCGCACTTCCGCTCGGTGTTCATCACCCAGACCGACTCGGGCATTCGCCAGCTCGCCGACCTGCGCGGCAAGCAGGTGAGCTTCGGTTCGCCGTCGTCGACCTCCGGACACCTGATGCCGCGCAGTTTCCTGCTGCAGGCCGGGATCGACCCCGATCGCGACTTCCGGCGCGTGGCCTTCAGCGGCGCGCACGACGCCACCATCGCCTCGGTGGCGAGCGGCCGCGTCGACGCCGCCGCGCTCGACATCACCGTCTGGCGCAAGTTCGTCGAGGAAAAGCGCGTCGACACCAACCGCGTGCAGGTGTTCCACACGACGCCGCCGTTTTTCAACTACAACTGGTCGGTGCACGCCGACATGCCGGAGGCGCTGCGCAACCGCATCGCCCAGGCGCTGTTCGGCCTATCGATGGACACGGCCGAGGGGCGCGAGATCCTGACCCTCAATCGCGCCACCCGCTATGTGCCGACCCGCGCCGAGAACTACCGCGGCCTGGAGGCGGCGGCGCGCAGCGCCGGCTTGATTAAGTAGCGCCGGCGGTCGCGGCGCGCCTTTCATGCGCATCGAGCTCGCGCGCCTCGCGGCGCGCCATCCGGCCGCGGCGGCCACTGCGCCGGCGGCGTTGCAGCCGCTGTCGCTGGCGATCGCTCCCGGCGAGCAGGTGGCGGTGATCGGCCCCTCGGGCGCCGGCAAGACGACGCTGCTCGCCGCGCTCGCCTGCGCGCTCAAGCCCTGCGACGGTCGACTAAGGCTCGACGGCATCGATCCCTGGTCGCTGCCGGTGCGCGCGCTGCAGCGGCTGCGCGCGCGCCTGTTCCTGGCGCCGCAGACGCCACCGCTGCCGCCGCGCCAGCGCGTGGTCACGGCGGTGCTGGCGGCGCGCCTGCCGGCCTGGTCGCTGTGGGCGGGACTGCGCAGCCTCGCCTATCCGACCGAGATCGCTGCGGCGCACGCGGCGCTGGCGAGCTTCGACCTCGCGCCCAAGCTGTGGGAGCGCGTCGATCGCCTCTCGGGCGGCGAGCGCCAGCGGGTCGGCCTGGCGCGCGCGCTGCTGGCGCCGGCGTCGCTATGGCTGATCGACGAGCCGCTGTCGGCGCTCGACCCGACTCGCGCCCGGCAGGCGGTCGACACGATCATCAACGAGGCGACCGAGCGCGGCGTGACCCTGGTGGCGAGCCTGCACCAGGTCGACGTCGCGACCCGCTTCGCGCGCGTGATCGGCCTGCGCGAGGGCGCGCTCGCCTTCGATCTGCCTGGGCGCGAAGTCACGCGCGAGCAGCTCGCGGCGCTGTACGCGCAGCACGAGCACGAGCTGGCCGGCGCCCCGGTGACGGAGTCTGTGTCACCGGTACCGGCCGCGACCCTGGTCTGTCGCTAGGCAGGATCGCGCGGTGAGTGCGTTCACGCGGGCGTCGCCCGAGCTGCGCGACCCGGCCTGGACTCGGCGCCTGTTCTGGGTCCTGGCCGGCGCCGTGCTGCTGGCGCCGATGCTGGTCGCGACCGAGTTCAAACCCTGGATCCTGTTTGCGCCCGACAACCTCGCCGTGACCCTGAGGTTCGCCGGCGACTTCCTGCCGCCGCGGCTCGACGGTGAGTTCCTGGCGCTGGTGGCGCGCGAAGCCTGGCGCACGGTAGCGATCGCCACCGCCGGCATGGCGCTGGCGCTGCTGCTGGCGATCCCGCTCACCCTGCTGTCGACCGCGGCGCTGTCGGTCTCCGCGCTCGCCGGCCGCATGAACGTGCTGCCGTTCGTCGTGCGCCAAGCGGTGCGCTGGCTGCTGATCGTGCTGCGCAGCGTGCCGGAGCTGGTGTGGGCGCTGGTGTTCGTGCGCGTGGTCGGACTCGGGCCGACCGCCGGCGTGCTGGCGATCGCGCTCACTTACAGCGGCATGCTGGGCAAGGTCTACGGCGAGATCCTCGAAAGCGGCGACACGCATGCCACCGCCTCGCTGCTGCGCAATGGTTGCGGCCGGCTGCAGGCCTTCGCCTACGGCCTGCTGCCGCAAAATGCCTCGGAGCTGACCAGCTACACCGTCTATCGCTGGGAGTGCGCGCTGCGCTCGTCGGCGGTGCTCGGCTTCGTCGGCGCCGGCGGCCTCGGGCAGCAGATGGACACCTCGATGAAGATGTTCAACGGCTCCGAGGTGAGCACGATGCTGCTGGTGTTCATCGGCCTCGTGTGGCTGGCCGACCTGGCGAGCGGCGCGCTGCGGCGGGCGATCGGATGAGCGCCCCGCCCGTGCCGCCCGCAGAGCCTGGCCGGCGCGCGGCCGGCGCGCCGTTGCCGCCGCCGCTCTTTCATGCGCGCTGCGTCGCCTGCTGGATCGTGCTGTCGATCCTGGCGCTGGTGGTGGCGAGCTTCGTTTCGCTCGACCTGCAGTGGTCACGGTTCTTCTCGCTCGAAGCGGCACAGCGCATGGGCCGCTTCATCGGCGAGCTGCTGGTGCCGGCCACCGACCCGGTCTTCCTCTGGCGGCTGGCGACAGCAAGCCTGGAGACGCTGGCGATGTCGGCGGTCGGCACCCTGCTCGCGGTCGCGTTCGGGCTACTGCTGGCGATCCCGGCGAGCCGCACGCACGAGGGCGACCGCGCGCTGGCGCGCGCGCCGACCCGCCTGGTGCTCAATGCGCTGCGTTCGATCCCCGAGCTGGTGTGGGCGGCGCTGCTGCTGATCTCGGCCGGGCTCGGCCCCCTGGCCGGAACACTCGCTCTGGCGATGCACACCAGCGGCGTCCTCGGCCGCCTGTTCGCCGAGGCGATCGAGAACGCGCCGCCCGGGCCCGCCTTCGCGCTGCGCGTGCAGGGCATCGCCGCCGGACGCGTGTTCCTGTACGCGACGCTGCCGCAGATCCTGCCGCAGATCGTTTCGTACACGCTGTATCGCTGGGAGAACAACATCCGCGCCGCCGCGGTCCTCGGCGTGGTCGGCGCCGGCGGCCTGGGCCAGATGCTCACTTTCCACCTGGGCCTGTTCCAGATGAGCGAGACCAGTTCGATCCTGCTCGCGATGATGCTGCTGGTGGCGCTGGTCGATCTGCTGTCGTACCTGCTGCGGCGCGCTCTGGCGCGTTAAAGCGAAGCGCGAGGTCAGTGCCGAACCTGGGCGGCGCCAGCGTCGGCCGCCGGCAGGCGCGCCGGCAACGGCACCTGGTGCGCGAGGAACTGCTCGCTGGCGGCACGCCACGAGTGCAGTTGCGCCCAGGCGCGGCAGCGGCCGCGGTCGATGCGCAGGGCGGCGAGCGCGGCGCGGCGCAGATCCTCGTCGAGCACCGCGGCGTCGCAGCCGGCGAGCACGTCGAGCGGGCCCTGCACCGGATAGGCGGCCACCGGCAGGCCGCAGGCGAGTGCTTCGAGCAGCACCAGGCCGAAGGTGTCGGTGCGGCTCGGGAACACAAACACGTCGGCACTGGAGTACAGGCGCGCCAAGGCTTCGCGCTCGAGAACGCCGAGGAAGTGCGTCTCGGGGAAGCGCCGGCGCAGCAGGTCCAGCGCCGGACCGCTGCCGGCGACGATCTTGGTGCCCGGAAGATCGAGCCTGAGGAAGGCCTCGATGTTCTTCTCGACCGACACCCGACCGACGTAAAGGAAGAGCGGTCGGGCCAGCCCGGCGACCAGCGGCGAATCGCCGGCGGTGGGCGCGAAGGCGGCGAGATCGACGCCGCGCGTCCAGCGCGCGACCCGCGTCAGGCCGATCGCGGCCAACTCGCGGTCGACCTCAGCGGTCGGCGACAGCACACACTGGGCGGCGCCGTGGAATCGGCGCAGGAAGGCGTAGGTCCAGGCCGGCGGGACGCCGAACATCGCCTTCAGGTATTGCGGGTAACGGGTGTGGTAGGCGGTGGTGAAGGGCAGTCGCTGCCGCAGACAGTAGCGGCGCGCCGCCAGGCCGAGCGGCCCCTCGGTGGCGATGTGGATTGCCAGCGCCCCGGGCTCGCCGCGCAGGCGATCGATCTCGGCCGCGACCTTGCGATAGGGCAGGAGCGACAGTCCGATCTCGCGATAGCCGGGACAGGGCAGGGTCAGGAACGACTGCGGCGTGATCAGGCACGGGTCGTGGCCGGCGCGCCTCAGCTCGGCGTTGGTGGCTTCGATCGTTCGCACCACGCCGCTGACCTGCGGATGCCAGGCATCGGTGACGGTCAGCAGCCTCATCGCACGATCGCATCCTCGGCCAGGCGCGCAGAGTGCGCCGGCTCCGGATCGCCGACCGTCTCGCCGACTCGCTCCGGCTCCTCGTCCCAGCGCGGCACCGGCACGCCCGGGGTGAGGATCGTCGGCCAGGTGAGCAGCTTGAGTTCGCCCTCGTGGCTTTCGACCAGCGCGGTCAGGCTCTCGACCCAGTCGCCGTCGTTGCAGTACAGCAGGCCGTCGATCTCGCGGATTTCGGCCTTGTGGATGTGGCCGCAGATCACGCCGTCGTAGCCGTGCCGGCGCGCCTCGCGCATCAGCACCGACTCGAAGTCGGAGATGAAGCTCACGACGTTTTTCACCTTGTGCTTCAGGTACTGCGACAGCGACCAGTAGGTGAAGCCGAAGCGCGCGCGCAGCGCGTTGACATGGCGGTTCAGCCACAGCAGCCAGTCATACAGCGTGTCGCCGAGGTAGGCAAGCCAGCGCGCATGCTGGATCACGTGGTCGGCGAAGTCGCCGTGCACGACCCACATGCGGCGGCCGTCGGCGGTCAGGTGAACCGCCTCCTCGCGGATCGCGATCTCGCCGAAATCGAGGCCGACGAACTGGCGCCCGAACTCGTCGTGATTGCCCGGGATGTAGATCACGTGCGTGCCCTTGCGCGCCCGGCGCAGGACCTTCTGGATCACGTCGTTGTGCGTCTGGTGCCAGAAGAAGCGGCTCTTCAGCGCCCAGCCGTCGATGATGTCGCCGACCAGGTACAGGTAGTCGGACTCGTTGTGGCGCAGGAAGTCGAGCAGGTGCGTCGCCTTGCAGCCGGGTGTTCCGAGGTGGATGTCGGAGATGAAGATCGCGCGATGGCGCTGCACCGCGCCCGTGGCCTGCTCGGTCATCGCGCCCGGGGCGGAGGCCGGAATGAAGACGGCCGTTCCCAGCGGCTCCGGCGGAGCGCTTGCGCGGAAGGATCGATGGTCGGGCAAAGGGTGCGAGCCGGCACGGTCCGGCCGCAAGAGTATGGCGCCGCAGTGACCGACGCATGACCGCGCCGGACTTCGCTGCCGACCGCCATCGCTGCCGCACGCGCACCCTGCGGGCGCAGGTTCAGGCCACGGGCGCGAGTCGCGCCGCCGCGGCGCGGCTCAGGCGACCAGCGGCGGTCGCGTCTGTTCGTCGACCCAGCGCAGGTAGGGCGCGAAACCGGCGACGATCGGCACGGCGACGATCTCGGGCACCTGGTAGGGGTGCAACTGGCGGATCGCCTCTTCGACCTGCGCGTAGCGCTCGCGCGTGCACTTGATCAGCAGCGGCACCTCGTCGGCGCACTCGACCGCACCCTGCCAGCGGTAGGTCGAGGCGACCGGCGGCAGCCGGTTGACGCAGGCGGCGAGGCGGTTGTCGACCAGTGCGCGCGCGATGCGCTCGGCACTGGCCGCATCGGGGCAGTTGGTCAGGACCAGCAGGACTTCTTGCATCGCTGCACCTGCGCCTCGTGGCACCGCGACAGACACCGCAGGGTCAGGTCGAGGTCTCGGCCGGCTTCGCTTCCGGCGCCGGCTGCGGCCGGTCGACCAGTTCCACCAGCGCCATCGGCGCGTTGTCGCCCGCGCGGAAGCCGAACTTCAGGATGCGCAGATAACCGCCGGGGCGCGACTTGTAGCGCGGGCCGAGCTCGTTGAACAGCTTGACCACGACGTCGCGATCGCGCAGCCGGTTGAACGCCAGGCGCCGGTTGGCGACCGTCGGCTCCTTGGCAAGCGTGATCAGCGGCTCGACCACGCGCCGCAGCTCCTTGGCCTTGGGCAGCGTGGTCTTGATCAACTCGTGCGTGAACAGCGAGTTGGACATGTTCCTAAGCATCGCCAGGCGGTGCGCCGAGGTGCGGTTCAGTTTCCGCAAGCCGTGACGGTGACGCATTGGGTCCTTCCTTTCAGTCTTGGGTGACCGACTCTTCTATCCAGGCGAGCCCGGCGGTTCGGTTGCGCTACTGCGATGACCGATGACGCCGCCTGCGGCGGCTATGACGGGCCTGCGGCCCTATGAGGCGGCAGCGCCGCCGAATTCATAGCCCGCGCCAGCGGGCGTCATAGCGGCCGCGGGGCCGCGATACATCATTTTTCGAGGCCCGCCGGCGGCCAGTTCTCCAGCTTCATGCCGAGGGTGAGGCCGCGCGCCGCCAGCACCTCCTTGATCTCGTTGAGCGACTTGCGGCCGAGGTTCGGCGTTTTCAGCAGTTCGTTCTCGGTGCGCTGGATCAGGTCGCCGATGTAATAGATGTTCTCCGCCTTCAGGCAGTTGGCCGAGCGCACGGTCAGCTCCAGGTCGTCGACCGGGCGCAGCAGGATCGGATCGACCGAGGGCGAGGTGCGCTGCGCCAGCAGCGGCTCGGCGCTGCCTTCGAGCGCGGCGAACACCGACAGTTGCTCGACCAGGATGCGCGCGCTCTGGCGCACCGCTTCCTCGGGCGAGATCGCGCCGTTGGTCTCGATCGTCATCACCAGCTTGTCGAGGTCGGTGCGCTGCTCGACGCGCGCGCTCTCGACGTTGTAGGAGACGCGCCGCACGGGTGAGAACGACGCGTCCATGACGATGCGGCCGATCGTCTTCGAGTGATCGTCGCGGAAGGCGCGCACGTTGCCGGGCACGTAGCCGCGCCCCTTCTCGACCTTGATCTGCATCTCGATGCGGCCGCCGGCCGACAAGTGCGCGATCTCGCGCTCCGGATTGATGATCTCGACGTCGTGCGGCAGCTCGATGTCGCCGGCGGTGACCACGCCTTCGCCGTCCTTCTTCAGATGCAGCGTCACCTCGTCGCGGTTGTGCATCTTGAAGGTGACGGCCTTGAGGTTGAGCAGGATGTCGACCACGTCTTCGCGCACGCCGTCGATCGTCGAGTACTCGTGCACGACGCCGGCGATCTGTGCCTCGGTCGGCGCGTAGCCGGTCATCGACGACAGCAGAATGCGCCGCAGGGCGTTGCCGAGCGTGTGGCCGTAGCCGCGCTCGAAGGGTTCCAGGGTGACGATTGCGGCATGCGCACCGATCGACTCGACTTCGATCGCGCGCGGCTTGAGCATGGCGGTGGATGACATCGACTTTCCCTTTTCAATACCCTCGGCTCGTTACGCCGATAAGGCTGATGGGTGAGCAGCGGAGCTAATGAAGCTTCGAGCCGGCACGCTCCTGAACGCCGGCTCGAAAAAGTGACGGAGTCGGTGCGGCACAGCGGCACCGATGTTCGTCGGTATCGCGCGCAGCGCGATCAACGCGAGTACAGCTCGACCACGAGCGACTCGTTCACGTCCTGCGCGACTTCGGAACGCTCGGGCAGTGACTTGAACTTGCCTTCCAGCTTGTCCTTGTTGACCTCGACCCAGTTCGGGAATCCGGACTGCTCGGCGAGCGACAGCGCCTCGGCGATGCGCGCCTGCTTGCGCGCCTGCTCGCGCACCGCGATCACGTCGCCCGGACGCACGATCAGAGACGGGATGTTGGCGGTCTCGCCGTTCAAGGCGATCGCGCAATGCGACACCAGTTGCCGCGCCTCGGCGCGGGTCGAGCCGAAGCCCATGCGGTAGACGACGTTGTCGAGGCGCGACTCGAGTAGTTCGATCAGGCGGGCACCGGTGTTGCCCTTGCGCCGCGAAGCCTCGGCGAAGTAGCGGCGGAACTGCCGCTCGAGCACGCCGTACATGCGCTTGACCTTTTGCTTCTCGCGCAACTGCACGCCGTAGTCGGAGGTGCGCGCACCCGAGGTGCGGCCGTGCTGGCCGGGCTTGGAGTCGGCCTTGCACTTGGTGTCGAGCGCGCGCCGCGCGCTCTTGAGAAATAGGTCGGTGCCCTCGCGGCGGGACTGCTTGAGCCGGGGGCCGGTATAGCGGGCCATTGCTTGTTCCTATCCTGCGATGCTTCGCATTAAGTCCGCACTCGATCGGCGCGGACACGTTGACGACGAAACGACTTACAGATTGTCGAGACCCATGGTCTGTCACCCTCCGGCGGTCGTTGCTCAAGGCGATCTTGTTCGCTTCCGTGTCGCCTTCCACCCTGCGCAACCTGCGGCACGAGCCACCGGTTGCAGCCTGCCCGGCGCGCCTCTAGACGCGTCGCTTCTTCGGCGGCCGGCAGCCGTTGTGCGGCACCGGCGTGATGTCCTGGATCGAGGTGATGCGGAACCCGACCGCATTGAGCGCCCGCACCGAGGACTCGCGCCCCGGTCCGGGTCCCTTGATCCGGACTTCGAGGTTCTTGACGCCGAACTCGAGCGCGGCACGGCCGGCGTTCTCGGCTGCCACCTGGGCGGCGAACGGCGTCGACTTGCGCGAACCCTTGAAGCCCTGTCCGCCCGAGGACGCCCACGACAGCGTGTTGCCCTGGCGATCGGTGATCGTGATGATCGTGTTGTTGAACGACGCGTGCACGTGGGCCACGCCCTCGGCAACACTCTTCTTCACCTTCTTGCGCACACGCTGCGCCGCAGCCTGCTGCGCGCTCGGGTTCTTGGCCATCGGACTTCCTTGATACGTGACAGGCCGGTTGCTTACCACTGGAGACGGGCAGCACGCAGGCCGGCCTGGCCCGCGCGCCACTTTTCACTGCCTGCGCGACAGCTCTGCACTCAGGTGCCTTTCTTCAGCGCCACGCCCGCCTTCTTCGGTCCCTTGCGCGTACGCGCGTTGGTGCGCGTGCGCTGTCCGCGCACCGGCAGACCGCGCCGGTGGCGCATGCCGCGGTAGCAGCCGAGGTCGATCAGGCGCTTGATCGACAACTGCACCTCGCGCCGCAGGTCGCCCTCGACCGTGACCTTGCTCACCGCCTCGCGAATGCGCTCGAGCTCGGCGTCGGTCAGTTCCTTCACCTTCTTGGTGGGAACGATGTGGGTCGCCTCGAGGATCGCGCGCGCGCGCGCGCGCCCGATCCCGTAGATCGCCGTGAGGCCGATTTCGGCGTGCTGATTAGGCGGAATGTTGATGCCAGCAATTCGAGCCATCGTGCTTCCTTCTAAGTCACTTGACGCTGCTGCTGCTTGTGCCCGGCCGCAGTGCCCGCGGCCACGCGGCCGCCCGGCCCTGGTCGGCGCCGGAACTCGCCCGCCGGCGCCATCAGCCCTGACGCTGCTTGTGGCGCGGATCGGAACAGATCACCCGCACCACTCGCTTGCGCCTGATGATCTTGCATTTGCGGCACATCTTCTTCACCGACGCGTTGACTTTCACTGCGCTTCTCCACCGCGCTACTTGGCGCGGAAAACGATACGTGCCCGCGACAGGTCATACGGCGTCAATTCCACCGTCACCTTGTCGCCCGGCAGGATGCGGATGTAGTGCATTCGCATCTTTCCCGAGATGTGACCGAGCACCACGTGCCCGTTCTCGAGCTTGACCCGGAACGTGGCATTGGGGAGGTTCTCGAGGATCTCCCCCTGCATCTGAATGACGTCGTCTTTCGCCATCAGCGCGGCAGACCCGGCCCGAAGCCCTTGAAGTTCGCCTTCTTCAGCAGCGACTCGTACTGGTGCGTCATCAGGTAGGCCTGCACCTGCGCCATGAAGTCCATGGTCACCACGACCACGATCAGGAGCGAAGTGCCGCCGAAGTAGAAGGGAACGTTCCAGCGCAGGTGCAGGAACTCGGGCACCAGGCAGACGAAGGTGATGTAGATCGCGCCCACCAAAGTCAGCCGCATCAGGATCCGGTCGATGTAGCGCGCCGTCTGGTCCCCGGGCCGGATGCCGGGAACGAAGGCGCCGCTCTTCTTCAGGTTGTCGGCGGTCTCGCGGCTGTTGAACACGAGCGCCGTGTAGAAGAAGCAGAAGAAGATGATCAGTCCCGCGTAGAGCAGGATGTACAGCGGCTGGCCGGGCGACAGCGCCGAGGCGAGATCGCGGATCCAGCGCGTGGCATCGCCGGTGGTGAACCAGCTCGCCAAGGTGGCCGGGAACAGGATCAGCGACGAGGCGAAGATCGGCGGGATCACGCCCGCCATGTTGAGCTTCAGCGGCAGGTGCGAGCTTTGTCCGCCGTAGACCTTGTTGCCGACCTGGCGCTTGGCGTAGTTGACCAGGATCTTGCGCTGGCCGCGCTCGACGAACACGACGAAGGCGGTGACGGCGACGATCAGCGCGATGATGAAGATCGCCGCCAGCGGGCCGATGGCGCCGGTGCGCACCAGTTCGAACAGACCGCCGATCGCCGACGGCAGTCCGGCGACGATGCCGGCGAAGATGATGATCGAGATGCCGTTGCCCAGCCCGCGCTCGGTGATCTGCTCGCCGAGCCACATCAGGAACATGGTGCCGGTAACGAGCGACACGATGCACACGAAGCGGAACATCAGCCCCGGATCGATCACCAGCCCGGCCTGCGTCTCAAGCGCGATCGAGATGCCGACCGCCTGGAAGGTCGCCAGCACGAGCGTGAAGTAGCGCGTGTACTGGGTGAGCTTGCGCCGGCCCGACTCGCCCTCCTTGCGCAGGGACTCGAGTGACGGCACCACGTAGCTCAACATCTGGACGATGATCGCCGCCGAGATGTACGGCATGATCCCGAGGGCGAAGACCGAGAAGCGCGACAGCGCCCCGCCCGAGAACATGTTGAACAGGCCGAGGATGCCGCCGCGCTGGGCATCGAACAGCGCCCGCAGCTGGTCGGGGTCGATGCCCGGCACCGGAATGTGGGTGCCGATCCGGTAAACGACGAGCGCCAGCAACAGGAACACCAGGCGCCGCTTCAGGTCGCCGTACTTGCCTGTCTTGCCGATGGTCCCGGTCAGGGTTGCAGCCACTGGCTCATGTTCCTAGGTTGTCTTCGTCGCTCGCACGGCAGGCGCCATCAGGCCGACTTCGCCGGCAGCTTCTTCACCGCCGCCACCGGCGCCGGTACCTGCACCGAACCGCCGGCCGCCTCGATTGCGGCCCGGGCGCCAGCGCTGACGCCGATGCCGCGCACCAGGACCGGACGCGACAGTGCCCCCGACTTGATCACGCGCGCGTCGATCGCGTGCGCAGACACCAGACCGGCCTGCTTCAGGACCATCAGGTCGACCTCGTCGGCGCCGAGCCTGTGCAACTCCGACAGACGGACCACCTCGACGTAGCGCCGGGTCACCGAAGTGAAGCCGCGCTTGGGCAGGCGCCGATGCAGCGGCATTTGCCCGCCTTCGAAGCCGACCTTGTGGTAGCCGCCGGCGCGCGCCTTCTGGCCCTTGTGTCCGCGTCCGGCGGTCTTGCCCCAGCCGGAGCCGATGCCGCGGCCGACGCGATGGCGCGCGCCCTTGCTGCCGGCGGCGGGTTTCAGAGTGTTCAGACGCATGGTCGTCGTTCCTGCGATGTGACGGCCGGCGCGCTCAGGCGACGCGCACCAGGTACTGCACCCGGTTGATCATGCCGCGCACCGCCGCCGTGTCTTCCAGCTCGCGCGTTTGCTGCAGCTTCTTCAGGCCCAGACCGAGCACGGTGGCGCGGTGGCCGACCTTGCAGCCGATCGGGCTCTTGACGAGGGTGACCTTCAGGGTCTTCGTGCTCATGAGGTCCTCAGCCCAGCAGCTCTTCGACCGTCTTGCCGCGCTTGGCCGCGATCTGCGACGGCGTGCGCAGCTTCTCGAGCGCCTTGATCGTCGCCCGCACCATGTTGTAGGGATTGGTCGAGCCGTGCGACTTGGCGACGATGTTGCGCACCCCCATGACGTCGAAGATCGCGCGCATCGGCCCACCGGCGATGACGCCGGTGCCTTCCTGCGCCGGCGCGAGGATCACCTTCGCCGCCCCGTGCTTGGCGATCACCGTGTGGT
This sequence comes from Burkholderiales bacterium, assembly GCA_037441125.1. Taxonomy (GTDB): domain Bacteria; phylum Pseudomonadota; class Gammaproteobacteria; order Burkholderiales; family Burkholderiaceae_F; genus JALHMQ01. Next base: position 27,642 of record JBBIST010000024.1, read on the forward strand.
GGACGCTGCCGCTCTTGAGCGGGATACGCGCCATGCCGCGGCGCGCGCTGTCCATCGCCTTCTGCACCGCGACCGGCACCTCGCGCGCCTTGCCCTTGCCCATGCCGATGCGGCCGTCGCCGTCGCCAACCACGGTCAGTGCAGCGAAGCCGAGGATGCGGCCGCCCTTCACCACCTTGGTGACGCGGTTGACCGCAATCATCTTTTCCTTCAGGCCGTCGTCGCGCCCTTCCGACTGCACGCCCTTCGGTTGAATCTTGGCCATTTCCTTGCCCCTTAGAACTTCAGACCGGCTTCACGCGCGGCCTCGGCCAGCGCCTTGACGCGGCCGTGGTAGAGAAATCCGGCGCGGTCGAAAGCGACCGACTCGATGCCGGCGGCGCGCGCCTTGTGCGCGATGCGCGCGCCGATCAGCTTGGCTGCCGCTGCGTTGCCCCCCTTGCCTTTGGCCGCGGCGAGCTGGCCGCGCACTTCCGGCTCGACGGTCGAGGCCGACGCCAGCACGCGGCCGCCGTCGGGCGAAACGACGTTGGCGTAGATGTGCAGGTTGCTGCGGAACACGGTCAGGCGGTGCACCTTCTGCAGCGCGATGCGCGCACGCGTGGCGCGGGCGCGGCGCAGACGGGCTTGCTTCTTGTCGATCATTGATGGCTCCGGCGCGCGTTACTTCTTCTTCGTTTCCTTGATCACCACGACTTCGTCGGCGTAGCGCACGCCCTTGCCCTTGTACGGCTCGGGCGGCCGGCAGCCGCGCACTTCCGCCGCGATCTGGCCGACGCGCTGCTTGTCGGCGCCCTTGATCACGATCTCGGTCTGCGACGGCGTCTCGCACTTGATCCCGGCCGGCATCTGATGCACGACCGGATGCGAATAGCCGACCGACAGGTTGAGCTTGTCGCCCTGTGCCTGAGCCCGATAGCCGACGCCGACCAGGGTCAGCTTCTTCTCGAAACCCCGGCTCACGCCCTGCACCATGGCGGCCACCAGCGCGCGCAGGGTGCCGCTCATCGCGTTCGCCTCGCGCGAGGCGTCGGCGGCGGCGAAGCTCACCTTGCCGCCGCCGATCTCGACCCTGACCTTGGACCCGACCCGTTGCCGCAGCGTTCCGAGCGGCCCCTTGACCGTGATCTCGTCGCCGGCAAGCGTCGCTTCAACGCCCTTGGCGAGCGACACGGGAATCTTTGCAACTCGCGACATGACAGTTTCCTTCGCGCCCGCCTCAGGCGACGTAACAGAGCACTTCGCCGCCGATGCCGGCGGCACGCGCCTTGCGGTCGGTCATGACGCCGCGCGGAGTCGAGACGATCGCCACCCCGAGGCCGTTCATCACCTGCGGAATCGCGTCGCGGCCGCGGTACACGCGCAGGCCGGGACGCGAGACGCGCTCAAGGCGCTCGATCACCGGCCTGCCGGCGTAGTACTTGAGGCCGATGCGAAGCTGCGGCTTGCCGTCGTCGGCGACGACGTTGAAGCCGTCGATGTAGCCCTCGTCCTTGAGAACGCCGGCGATCGCCACCTTGAGCTTCGACGACGGCATCGCCACTTCGTTCTTCTCCACCCGCTGCGCGTTGCGGATCCGGGTCAGCATGTCCGCGATCGGATCACTCATGCTCATCTTCGATCTCCTCGCCTACCAGCTGGCCTTGACCAGGCCCGGAATGTCGCCGCGCATCGCCGCCTCGCGGATCTTGCTGCGCGCCAGCCCGAACTTGCGGAAGGTGCCGCGCGGGCGGCCGGTGAGGGCGCAGCGATTGCGCAGCCGGGTCGGGCTGGAGTTGCGCGGCAGCGCCTGCAGGCTCGCCTGAGCCTGCATGCGCTCCTCCATCGAGCGTGCGGCATCGCCGATGATCGCCTTCAATTCCTTGCGCTTGGCCTGGTACTTCTTGACCGTCGCCGCACGCTTGGCTTCGCGGTTCTTCAAAGACAGTTTTGCCATGTCGTAGCGCTGCCCGGTTAGTTGCGGAACGGGAAGCGGAAGGCGGCCAGCAGCGCCTTTGCTTCTTCGTCGGTCTTGGCGGTGGTCGTGATGCTGATGTTCATGCCGCGCAGCTTGTCGATCTTGTCGTACTCGATTTCGGGAAAGATGATCTGTTCCTTCAGGCCGACGTTGTAGTTGCCGCGGCCGTCGAAGGCGCGCCCCGAAACGCCGCGGAAGTCGCGAACGCGCGGGAAGGCGACCGAGATCAGGCGGTCGAGGAATTCGTACATGCGCTCGCCGCGCAGCGTCACCATGCAGCCGATCGCCAGGCCCTCGCGGATCTTGAAGTTGGCGATCGCCTTGCGGGTCTTGGTGATCACCGGCTTCTGGCCGGCGATCTTGGTCATGTCGCCGACCGCCATCTCGATGTTCTTCTTGTCGTTGACCGCCTCGCCGACCCCCATGTTCAGGGTGATCTTGGCGATGCGCGGCACTTCCATCGTCGAGCGGTAGCCGAACTTCTGCACCAGCTCGGGAACGATCTTTTCTCGGTACTGATCATGCAAACGGGCCATGTTCGCGTTCCTCACTTGGCGCCGACAAAGGCGCCGTTGCTCTTGAACACGCGCACCTTCTTGCCGTCGACCAGTTTGAAGCCGACGCGGTCGCCCTTGTTGGCGGCCGGGTTCCAGAGCATCAGGTTCGAGACGTCGATCGGCATCGTCTTGTCGATGATGCCGCCAGTCACACCCTTCATCGGGTTCGGGCGCACGTGCTTCTTGACCGTGTTCACGCCCTCGACCCGGACCTGCCGGTCGCCGACGCGGGCCAGCACGGTGCCGCGCTTGCCCTTGTCGCGCCCGGCGATCACGACCACTTCGTCGCCCTTGCGGATTCGTTCCATCGCCGGCCTCTCTAGATGACTTCCGGCGCCAACGACACGATCTTCATGAAGCGCTCGGTCCGCAGCTCACGCGTGACCGGCCCGAAGATGCGCGTGCCGATCGGCTCCAGCTTGTTGTTCAGCAGCACGGCGGCGTTGTTGTCGAACTTGATCGCCGAGCCGTCGGCGCGGCGCAGCCCGTGCGCGGTGCGCACGACCACCGCGTTGTAGACCTCGCCCTTCTTGACGCGGCCGCGGGCAGCGGCATCCTTGATCGTCACCTTGATGACGTCGCCGATGCCGGCATAGCGGCGCTTCGAGCCGCCCAGGACCTTGATACACATCACCGAACGGGCGCCGGTGTTGTCGGCGACGTCCAGCATCGTCTGCATCTGAATCATCTTGTTCGCCCCAACTTGTCCCGGCGCCGGACGGTCAGGTCCGCTCGCCGGTCAGTCTTGGTCCCGTCCGGGAGATGAGCCTCCGCGGCCGACGCCGGCGATCCGTCGTGGCGACGGACCGGCGTACGACACCGGCGACCCGGAAAAAATCGCGCCGATGGCAACCGGCGCCCGCCGCCCCCGGCGCGTGCCGCGCCTCGCCGCATAGGCGACGCGCACAGCGTGAAGGCAGGCGTGAAAGCGCGGGATTCTATCGTCTACGTGGTCCCCGGTGCAAGTCTCTGTCTCGGCGCGCGCCGCCCGCAAGCGAGCTCAAACCGGCTCGGCAGCCTGCACCACCCGCAGCACAGTCCAGGTCTTGGTGCGCGACAGTGGCCGCGACTCGGCGATCTCGACCAAGTCGCCCTCGCTGATCCGGTTGCTCTCGTCGTGCGCGTGCAGCCGGGTCGAGCGCGTCACGTACTTGCCATAGACCGGGTGCCTGACCTTGCGCTCGATCAGCACCGTCACCGTCTTGCTCATCTTGTTGCTGACAACCCGCCCCACCAGGGTGCGCTTCAGCGACTTGTTCTCAGCACTCATTTCGCCGCCGCCTTCTGCGTCAGGACCGTGCGCACGCGGGCGATGTCTCGCCGGACGTTGCGCAGTTGCGTCGTGTTCGTCAGCTGCTGGGTCGCCTTCTGCATGCGCAGCGAGAAATGCGCGCGCAGCAGGTCCTGCAGTTCCTTGTTCAGCGCCGCCGCATCCTTGGCGCGCAGTTGCTTCGCTTCCATGACGTTCTCCTGGCCGGTGCGCGCGCTCACTGGCCGAGTTGGCGCGCGACGACAATGGTCTTCAGCGGCAGCTTGGCCGCCGCCAGCGCGAAAGCCTCGCGCGCGATCGACTCATCGACGCCGTCCATCTCGTACAGGACCTTGCCGGGCTGAATCTCGGCCACCCAGTACTCGGGATTGCCCTTGCCATTGCCCATGCGTACTTCGGCCGGCTTGGTCGAGATCGGCTTGTCCGGGAAGATGCGGATCCAGACACGGCCGCCGCGCTTGATGTGGCGGCTGATGGCGCGGCGCGCGGCCTCGATCTGACGCGCCGTCAGACGACCGCGCTCGGTGGCCTTCAGTCCGTACTCACCGAAGGCGACGTGCGCGCCGCGCAGCGCCAGGCCGCGGTTTCGGCCCTTGTGCTCCTTGCGGTACTTGCGCCGAGTCGGCTGCAACATGGTCACTCTCCGTCAGTACCGCCGCCCTTGGCGGCGGGTTGCGTCTTGACCGCCGCCTTGCGCACGCGCTTGACGGCCGGCTTGACGGCACCGTCCTTGGGCGGCTCAGGCGTGGCCGCAGGCGTCGCCGCCGCCTCCGGACGGGCTTCGCCGGCGCGACGCGGCGCCGCCGCACCCGTAGCCGCCCGGCGCACCGGCGGTCGACCCGCACCCGGACGATCGGCGCGGTCGGTGCGCCGCGGGCGGCGATCCTCGCGGTCGGCCGGCGGCGACTCGGCCGCCGGCGCGTCGTTGCGACCGAGCGTGTCGCCCTTGTAGACCCAGACCTTGACGCCGATCACGCCATAGGTGGTCTTGGCTTCCGAGAAACCGTAGTCGATGTCGGCGCGCAGCGTGTGCAGCGGCACGCGCCCCTCGCGATACCACTCGGTGCGCGCGATCTCGATGCCGTTGAGGCGGCCGGCGCTCATGATCTTGATGCCCTGGGCGCCCAGTCGCATCGCGTTTTGCATCGCCCGCTTCATCGCGCGCCGGAACATGATCCGCTTCTCGAGCTGCTGCGTGATCGAGTCGGCGATCAGCTGCGCATCGACCTCCGGCTTGCGGATCTCGTCGATGTTCACGTGCACCGGCACGCCCATCATCTTCTGCAGCTCGACTTTCAGGTTCTCGATGTCGCCGCCCTTCTTGCCGATGACCACGCCGGGGCGCGCCGAGTAGATCGTGATGCGCGCGTTCTTGGCCGGACGCTCGATCAGGATGCGACCGACCGAGGCGGCGCGCAGCTTCTTCTTCAGAAACTCGCGCACCTTGAGGTCCTCGGCCAGCATGCGGCTGAAGTCCTCGCCGGTGGCGAACCAGCGCGAGTTCCAGTTGCGCGAGACCGGGAGGCGGAAACCGGTGGGATTGATCTTCTGACCCATGAAGCACCTATGCCGATTTGCCGTCGCCGACGGTGACGAAGATGTGGCAGGTCTGCTTGCCGATGCGCGCGCCGCGGCCCTTGGCTCGGGCCGAGAAGCGGCGCAGCGTCGCCGCCTTCTCGACCAGAATCTGAGTCACCTTCAGCTCGTCGATGTCGGCACCGTCGTTGTGCTCGGCGTTGGCGATCGCCGACTCGAGCGCCTTGCGAATGATCCCGGCCGCTTTCTTCTGCGTGAAACCGAGGATGTTGAGCGCCTTGTCCACCGGCTTGCCGCGGACCAGATCCGCGACCAGCCTGCCCTTCTGGGCCGACAGTCGCACGCCGCGTACGGATGCAGTTGTTTCCATGACTTCCCCTACTGCTTCTTCGCCGCCGGCGCCGCCTTCTTGTCGGCGGCGTGGCCCTTGAAGGTCCGGGTCAGAGCGAACTCGCCCAACTTGTGGCCGACCATCTGCTCGGTGATGTAGACCGGCACATGCGCCTTGCCGTTGTGCACGGCGACGGTCAGGCCGATGAAGTCGGGCAGGATCGTCGAGCGGCGCGACCAGGTCCTGATCGGCTTCTTGTCCTTGGTCGACTGCGCCTTGTCGATCTTGGCCTGCAGATGACCGTCGACGAAGGGACCCTTTTTCAGAGAGCGGGACATTGGCGGTTCCCTTTACTTGCGATGGCGGCGCTGGACGATCATCGCGTCCGTGCGCTTGCTGTTGCGAGTGCGATAGCCCTTGGTCAGTTGCGCCCATGGGCTGACCGGCGCCCGCTTGGTTCCAGTGCGGCCCTCGCCGCCGCCGTGCGGGTGATCGACCGGGTTCATCGCCACGCCGCGCACCGTCGGCCGGATGCCGCGCCAACGCATCGCGCCGGCCTTGCCGAACTGGCGCAAATTGTTCTCTTCGTTGCCGACCTCACCGATCGTTGCCCGGCACTCGATCAGCACCTTGCGGATCTCGCCCGAGCGCAGCCGCAGCTGGGCGTAGCTGCCCTCGCGCGCCAGCAACTGGACACCGGCGCCGGCGGCTCGGGCGAGCTGCGCGCCCTTGCCCGGCAACATCTCGATGCAATGGATCGTCGCTCCGATCGGGACATTGCGCAGCGGCAGGGTGTTGCCGACCTTGATCGGCGCATCCTGGCCGCTCATCAACTGCGCGCCCACCGCTAGTCCCTTGGGCGCAATGATGTAGCGGCGCTCGCCGTCGGCGTAGCACAGCAGGGCGATGTGGGCGCTGCGATTCGGGTCATATTCGAGCCGCTCGACCCGCGCCGGAACGCCGTCCTTGTCGCGCTTGAAGTCGATCAACCGGTAGTGCTGCTTATGGCCTCCGCCCTTGTGGCGCACCGTGATCCGGCCGCTGTTGTTGCGGCCCGAACCGCGCTTCTTGTGCGTGGTCAGGCGCGGCAGCGGACCGCCCTTGTGCAGGTGCGGGCTGACGACCTTGACCAGCGAGCGGCGTCCCGCCGAAGTCGGTTTGACTTTGACCAGCGCCATCACTTCACCTCTTGCGCGAAGTTGATTTCCTGACCGGCCTTGAGCGAGACGTAGGCCTTGCGCACGTCGGCGCGCTTGCCATTGAAGCGGCCGAAGCGCTTTTCCTTGCCCTTGACGTTAAGGATCGAGACCCTCTCGACATCGACCTTGAACAGCTTCTCGACCGCCGCCTTGACCTCCTGCTTGGTGGCGTCGGGCCGCACGCGGAACGCGACCTGCTCGAACTTGTCGGCGAGCATCGTGCTCTTCTCGGAGACGATCGGCGCCACCAGCACCGTGTAAAGACGATCCGCCTGCACTTTCGCCGCCGCGCTCATGCCTGCCCCCAGATCTCTTCCAGTCGGGCGATCGCCGGCTTGGTGACCACGACCGTCTTGTAGTGGATCAGCGACAGCGGATCGGCGTAGCGCGGTTCGACCACCAGGATGTTCTTCAGGTTGCGCGACGCCAAGTACAGGTTGTCGTCCATGCTGTCGGTGATGATCAGCGCCGAGTCCAGGCCCATCGCCTTGAATCGATCGGCGAGCAGCTTGGTCTTCGGCGCCTCGATCGATAGGTCGTCGATGACGACGATCCTTCCATCCTGGGCAAGCTTGCTGAAGATCGAGCACACGCCGGCGCGGTACATCTTCTTGTTCACCTTGTGCGAGAAGTTCTCGTCCGGGGTGTTCGGGAAAATGCGGCCGCCGCCGCGCCACAGCGGCGATGCGGTCGAGCCGGCCCGCGCGCGACCCGTGCCCTTCTGCCGCCAGGGCTTCTTGGTCGAGTGCTTGACCTGCTGCCGGTCCTTCTGCGCCCGCGTTCCCTGGCGCGCGTTGGCCTGGTAAGCGACGACAAGCTGGTGAATCAGCGCCTCGTTGTAGTCGCGCCCGAACAGGCTTGCCGGAGCAGGCGTCGTGCCCGCGCTCTCGCCCTGGGCGTTCATCAGTTTGAGCTCCATCGCCCGCTCCCTCAGCTCTTGACCGCCGGACGAACGACGACCTGGCCGCCCTTGGCCCCCGGCACGGCGCCCCGGACCAGCAGCAGGCCACGCTCGCGGTCGACGCGCGCGACCACCAGGTTCTGCGTCGTGCGTCGTGCGTCGCCCAGGTGTCCGGCCATGCGCTTTCCGGGCATCACGCGCCCCGGGTCCTGACGCATGCCGATCGAACCGGGCGCGTTGGTGGTGACCGAGTTGCCGTGCGTGGCGCGGTTCGACGAGAAGTGGTGACGCTTGATCGCGCCGGCGAAGCCCTTGCCAATCGTCACGCCGGTGACGTCGACTTTCTGACCGACACTGAACAGTTCGACCGTGAGCGGCGTGCCGGGATTCAGATCGGCGGCGACCTTGGCGTCGACGCGAAACTCGCGCAGTCCGGCAGCCGCCTGGGCGCCGAACTTGGCCAGATGTCCGGCAACGGGCTTGGTGATGCGCGAGGCGCGCCGCGTACCGAAGGCGACCTGCACCGCGCTGTAGCCGTCGCTCGCGTCGGTCTTGACCTGGGCGACGCGATTGCTCGACACGTCGAGCACGGTCACCGGCACGGTCTCGCCGTCGTCCGTGAAGATGCGTGTCATGCCGACCTTGCGGCCGATCAGACCCAGGCGAACGGGCGAGGCAGAAGCTTTGGCTTCTTCACTCATTGTGTTCTCCAAACCCCGGCTGCGATTGGCCAGGACCGAATGCGCTTGCGCCGCCCACCGGCAAGTCCAGTAGCGGGCAAGGCGCGAAAAGCTTGTGAGTTTATCCTAGCCTTTTAGCCCTGTGCAAGGCCCAGGCGCAACGCAACTACTGAACCTTGATCTCGACGTCGACGCCCGCAGGCAGGTCAAGCTTCATCAGCGCATCAACGGTCTTGTCGGTCGGGTCGATGATGTCCATCAGTCGCTGGTGGGTGCGCATCTCGAACTGGTCGCGCGAAGTCTTGTCGATGTGCGGCGAACGCAGGATGTCGAAGCGCTGGATCCGCGTCGGCAACGGCACCGGACCGCGCACCACGGCGCCGGTGCGCTTGGCGGTGTCGACGATCTCGATCGCCGACTGATCGATCAGCTTGTAGTCGAAGGCCTTCAGTCGGATGCGGATGCGCTGGCTTTGCATGGACGGTCCTCAAAGAGCGATGCGGCACGCTGGGCGCGCCGCGATGATGGAAGAACGCGGCCGCACCACAGATCTGCGGTCGCGGATCATGGATGCGCCTACTGGATCACCTTCGCCACCACGCCGGCGCCGACGGTCTTGCCGCCTTCGCGG
>JBBIST010000025.1:0-36081 GCA_037441125.1 Burkholderiales bacterium
GCCTCGACAGCGACCGTCGGCGCATCGGCCGCCGATCGCGCCTGCGTTGCGGCCGGATCGGCGAGACGGCGCGGCGCAGCGGCGAGCGGAATGCCGATGGTCGCCGGCGCGACGTTGTCGTGCCGCTCGCTCCACAGATAGGCGGTCAGCGCATCGCGCAGGTCGCCGGCGGTGCGGTGCAGGGCCGCGGCGCCGGCCGGCGTCAGGGACTCGTCGACCACTCGCGCCAGGGCGGCCGGCACGTCGCCGCGCAGCGACGACACCGGCGCCGGGCGTGCGCCGGGGGCGCGCCCGGTGAGCATCATGTATACGAGCGCGGCGATCGCGCGCACGTCGGCGCGGCGCTCGACCTCGCTGATCTCGCTGTGGAAGTAGGGCAGCAGCTTCTCGGTGCCGGCGAGCGCATCGTCGCCGCCGCTGCCGCCGTCGATCCAGCCGCCGAAACCCTCGATCTTGGGTACGCCGTCGACCTGCAGAACCACGTGCTGCGGTCCGAGGTGACCGTGTGCGACGCCCTGCTGGTGTGCATAGTCGATGGCATCGGCGATGCGCGCGGCGATGCTCGCGCAGTGCGCGAACTGCGGCCGCCAGCCGGAGGCGATCAGCTCGTGCATTGCGCGCCCGCTGACGCGCTCGATCGCCAGGTAGCCGGTGTCGCGCAGGCGCCCGGCCTCGAACACGGTGACGATGTGCGGATGGGCCAGCTTGCCGGCGGCCTGTGCCTGACGCACGAAGGCCTGCTCGAGCGGATCGATCTGCGCGTCCAGATGGGGCGTCGCGTCCGAGGGCGGCGGCAACTGCACCGCCTTGATGACCACCTCGCGGTGCAGGACCGGGTCGACCCCGAGGTAGACGACCGAGTTCTTCTCCTTGCGCAGCACGCGCGTTATCGAGAAGCGGCCGAGCTGTCTCGGTGCCGGCGCCGGCGGCAGCACGCCGGTGGCCGGCGCCGGCGCGAAAGTGACCGCCGGCGGCCGCTTGGCGCCGGCGTCGCGCGGCGCGGAGCCGACCGGCGCTGGGGCAGTCGACGGCTCGCCGGGCAGGGTCGGGGTGGCGGAGGACAAGGCGAGCTGGCTAACGAGGGTGGGGCGCTCGGCAGGCTAGTGGACCGACCGCTGCCGCGCCAGTCGTCCGAACAGCAGTCGTCGCAATCGGGGTGACGGCCCCGGACCGCAGGACCAGGAACCGGGTCGGCACTAGAACCGATGCTGCAAAGCGATCGTCTGGCCGGGCCGAACTTCGACGCGCGCCGTGAGCGGCGGTGCCGCGCCATTGCGGATTTCGACCGAGTGCACCCCGGGCGGCAGCGCCAGCCGGGTCAGCGGCGGCGACACGCCGCGAGTGGCGCCATTGACCACGACCTCGCCCCACGGCGAAACCGCCAGTGCGACGAAGCCCTCGCCGTCAGCGGCCGGCGTGGCCTGCGCCGCGCGCACCTTGCGCGGCTCGGCGGCGCGGGCCGGCGCGCCCGCTCCGGCGGCGTCGCCACCGTCTGCGCCTGCCGCGCCGGCCGGCTGAGCATCGCCACTCGCGGCGGCGGCGGCGGCATCGGTTTGTGCCGCCGGTCGCACCGCGACCGGCTCGACCGCGGCGGTGGTCGCCGGCGCCTCGGCCGCGACCGGGTCGGGTTGGTGCGTGATCGCGATCGCCACGGCGACGGCAGCCAGAGCCGCGAGCGCCGCGAGCGCAAGCTTGGCGCGCGGCGTGGCCAGGCGGCGACCGAGGTCGCGCGCACGGGTGGCCGGTCCGCGCGGGGACAGGCCGAGCGTGCCGCCGCCGGCGAAGGCGGCCAGATCGTTGCGCATCTCGGCGGCGCTCTGGTAGCGCTGGCCGAGGTCCTTGGCGAGCGCGCGTTGCAGCACCGCGATCAGCACCGGCGGCGCGTCCGGCCGCAGTTGTTCGAGCGGCGTCGGCCGGGCGGCGATCACCTGCCCGAGCGTGTCTTCGATGCTGGCGCCGTCGAAGGCGCGCCGGCCGGCAATCAACTCGTACAGGATCGCGCCGAGCGAGAAGATGTCGCTGCGGGCGTCGATCGTCTGGCCGAGCGCCTGCTCGGGCGACATGTAGTTCGGGGTGCCGATCAATTGCCGCTTGTGTTCGCCGTCGCCGTCGCCGAGCAGCGTCAGGGCGACGCCGAAGTCGAGTACTTTCGGCTTGCCGTCGCGCAGCAGGAAGATGTTCGACGGCTTGATGTCGCGGTGGATCAGTCCGCGCTTGTGCGCGTAGTGGATGGCGTCGGCCACGCGCGCCACCAGGCTCGCCACCTGACGCAGCGGCATCGGCTGGCCGCTCGCCAGCACATCGTGCAGGTCGCGCCCGTGCAGCCGCTCCATGGCGATGTAGGCGAGCGCGCCGCAACGGCCGGCGTCGTAGATCGTGACGATGTGCGGGTGGCTCAGGCGGCCGGCGGCGCGCGCCTCGTTCAGGAAACCGGTTTCGATCTGCTCGCGCTGCTGCGGCGAGGCCGTCAGCGGCACCGCCTTGATCGCCACTTCGCGCCCGAGCACCGGGTCGTGGGCGCTGTAGACGACGCCGTTGGAGCCGCGGCCGATCTCGTCGCGCACCTGGAAGCGACCGATCGTGCGCGGCGCCGGCAGCGGGGCCGCCGGGTCGGTGGGCATCGTGGCGAGCGCAGTCATCGTGGCGAACGAAACTGCCGCAAATTATGGCACCGGGCAACTCTCGGGAAGTCGATGAAAGCCTCGGAAAAACAGGCCTCTAACCAGGTGATCGGCAGTTTGGGGCAACCCCTCGGCCGTCGGGATGATCGCTGGCTCGGGCGCCGGTCGAGCCCGACTCAGGAGCGTGCGAACAGCACCGACTCCCGGCGCAGCAGGCGCGCCTGCAGCAGAAGGGCGAGCGCGGTGCCGAGCGCGCACACGAGCGCCGGCGCCAGCAGATCCACGGCCGCGATCGGTTCGCCGCGCAGCACCTTCATGAGCACCGTCAGTTGCGCCACCGACGGCACGAACAACTGCCAGAGCGCGTCGCGCGCGGTCAGGAACACCGGCACCAGCGCCGCGAACTGCACGCTCATCGCCAGGTAGCTGACGTAGGTCTGCGCCTCCTTGAAGCTGCGGCCGAAGGTGGCGGCGAGCAGGTTGGCGGCGGCCATCAGCGCGGCGAACGGCAGCAGCACGGCGGCGAACACCGCCAGCTCGCGCCACTGCAGGTGCATCAGCGCCGACAGCGTCTCGTTCGCAACCAGCCGCATCGATACCAGGAAGCCCGCCAGGGTCAGGACGACGATCGCCGTCGAGTACAGCATCACCAGCGCCCACTTGCCGAGCACGACGCCGGCGACGCCGACCGGGTTCATCAGCAGCGGCTCGAGCGAGCCGCGCTCGCGTTCGCCGGCGCTGAGGTCGATCGCCACCGGCAGGGCGCCGAACACCGCCACCAGCAGCGCCGCCCACGGCACGATGAACAGCAGCCGGGCGCCGCGCGCCTGCGCCGGCGCCAGGTTGTGTTCCTCGATCGTCACCGGCGCGAGCACCTGCGGGCTGACTCCGAGAGCGATCAGCCGCAGCGTGCCCGACTCGCGGCCGAAGGCGCGCAGCAGCGACAGCGTCGTCGCCAGCAGCGGCTGCACGCGGTCGTGGCTGTCGTCGAACAGCACGGTGAGAGTCACCGCCTCGCCGCGCTGCCAGCGCGCCTCGAAGTCCGGCGGCGGCACCACGACCGCGCTTTGCAGGCGGCCCGAGCGCAGCGCCGCCTCGGGCTCGGCGGGCGCCGGCAGCACGGTGGCGCCGGCGCGGCTCAGGAAGTTGACCAGGGTCGGCGCCCGCGCCGGCTCGACCATCAGCACTTCGCGCGCCGCCGCCCGCTCCTCGATGCCGCCGACGAAGTTCGCGATCAAGGTGAACACCACCGGTCCCGACAGCAGCGAAACCACGATGGCGATGATCCAACTGCGCCGGTCGCGCAGGGCATCGACCAGCTCCTTGCGCAGGACGGTGACGAAGACCATCGCGTCGCGCCGGCCGCGCTCAGCCCGGCGCCAGCGCCAGTTGCACGAAGGCATCTTCCAGGCTGGCGCAGCCGGTGCGCGCGCGCAGTTCGGCGGCGCTGCCCTGCGCCACCGAGCGGCCGCGCGCGACCACCACGATCCGGTCGCACAGCGCATCGACCTCCTGCATGATGTGGGTCGAGAACAGCACGCACTTGCGGCGATCGCGCAGCGCCAGCAGCAGCCGGCGCAGCGCCCGCGTCGACATCACGTCCAGGCCGTTGGTCGGCTCGTCCAGGATCAGGTGCTGCGGGTCGTGGATCAGGGCGCGCGCCAGCGCCACCTTCATGCGCTCGCCGCTGGAAAAGCCGGCGGTCGGGCGCGCCAGCAGCGCCTCCATGTCGAGCAGGTGCGCCAGGTGCGCCAGGCGCTGCTCGAACTCGCGCGGCGGCACGCGCCGCAGGCGCGCGAAGTAGGCGATGTTCTCGCGCGCGCTCAGCCGCCCGTACAGGCCGCGCGCGTCGCTCAGCATGCCGATGTGCTCGCGCGCGGCGGCCGGATCGGCGGCGACATCGATGCCGGCGACGCGCACGCGGCCGCGATCGGCGGGCATCAGGGTCGAGAGCACGCGCAGCGCGGTCGTCTTGCCGGCGCCGTTCGGACCGAGCAGCGCCGTGATGCTGCCGTCGGCGGCGCTGAAGCTCAGATCCTCGACCGCGGTCACGACCTGTCGCCGCCGGCCGAAGCCGCTGACGAAGCTCTTGGCGAGCGACTCGACTTCGATCATCGGCCGGTCCGCGGGGCGCTGAACACGGTCGGCGCCGGAATCCGCGCCAGGCAGCCGGCATCGCCGCCGTCCTCGATGCCGGCGAAGGGGCCGCGGCCTGCGGCCTGCGCCTGGCGCAGGAAGCGCGCGATCAGTTGCGGCGCGCAGCCCTGGGGGCTCACGCCGTGCGCCAGATGCGGCGCGATCAGGTGCAGCGCGCGCGGCAGGTGGCGCTCGACCGACTGCCCGTGGCGCGGTGGCGTGACCGGATCGGCGCCGCCCGACAGGATCAGCACCGGGACATCGCTGCGCGGCGCCTCGGAGAAGCCCTCGGGCACGGCGCGTACCGGAACCTTGGCGCAGGCGCGCTCGTAGAGGGCCACCGAGCCGTCGCCGAAGGCGCTGGCGCGGGCGGCGGCGCGGGCGGCGGCGTCGACGCGCGGCAGATCCTCGGCGCAGACGACGGCGAAGTGCATCGCCTCGGCGAAGTTGTCACCGACCGCGCCGGCGAGCGCGAAGTTCAGCGCCAGCAGCGGTTCGAAGCGGCCGCCAGCGGCCTGCACGACCGCGTGCGGCAGCAGCGCTCGCAGCGGCGGCGCATACAGCGGCGCACGCAGCAGGCCGGCGAGCAGGTCGCGGTCCAGGCGCAGCGTCTCGAGCTCGCCGCTCACCGGGTGGCGGGCGCGGATCGGCGCCGCGCGCTCGGCGGCGGCGCGCAGGCGGCGCAGGTCCTCGTTCAACGTTGGAAAGCGTTCGCGGCAGCGGCTGTCGGCGGCACAGTCGGAGACCATCGCCTGCAGGGCCGAGTCGGCGTCGACCGCCAGGCTCGCCGGCAGCGCCATCGTCGCCGGCGCCACGCCGTCGAGCACGATGCTGCGCACGCGCTGCGGGTACTGGCGCAGGTACTCGAGCGCCACCCGCGTGCCATAGGAGCCGCCCCAGAGGTTGATCCGTTCGGCGCCGAGCGCGGCGCGCACCGCGTCCAGGTCGCGCACGGCGATCCAGGTCGCGTACTGGCGCAGGTCGGCGCGCGCGCCCAGCCGCTGCACGCAGGCGCCGAGCCGCGCCAGCGCGCGCTGCGGATCGACGGTGTCGGCGATCGATTCGCCGCCGCGCTCGGGCGCGCAGTCGAGCGCGTTCGATCGGCCCGTGCCGCGCTGGTCGACGTAGACGATCGCGCGCCGCGTGTTGACCCGTGCCAGCACCGGCTGCATCGCCGCCGCCACGGCGCTGGCCGCCTGTCCGGGTCCGCCGGCGAGCACGAACAGCGGATCGGCTTCGTGGCGGCGCGCCAGCGCCGGCACCAGCGCGAAGCCGATCTCGAGCCGACGGCCCTGCGGGCGATCTGGATCTTCGGGCACGGCGATCGAACCGCATTGCACTTCGCGCTCGATGCCCTTGAGACGGCAGGGCGCCAGCGCAGCGGCGCCGTCGGCGATCGCGGCGCCGGTGGCGAGCAGGCCGCACAGCGCCGCCGCCAGCAGGCGGCCGCGGCGGCGCACGGCTCGGGAGCGATGCACGGCGATGCGAACGAGGGCGGGCACGGCGGCGCGCAGCATAGCGGCCGCGGTCGCGCCGGCCAGCGATCGGCGAGCGCTCAGCCCGCCAGTTCCGACTTCGCCAGTTCGACGTCGAGCCGCTCGGCGGCGTCGGCGGCGCTGCAGGCGGCGGCCTCGGCGTACAGCTTCTCGGCCCGCGCCAGGGCCTTCTTGCCCTCGAGCATCACCAGGCCGTTGGCCTGTTCGATGCGGGCGATCGCCGATCGCGGATTCAGCTTCAGCGCGGTCTCGAAGTGCGCCAGGCCGATGTCCTTCTTCGCGCCGTAGGTCAGGCCGGCGACCAGGGCGCCGACCTTGTCGATGACTTCGGCGTGGTAGGTGCCCAGTGCGGTGTGCGCATCGGCGTGCTTGGGAGCAAGCCGGATCGCCGCCTCCAGCGAGGTCTTGACCTTGCCGCCGATGCCGGCCGCCAGCGCCTTGGCGACGCTGATGCCCTGCGCATAGCGGCCGAGCGCGTAGGCATGCCAGTAGAACGCGTTCGCGTTGCCGGGCTCGGCGCGCTGCTGTGCCTCGGCGCTGCGCGCCACTTCGTCGAACAGCGCCAGACGGCGGCTGTCGTCCTGCTCGAGATAGTTGGCGTAGATCGCGGTTGCCTTGTGGGCCGCGGCCAGCCCGGCGCCGCCCGCCTCGCGCCCGAGTTCGGCGGCGGTCTGGAACTCGCCGGCGTGGAACGCGATCCAGGCCTCGAGCGCTGCCGCCTGCTTCGGCAGCGGCTCGCAGTCGCCGCGGTGCAGATCGGCCCACGCCTTCTTCAACGAGGTCGCGGTGTGGACGAAACGCGCATCGCGATAGGGAAACGTGCTCCAGCTCTTGGCCATCGGTCGGTCTCCTCGGGGCTCGGCTGCGGGCTTGCGCGCCAAGCGGCGCGGCGCGCCGACGTCGGCGGCACCGGTTCAGTCGTTCAGGTACTCGGCGGCGAGCCTCTCGAACAACTTGCGAGCGTCGCCCACCAGATAGGGGGCGGTCAAGGCCAGCACCTGATAGCAGCCGCGCGAGACTGCGCGGCCGACCACTTCCGGCTCCGAGAAGTGGCGCGGATTCAGCACGTACTGGTACGACACCCAGTAGCTGGCCACCACCACCATGTTGGTGGCGAGCGCATCGACCTCGGCCCGGCTGGCGCGCAGCTCGCCGCGGCTGGCGAGCCCGTTGCACAGCCAGCGCGCCATCGCGACCTTGTCTTCGAGCAGGGTCTTGAAGCGCAGCTCGAGCGTGCGGCTGTTGATCAGCAGATTGTTCAAGTCGCGGTAGAAGAAGCGGTAGCGCCAGATCAGCTCGAACAGCATGTGCAGGAACAGCCATGCGTCCTCGACGTTGGCTGCGCGCTCGGGCGCCGGCGAGCGCACCGCCAGCAGCTTGTCGAGTTCGCGCTCGAACTGCTGGAAGATGCTCTGGACGATGTCGTCCTTGTTCTTGAAGTGGTAGTAGAGGTTGCCGGGAGAGATCGCCATTTTCTCGGCGATCAGCGTCGTGTTGACGTTCGGCTCGCCGAAATCGTTGAACAGGCGCAGCGCGAGCTCGAGGATCCGTTCGCGCGTGCGGCGCGGCGCCTTGCGTTCCATGGCATGCGCCCGCGCGCGGGCGTTCGGCAGTGGTCGTCGGCCGCAATTATGCGTGCCGGCCGCCGTTGCGGGGCGGACCCGGTCGGGGATCGGCGGCCGCGGCCGCCGGCGCTCAGGCGTAGACGTGCTTCAGATAGCGCTCGAGGTCGTCGAGCGTGTGCGCCAGCAGGCGCGCGGCGTGCGCGGTGCGCAGATCGAGCCACGCCTCGCGCTGGCGGCGGATGCTCTTGACCAGCGTCAGCGAGTCGTCGCGCAGCACGCCGGCATTGATCTCGACGCCGTGGCGCGCCAGCCGCGGCCCGAGCTCGTGGCGCCGCGCCCACAGTTCCTGGCGCGTCTTCTGGTAGGCGTGCTCGCACAGGCGCCGGCGGCTCGAGTACGAAAACAGGTTGGTGAAGAACATGTCGGCGTCCGAGCGGTTCGGCTCGAACAGGATGATGTCGGTGTCCGGATAGGCGACCTTGTAGCGCTCCAGGCCGGCGCCCAGACGCGAGTGGATGATCGAGCGGTAGGTCTGCGCCAGCACCACCGGCAGGCCGCCTTCGACCAGCTTGCCGAGCCGGTAGTCGCGCGCGCGCGCGCGGTGCGTCGGCCGCGCGTCGTAGGGCACCAGCGGGTTCAGGCACAGCATCAGGTCGATGCCGTGCTCGAGCGCCACCGAGGCGTGCAGCGTCTTGCGCAGGGCGCCGTCGACGAAGTAGCGGCCGTCGATCTCGACCGGCGGAAACACCCCCGGCAGCGCCGCCGACGCCTGCACCGCGCGCGACACCGGCACGTGCTCGGTGCCGGGCGAGCCGAAGGCGACCGACTCGCCGGTGTCCAGATCGGTGGCGACCAGGTACAGCCGGTGCGGCAGGCGCCGGAAGTCGTTGCTGCGGCCGGGCTGGCTGAAGATGCGCGCGAGGTAGCGGTCGACCTCGTCGCCGCTAAACAGGCCGGTCGGAATCGCGCGGCTCAGTCGCTGCAGCGAGGCCATCGGGTTGCCGGGCCGCAGCAGGTACTGCAGCGCCGCCTGCGCCGCCAGTGGCGGCAGCGAACGCAGTCTCTGCCAGAACTCGCGCAGCGCCGGTCGCAGCAGGATCGCCGGGTCGAAGCGGTCGGCGCTCTTGTGACCCTCGATGAACAGGCGCGACATCTGGTGCGGCGAGAAGCCGTTGACCAGGCCCGCGGCGATGAACCCGCCGGCGCTCACACCGACGTAGACGTCGGCATGGTTGAGATCGACGCCGCGCAGCGCCTCGGCGAGCGCCGCCAGCGCGCCGATCTCGTAGATCGCCCCCAGGGCGCCGCCGCCGGCCAGGGCGAGGCCGATGCGGGCTGGCCTCTGGCGAGTCGGAAGGGGGCGGGCGATCGGCCGGCGGGCGGTTCGTTCGTTCATCGACGATCCGGGCGTGGCAAAACGCGCAAGCTAGCACTCGCGCTACGCGCGGTGTCGCCGGCGCGCGCAAACCGCCTTTGCATCGGCGCCGGAAGCGACGCCGTCGGCGGCGTCAGAACGCGCGCCGCCGCAGCCGGTTGCCGCGGCAACCGGCGGCGCAGGCCGCCCTCAGGCTGCGGCCGCCTTCTTGGTCGCAGCGCGCTTGCGCGGTGCCGCCTTGCGCGCGACGGCGCGCCCGCCGGAGAGCCTCTGCACGCTGGCGGTCAGTTCCTCGACCCGCTGGGTGAGTTCGCCGATCTCCTTGTTGGTCGGCACGCCCAGGCGCGTCAGCGCGCGCTCGACGCGCTCCTCGAACACGGTCTCGAGCTTGTCCCAGGTGCCGTTGGCCTGCTTCTGCAGCCCGCCGGCGAGCTTGCCCACGCGCGTCGTGACTTCGTTCATCTTGTCCTCGGTGATGCGCATGGTGCGCTTCTGCAGCGAATTGCCTTCGCGCACCAGGGCGTTGAACACCTTCTGCCCTTCTTCCTGGGCCTTGGCGTAGGCGCCGAGGCCGGCGAGCCAGATCTGTTGCGCCGAGTCCTTGATCGCGGCCGCCAGGTGGCTGTCATCCTTGTGCTTGGCGATCGCCTTCAGTTTCCTGACCATGTGTGCTCCTTTGGCAACGAAACGGTCCGATGGACGATGGCGGCCAGTGTAGGAAGCCGGCCTCGACGGCGGGCACTAATTCGCTAGAGGCGCTGCTCTATCCATGCGCACCCCCGCTCCTATAATCGCCGCGCCCTACGGCAGGCTGGCGGCGGCAGCGCCGGCGCTGCGACGGCCATCCGGACCAGAACAACAACGGCGACGGTCGACAGGGCCGTGCGCCAGAGCGAGGGGACAGTCATGGAGTACTTCGTCACCGGGGCGAGCGGCTTCATCGGCAAGCGTCTGGTCAAGAAGCTGCTGGCGCGGCGCGGCGCCACGGTGCACTTCCTGCTGCGGCCCGAAAGCCGCGACAAGCTGGCCGAGCTGCTCGCCTTCTGGAACGCGACCGAGGCGCGCGCCCGGCCGGTGGCCGGCGACCTCGCACAGCCGATGCTCGGTCTGGCCAGGAGCGAGATCAAGGCGCTCGCCGGCCGCATCGATCACTTCTTCCACCTGGCGGCGGTCTACGACCTGAAGGCCGACGCGGCGGCGCAGATCGTCGCCAACGTCGACGGCACGCGCAACGCGGTGCAACTCGCCAACGAGCTCAAGGCCGGCGTGTTCCAGCACGTCTCCAGCATCGCCGCCGCCGGCCTGTACGAGGGTGTGTTCCGCGAGGACATGTTCGACGAGGCCGAGAATCTCGAGCATCCGTACTTCGCCACCAAGCACGACAGCGAGAAGATCGTGCGCCGGGAAGTCAGGGGCGCCTGGCGCGTGTACCGGCCGGGGCTGGTGGTCGGCGACTCGCGCACCGGCGAGATGGACAAGATCGACGGTCCCTACTACTTCTTCAAGCTGATCCAGCGCCTGCGCGCGGCGCTGCCGCCGTGGATGCCGACGGTCGGCATCGAGGGCGGGCGGATCAACATCGTTCCGGTGGACTTCGTGGTCGACGCGATCGACCACATCGCCCACGTCAAGGACCAGGACCGGCGCGCCTTCCACATCGTCGACCCGACGCCGTACCGCGTCGGCGACGTGCTCAACATCTTCGCGCGCGCCGCGCACGCGCCGCAGATGACGCTGCGCGTGAACGCGGCGCTGCTCGGCTTCATCCCTAACAGCGTCAAGAAGGGCATGCTGTCGCTCACCCCGGTGCGGCGGCTGAAGAACGCGGTGATCAAGGATCTCGGCCTGCCCGACGATCTGCTGACCTTCGTCAACTACCCGACCCGCTTCGACTGCCGGCAGGCCTCGGCGCTGCTCAAGGGCCGGATCGAGTGCCCGCGCCTGGAGGACTACGCCTACCGGCTGTGGGACTACTGGGAGCGCAATCTCGACCCGGATCTGTTCATCGACCGCACCCTCAAGGGGCAGGTCGGCGGGCGGGTGGTGCTGGTGACCGGCGGCTCCTCGGGCATCGGCCTGGCGGCGGCGCACAAGATCGCCGCCGCCGGCGCGATCACGGTGATCGTCGGCCGCGAGCAAGACAAGCTCGAGGCGGCGAAGAAGGAGATCGAGGCCGCGCTCGCCGCCAGCGAAAACGGCAACGGCGGCCGCGTCGTCACCTTCGCGGCCGACCTCGCCGACCTGGACGGCTGCGACCGGCTGGTGGCGTGGCTGGTCGAGAACCACGGCGGCGTCGACGTGCTGGTGAACAACGCCGGCCGCTCGATTCGCCGCGGCGTCGAGTCCAGCTACGAGCGCTTCCACGACTTCGAGCGCACGATGCAGTTGAACTATTTCGGCTGCCTGCGCGTGACCCTCGGCCTGCTGCCGCAGATGGCAGCCAGGCGCCGCGGCCACGTGGTCAACATCAGCTCGATCGGCGTGCTGACCAACGCGCCGCGCTTCTCAGCCTACGTCGCCAGCAAGGCGGCGCTGGACGCCTGGACGCGCTGCGCGGCGAGCGAGTTCATCGACGTCGGCGTCACCTTCACGACGATCAACATGCCGCTGGTGCGCACGCCGATGATCGCGCCGACCAAGATCTACCAGAACGTGCCCACCCTCAGCCCTGAAGAGGCCGCCGACCTGATCGTGCAGGCGATCGTCTACAAGCCGGTGCGCATCGCCACCCGGCTCGGGATCTTCGGCCAGATCCTGCACGCCGCGGCACCGAAGGTGGCGCAGATCGCGATGAACACCGCGTTTCGCATGTTCCCGGACTCGGATGCCGCCAAGGGCGCCAAGGAAGGCGAGAAGGCGAAGGCGAGCGCCGACCAGATCGCGTTCGCGAATCTGATGCGCGGGATCCACTTCTGATCGGCGCGTGTGCGCTCACAGCCGCTCAGCCCTGGAACGGATTCTCGATCGTCAGTGCCTCGATCCGCTGGCCGTCTTGCAGGTCTTCGCTGTAGAGCCGGGTGCAGCCTGCATCCAGCGCCGCGGCGACGATCAGGCTGTCGTAGAAGCTCAGGCGGTAGCGACCCTGCAGATCCAGCGTCGCGCGGTACAGGCGGGTGCTCGGCTGCACGCGGTACAGAGGCGCCAGGACAGATTGCAGGTAGGTCCGGACCTGGTGGGCACTCAACGGCGTTCGTGCCTTGCGCAGCGCCGTGTTCAGGCACTCCTGCACTACCTGAAAGCTGATGCAGGCGGTCCCGGTGGCGATCCCGTGCGCGATCAACCGCTCGGCCCGGGCCGCCTTGTCCGCATCAAGGCCTTCGAGCTGGTAGATGAAGACGTTGGTGTCGATGAAGCTGTCAACGCTCATTCATCTCTTCCCGCGTTAGCTTGCGACCGACGCGAAGCTTGCCCTGCAACTCGCGCATCACGGCGAGCGCTTCCGCAGCCTGCTGCTCGCGCAGCGCGTAGGTTCTGAGCCAGCGACGGAACTCCTCATTCAGCGTCGTGTGCTCGGCGCGCGCGCGTGCCCGGGCGGCTTCGATCAGTTCCTCGTCGGCGCTCAACGTGATGTTTTTCATGTCTAAATCGCTTTGGGGTCGTGTACACGAAAACAGTGTACACCACCGAGATGGTCTCGGGCACCGCTTTCGCCGGCAGGCGCGTGTGCAGCGGGACGATCTCGTTGTCGCAGGCCAACACCACCACCGCGCGGAACTACGAGGCCGGCGCGTTCGACGATCAACAGGGAGAAGCGCGCCATGCCCACCTACCAGTACCGCTGCGAGAAGTGCGGCGAGGTGTTCGAGCGCGTCGAGCGCATCGCCGAACACGAGTTGCCGCATCGTTGCCCGAAGTGCGGCAGCGACGCGGTGCAGTCCGCGCCGACGCCGTTCATGGCCAAGACCTCGAAGAGCTAAGCGGTGGCGATCGCTGCTCGCGGTCTGACCGCGGCCACGATCAGATCCCAGACCCGCTCGTCCTCGAGCAGCGCCAGGTGGCCGACGCCGTCGACCAGCCGGTGCTCGGCGTCCGGCAGCAGCGGGCTGGCGCGCGGCACGACCAGGCTGTCGTCGCTGCTGGCGATGCACACGAAGCGCCGGCGCAGCGGCCCGTCCTCGGCGGCGGCAAGCGCGGTGAGAAAGGCCGAGCCGCGCGCCATCTGGCGCGCGTTGGCGCCGTATCCGAGCGAGCCGAAGATCGTGCCGTGGTGCGGCGAACCGATCGTGATCACGCGCTCGATCGCGCTGTCGCCGTGCCGGCGCAGATAGTCGCGCGCCGCGATCCCGCCCATGCTGTGGCACACCAGCGTCACGCGCGTGGCGCCGGTGGCGGCGCGCAGCCGGTCGATGGCGGCGTCGATGCTCTGCGCATAGCGGTCGATCGGGCCGAACACCGGCAACAGGTCGACCGTGGCGACGTTGCACTGGCCGAGCCGGCCGCTGGCGAGCAGCGGCTGCCAGACCGCGCGATTGCACACGTAGCCGGCCAGCAGCAGCAGCGCCGGCCGCTGCGGGTCCGTGGCCAGCGCCGGCTCGGGAAAGCCGGCCGCGAACGGCTGGCGCCAGGCGAACGCGCGCAGGTGGCACCAGGTCTCGCCGGCGCAGGCGCGCAGCAGCCGCGCCGGCGGCGCGCGCGGTGCGCCGGGGTCGACCCATTCGGCCACCGCCGTCTCGAGCGCGAGCACGGCAGCGGTTGCCGCCGGCGGCAGCGCCAGCGCAATCAGCGCCGCCTGCCACAGCGGTGCGCCTTCGGGCAGCAGCCACAGGCCGAGCAGGAAGCCGGCGCCGAGTTGCAGAGCCAGCGCGATGCGCAGCAGCGTGGCCAGCTTGACCGGGCGCCGCGCCGCGCCGCTCACTGGACTACCTTCACGCTGTTGCTCGCAGGATTCGCCCTTGGGGCGGCTCGGCGGGCTCACTGGACTACCCTCGCGCTGCGCGCTCAGGCATTCGCCCTTGGGACGGCCCGGCGGGCTCAAGCAGACTCCCGCCGCTGCGGATCGACGTCGATCCAGCACCAGCCGCGGGTGCTGAACGGATGGCGCCGGTAGCCGATCACCCAGGGCTGCGCCAGATCGACGTTGACCCGGTGCATGTGCAGCAGGTAGGGCATGTAGGCGACCAGCAGGCGCGAGGCCTCGCGCAGCAGCGCCAGCCGCTCGGCGCCGTCGGACAGCACCCGCTGCCGCTCGAACAGCGCGTTGTAGGCGGGCAGGTCGAAGCGCGCGTCGTTGATCGCCAGCACGTTCGGCCCGTAGCCCATGCCGAAGATCGTGTCGCTGTCGGGCTGGCCGACCTGCCACGAATAGCCCCACATCATGAGCTGGCCGGCCATCGACTGGCGCAGCAGCTCCGGCCACTGGGCGATGCGAAACTCGATCTTCAGGCCGATCGCCGCCATGAACTTGCGCCACAGCTCGTTGGCGCTGCGCTCGCGCTGGCTGTTGCTGGCGGCCAGTTCCAGGACCAGCCTGTCGCCTTCGGGCGTCTCGCGCCAGCCGTCGCCGTCGCGGTCGAGCCAGCCGAAGGTGTCGAGCAGCGCCCGCGCCCGCGCCGGATCGTGGCTCGACATGGTCGTGCGCCAGGCCGGGTCGAAGCCGAAGGTGCCGGGCACGAACGGCGACTGCGCCGGTACGCCGAAGCCGCTGAAGATCGAACGGATGTACTCGGCGCCGTCGAAGCCGAGCGCCACCGCGCGCCGCAGCGCCACCCGCGCCGGCGTGTAGCCGCCGACCACCGGGTGGTCGATGTTGAAGTAGCTGAGCGCGACATCCGACATCGGCGTCAGCCGCAACTGCACGCCGCGCTGCTGCAGGAACGGCGCCAGCCGGCCGCGCGGCGCCGCCAGGCGTGCCAGGTCCACCGGCACCGGGTCGAGCAGATCGAGCCGCCCCTGCTGGAAGGCGAGCCAGCGCGGCTGCGACTCCTCGATCACCGTGATCTCGACCCGGTCGACGAGCGGTAGCCGCCGCCCGCGCAAGGCGCGCGTCTGGGCTGCCAGCTCGGGCGCGTCGGCGGCGGCCTCGAAGTCGTAGGTTTCGGGCCGGTAGCCGGGATTGCGTTCGAGCACGATGCGCGATGAGCGCGTCCACGCCGCCAGGCGGAACGGGCCGGTGCCGACCGGCCGCTCCATGATCCGCTCGCCGTAGGCCTCGACCACTTCGCGCGCGACGGCGCCGAACACCGAGGCGTCGGCGAAGTGGTAGACGAAGCGCGGGTTCGGCGCCGCCAGCCGCACCTGCAGCGTATAGCGGTCGAGCGCGCGCAGGCCGTCGACCTCGCGCTGGTAGTCGAAGGCGGTGCGGCCCTTGAGCGCGGCGGCGCGCTGTTCGGACAGGCCGAGCACGCGGCTGTTCTCGAGCACGAACAGCATCGGGCTCTTCCAGCGCGGGTCGTACAGCCGCTTCCACGAGTACACGTAGTCGGCGGCGACCAGCTCGCGCGGCCGGCCGCCGAAGGCGGGGTCGTCGGCGAACGCGATGCCCGGCCGCAGGCGGAAGGTGAAAGTGCGCGAGTCGGCCGAGACCTCGGGCATCGCCGCCAGCGTGTTCGGCCGCAGGCGTGCCGGCCGCGCGTGGTAGTCGTACTCGAGCGGCGCATCGAAGATGTGGCCGATCACCGTGCGCGAGTACAGGTCCTGCACCTGCGCCGGATCGAAGCCGGTCTCGGCGACCGGGAAGGCCACGCGCAGCGTGCGCGCCACGCCGCCGGTGGCGGCAGCCGCGCCGGCCGGTAGGCCGGCGGCGGCAGCCGCGACGCCGGTGCGCAGGAAATCGCGGCGCGCGCAGACCTCGGTCATGGCGGGTTGCGACGGCGCCGGTTCAGGCACGCGCGCCGCGCCGTTCGCGCTCGCTGCCGTCGACGTCGATCCACTTGAAGAAGTCGCGCGCGAACGGATGGCGGCGGTAGCCGATCAGCCACGGATGCCAGACGTCGTTGAGGACGCGGTGGCCGTGAAATCTGTACGGCATCCAGACCACGAACAGGCGCTTGAGCTCGCGGATCACGGCGTTGCGCTGCGGCCCGTCGGGCAGGCGGCGCTGGGTGTCGTACAGGCGGTCGAACTCGGGCCGGTTGAAGCGCGCGAAGTTGCCGGCGCCGATGTTGCGGCTCAGTCCGAAGGCGAGAAAGGCGTCGGCGTCCGGCGTGGTCGCGGTATTGCCGAGCATCCAGATCATCAGGCGCCCGGCGCGCGCGTTCTTCAGGTTCTCGGGCCACTGCGCCGGCCGGAACGCCACGCGCAGGCCGAGGGCGTCGAGCTGGCGCTTCCACAGCTCGTTGAACAGGCGGTCGAGCTGGCCGGTCTCGGTGGCGATCTCGAGCAGCAGCGGCGAACCGTCGGGCCGCTCGCGCCAGCCGTCGCCGTCGCGGTCGACGAAGCCGAAGATGTCGAGCAGGGCACGCGCGCGGGCGCGGTCGAAGCGGCCCATCTCGCTCACGAAACCCGGGTCGTAGCCGCTGGTGAGCGGCGGCACCGGCGATTGCGCCGGCATCATCGCGCCGCGCCGGATCAGGCGGATCTCCTCGTCGATGTTGTAGCCGAGGCTGATCGCGCGCCGCAGCGCCACCTGCTCGGGCGTGTAGCCGCCGACCACCGGGTGGTCCATGTTGAAGAAGGTGATCACCACGTCCGGGTTGATCGCGCGCTCGAGCACGATGCCCTGGCGCGCCAGCGCCGGCGCCAGTTGGCCGCCCGGGGCAGCGACGTTGATGAACTCGAGCGGCACGTTGACCGTGTCCTGCTGGCCGTTGAGGAAGGCGAGCCAGCGCGGCTGGGCCTCGTCGATCACCGACAGCTCGACGCGGTCGACCATCGGCAGGCGGCGGCCCCGCAGTTGCGCGGCGATCGCCTGCCCGCGGGCGTCGTCGGCCGCCGGCTGCGCGTCGTAGAACTCGTCGCGGTAGCCCGGGTTGCGCTCGAGCACGATGCGCGAGGCGCGGGTCCAGGCGGCGAGCCGGAACGGGCCGGTGCCGACCGGCTTGGCCATGATGTCGCGCTCGTAGGCGGCAACCACCTCGTGCGCGACGGCGCCGGTCAGGCGCGCGTCGGTGAAGATGTCGGCGAAGCGCGGGCTCGGCTCGGCCAGGCGAACGCGAAACGTGTAACGGTCGAGCAGGTGCAGGCCGTCGATCTGGCGCGCGTAGTCGAAGCTGCCGCCGGCGGCGGCGCGGCGCAGCTCGGCCAGGCCGATGATCTTCGAGGTCTCCAGCGACGGCCACAGCGGGCTCTTCCAGCGCGGGTCGGCGATGCGCTTGATCTGGAACACGTGGTCGGCGGCGGTCAGCTCGCGCCTGCGACCGCCGAAGGCCGGGTCGTCCTGGAAGTAGATGCCGGGGCGGATGCGCAGCGTGAAGCTGCGGAACTCGTCGGCCACCTCGGGCATGGCGGCGGCGGTGCGCGGCACGATGCGCGCCGGCCGCGCCAGGAAGTCGTACTGCAGCGGCGACTCGAAGATGTGCGAGACGACGTAGTTCGAGTACAGATCGGAGATCTGCGCCGGGTCGAAGCCGGTCTCGGCCGCCGGAAAGGCCCAGCGGAAGACCTTCGGTGCGGCCGCCTGCGCGGGCGCCGCCTTGGCGGGCAGGGCGAGGGCGGCGCCGCAGCCGGCGGCGCCCTGAAGAAGGCGGCGGCGCTTCATGCCAGCGCCTGCGCGCGCAGGTCCTCGTCGACGTCGACGTAGTGCCACCACTCGCTCCAGAACGGCGGCCGCCGGTAGCCGTGCAGCCAGCGGTGAGCGAGGTCGCTGTGGATCCGATGGACGTGGAACTTGTACGGCGCGTAGGCGACCAGCAGGCGGTTCGCCTCGGTGAACAGGCGCAGGCGCTCGGCGCCGTCGGGCATCTTCTTCATCGCCTCGTAGATGCGGTCGAACTCGGGCAGCCGCAGCCGCGCCAGGTTCTGGCCGCCGATATCCGGGCTGTAACCGCGCGCCAGCGCGCCCTGGCCGTCGGGCGAGGCCGCCATCAGGCCGACACCCCACATCATCAGCTTGCCGGCGCGCGCCGCCTTCAGGTTCTCCGGCCACTTGGCCGGCTTGAACTCGATGCGCAGGCCGATCGCGTTCATGTGCCCGCGCCACAGCTCGTTCAACTGGCGGTTCGCCTGGTCGGGCTGGGTCGCGCACTCGAGCACCAGTGGTGCGCCGTCGGGCATCTCGCGCCAACCGTCGCCGTCGCGGTCGAGGTAGCCGAAGGTGTCGAGCAGCGCCTGCGCGCGCGCACGGCTGAACTCGCCCATCTCGGTGCGCAGCGCCGGGTCGTAGCCATAGGTGAGCGGCATCACCGGCGAGTGGGCGACGATCGCCTGGCCGCGGCGCGCCAGCCGGATCTCCTTGTCGACGTCGACCGCGAGGTTGATCGCCCGGCGCAGCGCCACCTTGTCCGGCGTGTAGCCGCCGATCAGCGGATGCTCCATGTTGTACAGCGTCATCGTCAGGTCGGCGGCCAGCGTGCGCTCGAGCTGCACCCCCTGGCGCGCCAGGTTCGGCGCCAGCCGGCCGTTGGGCAGGGCGATGTTGACGAACTCGTTGGCGATGCGCTCGAGCAGGTCCTGCTGCCGGTTCAGGAACGACAGGTAGCGCGGCTGCTGCTCGCCGATCACCGAGATCTCGACCCGGTCGAGCAGCGGCAGGCGCCGGCCGCGGTAGCGGCGCACGAGCTCGTGGCCGGCGTCGTCGTCGTCGTTGGGCTGCGCCTCGTAGTGCACCTCGCGGTAGCCGGGATTGCGCTCGAGCACGATGCGCGAGGAACGGCGCCACTCGGCGAGCCGGAACGGTCCGGTGCCGACCGGGTGCTCCATGATCCGCTCGCCGTAGGCCTCGACCACCTCGCGCGCCACCGCGCCGGCGATGTCGGGCGTGGTGAGCGAGTACAGGAAACGCGGCTCGGGCTCGGCCAGCCGGCACTGGAGGGTGTAGCGGTCGAGCGCGCGCAGGCCCTCGATCTCGCGGTCGTAGTCGAAGGCGGAGCGGCTCTTGAGCACCTGCTCGCGGTACTCGTTCATGCCGACGAACTTCAGCAGCATCCACGAGGCGACGTAGGGCGCCTTCCAGCGCGGATCGAAGAAGCGCTTCCACGAATAGACGTAGTCGGCGGCGACGAGCTCGCGCGGTCGGCCGCCGAAAGCCGGGTCGTCGGCGAAGAAGATGCCGGGGCGGATGCGCACCAGGCAGCGGCTGGCGTCGGCGCTGAGCACCGGCATCTCGGCGGCGGTCATCGGCTTGAGCTTGAACGGCCGCGCCAGATGGTCGAAGGTCAGCGGCGACTCGAAGATGTGCGCGGTCACGTGGCGCGAGTACAGGTCGCTGATCTGCGCCGGGTCGAAGCCGGTCTCGGCGATTGGAAACGCGTAGCGCAGCGTCTTGGCGCGCGCGCCGGCCGGCTGCGCGCCGGCGCCGGCGGCGACACCGGCGGCCGCGGTGGCGCCGATGAACTGGCGCCGCTTCATGCGCGGCCTTCCCGGCGCGCGACGGCGTCGGCGTCGCCGTCGACGTCGACGTACTTCCAGAAGTCGCGCATGAACGGATGGCGGCGGAAGCCGATCAGCCACGGGTGGCTGACCGAGGTCTCGATCCGGTGGCCGACGAACTTGTACGGCGCCCAGGCGGTGAACAGACGCTTGGCTTCGTGGAACAGCCGCTCGCGTTCGGGGCCGTCGGCGAGCCGCGCCTGGGCGAGGTAGATCCGGTTGTACGCCGGCAGGTCGAAGCGCGCGTGGTTGGCCTGGCCCTTGTTCGGGCCGTAGCCGAGCGCGAGAAAGGTGTCGCCGTCCGGTTGCGCGGCGACCCAGCCGACGCGCCACATCATCAGTCTTCCGGCGCGCGAGTTCTTCAGGTTCTCCGGCCACTTGGCCGGCTTGAAGTCGATGCGCAGCCCGATCGCGGTCATGCTCTTCATCCACAGCCCGTCGAGCTGGCGCGACATCTGGTCGGGCTGGGTCGCCATCTCGAGCACCAGCGGCGCGCCGTCGGGCTGCTCGCGCCAGCCGTCGCCGTCGCGGTCGAGGTAGCCGAAGGCGTCGAGCAGCGCCTTGGCGCGCGCCGGCGAGTACTCGCTCATCTCGCTGCGAAAACCCGAATCGAAGCCGGGCACGGTCGGCGGCAGCGGCGAGTTCGACGGCACCGACTGGCCGCGGCGCACCAGCCGGATCTCGTCGCCGACGTTGTAGGCGAGGTTGATCGCCCGGCGCAGCGCCACCTTGTCGGCGGTGTAGCCGCCGACCAGCGGATGCTCCATGTTGAACAGCGCCAGATCGACGTTGGCACGCGGCGCGCGGTCGATCTGGATGCCGCGCCGGCGCAGGTTGGGCGCGAGCTGGCCGCCGGGAATCGCCAGGTCGGCGAGGTCGTAGGGCAACTCGTCGACCAGGTCGTGCTCCTGGTTGAGGAAGGCGAGCCAGCGCGGCTGGTTCTCCTCGACGATGTAGACCTCGACGCGGTCGAGCATCGGCAGCTTGCGGCCGGCGAGCCGGCGCGCGATCGCCACCGAGGCGGCGTCGCCGTCGGCCGGGGTCTCGTCGTAGACCTCCTCGCGGTAGCCCGGGTTGCGCTCGAGCACGATGCGCGAGGAGCGGCGCCAGTCGGCGAGCCGGAACGGTCCGGTGCCGACCGGCTGCCCCATCAACTGCTTGTCGTCGTAGCTCTCGGCGACCTCGCGCGCGACCGCGCCGAGGAAGGAGTTGTCGGCCAGATACAGGTGGAAGCGCGGGTTCGGCACCGCGAAGCGGATGCGCAGCGTGTAGCGGTCGAGCGCGCGCAGGCCGTCGACTTCGCGGTCGTAGTCGAACTTCCCGCCCTTGAGCGCGGCGGCGCGCACTTCGCTCATGCCGAGGATGCCGGCGTTTTCCAGCAGGTACAGGCGCGGGCTCTTGAAGCGCGGGTCGTAGAAGCGCTTGATCGAATAGACGTAGTCCTGCGCCACGAGTTCGCGTTGCCGGCCCTGGAACGCCGGGTGATCCTGGAAGCGGATCCCGGGCCGGATGCGCACGGTGAGCGCGGTGTAGTCGGCCGCGACCTCGGGCAGCGCCACGGCGGTGTTCGGCACCACGCGCGCCGGTCGCGCCAGGAAGTCGTAGGTGAGCGGCGCATCGAAGATGTTGGCGACGATCGTAACCGAGTACAGGTCGTTGACCTGGGCCGGGTCGAAGCCGGTCTCGGCGACGCGAAACGCGTAGCGCAGGACCTTGTCGCGGCGCTCGGCGCGCGGCTGCCCACAGGCGGGCAGGGCGGCCGCGCCGGCCGCGGCCAGCACCGCCTTCGCTGCGCTGCGTCGTGCGTTCGAAGTCGGGGTCATCGGCAGGGCGGTGGTTGCGCTTCGATTGAATCCGGTCGCGGCACCTGCATAATCCGCGCTCTTGCGCGCCGGAGGGTCACGAGCCCGCGGTGAAGGAATCGGAGAGGAAGGCGCTCGAGACGCAGGAGTCGAACGCGAGGGCTTTCGCGCGGGCACACCGCCCGCCCGCCGCTCGCTCGGGCGCACTTCATGGCCGCTTATATCTTACGCAGACTGTGGCAGATGGTTCCGACGCTGTTCGGAGTCATCCTGCTCGTGTTCTTCCTGTTCAAGTTCTTCGGCGGCGACCCGGCCGAGATCCTCGGCGGCCTGCTCGCCACGCCCGAGCAGATCGAGGCGATCCGCCAGCAGCTCGGCCTGAACGATCCTTGGTACGTGCAACTGTGGATCTTCACCCAGTCGATCTTCACCTTCAATTGGGGCAATAGCTGGGCCACCGGCGAGGCGGTGGGCAGCATCTTCGCCACCCGCCTGCCGGCGACCCTCACCGTGATGCTGCCGATCCTGATCCTGCAGGTGGTGCTCGGGATCGTGGCGGCGATGGCCGTGGCCTACGTGCGCGGCTCGCTCACCGACCGCGCGGTGATGATCATCTCGACCGTGGCGCTGTCGGTGAGCTTCCTCGTCTACATCATCGTCGGCCAGTGGCTGTTCGGCTTCTACCTGGGCTGGTTCCCGGTGCAGGGCTGGAGCGACAGTTTCGTCACCAACCTCACGCACTACGCGGTGCTGCCGATCCTGCTCGCGGTCGCGGTCAGTCTGGCGCCGCAGACGCGCCTGTATCGCAGCTTCTTCCTCGACGAGATCAACCAGGACTACGTGCGCACCGCGCGCGCCAAGGGACTGTCGGAGAACAAGATCCTGTTCAAGCACGTGCTGCGCAACGCGCTGATCCCGGTGCTCACCAACGTCGCCGTGCTGCTGCCGGGCATCTTCCTCGGGTCGTTCCTGATCGAGACCTTCTTCTCGATCCCGGGTCTCGGCCGCGAGGTGTTGCTGGCGGTCAATCGCAGCGACTACCCGGTGATCCAGGCGGTGACCGTCTATCTCGCGGTGCTGACGATGCTGATCAACCTGAGCGCCGACCTGCTGTACAAGGTGGTCGACCCGCGCGTGGTGTTCAAATGACCGCGCGCATCGAATCGACCGCGGCGCACGGGGCCGCGCCGCCGATGCCGGAGCGCTCGCCCGGCGTCTGGAAGTCGGCCTGGGGCCGGCTGCGCAACGATCGCGTCGGCATGGTGTCGCTGGTGGTCGTGGCGGCCTTCCTGCTGCTGATCCTCGCCTCGGCGCTGCGCCTGGTGGCGGCCGACTGGCAGAAGGAAGTCGGCGTGCCCAACGCGCCGCCGACCTTCGTCGGCCCGCGCGCCGAAGTCACCGCCGTCGATCCGCTCGCCGGGCTGGTGGCCAAGGACGCGCCGCTGGTCGACCTGACGGACATCGATCCGCTGGCGCCGATGTATGAGGAGTGGGAGCGGCGCGCGGCGCAGATCCAGATCGCCGAGGTGGCGCGCGCCGAGACCCTGCCGTTCGGCGCCGACCGCCTCGGCCGCGACGTGCTCTCCAAGGCGATCAAGGGTGCCGAGATCTCGATCTTCGTCGGCCTGTTCGCGGCGGTGGTGGCAACGCTGATCGGCACCCTGCTCGGCGCGCTCGGCGGCTATGTCGGCGGCAAGCTCGACGACTTCCTCGAGTGGCTGTACAACGTCTTCACCTCGATCCCGGACATCCTGCTGATCTTCGCCTTCGCCGCGGTCTTCGGCCGCGGCATCACCACCGTCGTTCTGATCCTGGCGCTGGTCGGCTGGACCGGCATGTACCGACAGGTGCGCGCCGAGTACATCAAGCACCGTTCGCGCGAGTACGTGCGCGCGGCCGAGGCGATCGGCGTCTCGCACCTGCAGCGGATGTTCGTGCACATCCTGCCCAACGTCAGCCACGTGGTGCTGGTGCGCATGTCGCTGCTGGTGGTGGGCTTCATCAAGGCCGAGGTGATCCTGTCGTTCCTCGGCCTCGGCGTGCCGGTCGACCAGGTGAGCTGGGGCACGATGCTGTCCGAGGCACAGGCCGAACTGGTGCTCGGCCACTGGTGGCAGTTGGCGGCGGCGACCCTGTTCATGGCGGTGTTCGTCACCGCCTTCGCGCTGTTCACCGACGCGCTGCGCGACGCCCTCGATCCGAAACTTCGCTAGTACTGCGGCCCATAGGTTTCGAAACACGATGACCCACGAAGTGGCCCGCCCCGGCAACAGTGGCGAAATCGCCGCCAGACGCGAAGCCGCGCGCAGCTTGGTTGTGGGAACCAAGCGAGCACGGCGACAAAGTATGGCGGCGATTCTCGCCACTGTTGCTTCGAAACTTATGGGCCGCAGTACTAGGCGCTGCGCATGAACTGTCTCGTTTCCGTGCGCGATCTGCGCGTGAGCTTCCGCCTCGGCAAGACCCGGGTGGTCGAAGCGGTCAGAGGCGTGAGCTTCGAGGTGCCGGAAAACGGCACCGTGGCGCTGGTCGGCGAATCGGGCTCGGGCAAGAGCGTCTCGGCGATGTCGATCGTGCGCCTGCTGCCCGAGAACGCGATCGTCGGCGCGCAAGCCGAAGTGCGCTTCGCCGGCCGCAACCTGCTGGCCGAACCCGACGCGCACCTGCGCGCGATCCGCGGCAAGGACATCTCGGTCGTGTTCCAGGAGCCGATGACCTCGCTCAATCCGGTGTTCACCGTCGGCGAGCAGATCGCCGAGGTGCTGCAACTGCACCTCGGACTGAGTCGCCGGCAGACCGCCGATCGCGTGCTCGAGCTGATGACCGAGGTCGGCATCGCGGAGCCGAAGGCGCGGCGCGGCGCCTATCCGCACGAGTTGTCGGGCGGCCAGCAGCAGCGGGTGATGATCGCGATCGCGATCGCCTGCGAGCCGAAACTGCTGATCGCCGACGAGCCGACCACCGCGCTCGACGTCACCGTCCAGCGCCAGATCCTCGATCTGATCGCCCGGCTGCAGGACAAGCACCGGATGAGCCTGCTGTTCATCAGCCACGACCTCAGTCTGGTGGGCGAGATCGCCGATCGCGTGGTGGTGATGCGCGACGGCATCGTGCGCGAAAGCGGCGACGTGGCGGCGATCTTCGCCGCGCCCCAGGACGCCTACACCAAGGCGCTGCTCGCCTGCCGGCCGCGGCTCGACGTCAGGCCGAGGCGACTGCCGGTGATCGACGACTTCATGAAGCCGGCTGGCAGCGGCCAGCCGATCGTGGTGACGCCGCCGCGCATCGCGCGCACGGCCGAGCCGACGCCCTTGATCGAGGCGGTCGGACTGCGCAAGGAGTATCGGCTGAAGACCGGGTTGTTCGCGCGCAAGACGGTGGCGGCGGTCAAGGAGGCGTCGTTCACCGTCGACCGCGGCCGCACGCTCGGCGTGGTCGGCGAG
Source organism: Burkholderiales bacterium (assembly GCA_037441125.1). Lineage (GTDB taxonomy): Bacteria > Pseudomonadota > Gammaproteobacteria > Burkholderiales > Burkholderiaceae_F > JALHMQ01. The sequence goes on from JBBIST010000025.1 coordinate 24,903, forward strand.
TCCGGCTCGGGCAAGACCACCGTCGGCATGCTGCTGATGCGCCTGATCGACGCCACCGCCGGCCGCGTGCTCTACGAGGGCCGCGATCTGCTGACCCTGTCGGCGGCCGAGCTGATGGCCTACCGGCGCAAGATCCAGATCGTGTTCCAGAACCCGTACGCGAGCCTGAACCCGCGCTTCACCGTCGGCCAGATCCTGACCGAGCCGATGCGCGTGCACGGCATCGGCGCCGGCGAGGAGGAGCGTTTCGGCATGGCGCTGGCCGCGCTCGCGCGCGTCGGCCTGCCGACCGACGCGATCCACCAGTTCCCGCACGAGTTCTCCGGCGGCCAGCGGCAGCGGATCGCGATTGCCCGCATCCTGTCGATGCAGCCCGAGGTGCTGATCTGCGACGAGTCGGTCTCGGCGCTCGACGTCTCGGTGCAGGCGACCGTGCTCAACCTGCTGCTCGACCTGCAGGACGAGTTCGGCATCAGCTACATCTTCATCAGTCACGACCTGGCGGTGGTCAAGTACATGGCCGACGACGTGCTGGTGATGAGCGAGGGCGAGATCGTCGAGCGCGGCCGCTCCGAGGCGATCTACGAGAACCCGCAGCACGAGTACACGAAGAAGCTGCTGGCCTCGATTCCGCGCGGATTCCGGCCGCCGGTGCGCTGAGCGGCGCACGGTCGGCGACGACATCGGCCGCAGCCGCGCGTGTCCTCGACCGCTTCGACCGCGCCGGTGCCGGCGCGACTGGCCGCGGCCCTGGGCCGGGTGATCGCGCTGCGCGAGCAGTTCGACGCCCACCCCGAGCTGGCGCAAGCTTGGCGGGAGGTCAAGCGCTGGCAGTCGCAGCGCCTGCGCCGCACCTATGCCGACCTGTTCGCGCAGGCGCGCTACGCCGCGGCCGGCGAGTTCTTCCTCAACGAGCTGTACGGCGCCAAGGACTTCGCACAGCGCGACCGCGAGGCGCTGCGCGTGGTGCCGACGCTGGCGCGCATGCTGCCGGCGCGCGCGGTCGAGACCCTGCTGCTGGCGGTCGAGCTCGACGAGACCTCCGAGCAGCTCGATGCGCGTGTCGCCGCGCACGTCGTCGTGCCGGTGACCGAGGCCTCGTACGCGGCCGCCTTTGTCGCCGCTGGAACGCCGGCCGAGCGGCGCGCGCAGATCGAGCACGTCGATCGCATCGGCCGCACGCTGGAGCGACTGGCGCGGGTGCCGTTGCTGTCGGGCATGCTGCACCTGATGCGGGCGCCGGCCGAGGCCGCCGGCCTGGTGCACCTGCACTCGTTCCTGCAAAGCGGCTTCGATGCCTTTCGCGCGATGGGGCCGGCGCACGAGTTCCTCGACACCATCTACCGACGCGAGACGCAGTTGCTGGAGCGGCTGTTCGGCGGCGATCCGGCGCCGTTTCGCGACCTCGAGCCGCAGTCACGCTGAGATCGCGCGCGGTCAGGCGCGCACGACGCGGGTGGCGAGCAGCCGGTCGTGCAGCAGGCGCCGCTGCCGATCGAGGCGGGCGGTGAACAGCATCGCCACGTAGCTCGCGGCCAGCGCCGCCAGGTCGACCGGCGCGCTGGTGCCGGCCAGCGCGACCCACGCCAGCCCCGGCAGGAACAGGTGCCAGGCGAGCAGATAGCGCAGCGCCGCGCGGCCGGCGCTCGGCGGCCGGCCGGCGTCGTCGACCACGCGCAGCCCCCAGGATTTCATCGCCAGCGTTTGCCCGCCGCGCGACCAGCACCAGACGAAGTAGGCGCCGACCGCGACGAACAGCACGCCTTGCAGCGCCCAGCGCTGCGCCTGCGCCAGCGGATGGGTCCAGCCGGTGGCCGCCAGCAGCGCGAAGCTGGCGGCGAAGGCGACCGCGAACAGCAGCACCGCTTCGTAGACGGCGGCGGCGAAGCGCGGCCACAGCGCAGCGGCACGTGAGTCAGGCGCGGCGGACACGGCTGATCGCGGATTGGACATCGCCAGCGCGCGCCGCTTGACCGGCGCGCCGCGGCGCGCCGCTACGCTCGCTCAACGGCCGGGCGCATCGGACTTGCGCGCCCCCGTGGGCTGCACGCGGTCGGCGGCGCTGTCGCGCGCGGCGCGGCGCGGCGTCTCGGCCTTCTTGCGCGCCTGCTCGCTGAGCGCCTCGCGCTTTTCCGGCGGCAGATCCTTGAACTGCCGCACGACCGCACGGCGCTGCTCGGCCGGCAGCTCGTAGACCTTGCGAAAGTTCTCGCGCAGCGTGCGCCGCTGCTGCGGCGTCAGTTGCGCGAACTCGGCCATGCGCTCGTGCAGGCGTTGCTTGCCGTCGGGCGAGAGATACGGGTACCTGCTCGCGACCTCGAGCCACTTCTGCTTGCGCCCGGCGTCGTAGCCGTCCCACTTCGACTCCAGCGGCGCCAGCGCCTCGCGCTGGATCGCTGTCAGATCCTGCCAGGTCGGACGCGCCACCGTGCTTGCCGCGGCCGGTGGTGCGACTTGCGCCGGCACCGGCTGCGTCGCCAGCAGCGCCAGCGCCAGCGACGCGACCGCCAGCGCCGGCAGACCGAAGCGTCGACCCATCGTGCGCCGGCCGCTACTGCCGGGCGCCGGCCTGGTCGGCGCCCGGCGCGCTCGACACGGCGGTCTCGGCAGCGGCCGCCGCGTCGATCGCGGTCGCTTGCTCCAACTCGCCGACCTCGAGCGCGCCTGCCGCAGCGTCGGTCTCGACCGCGGGCACGAGGCTCGGATCGGCGATCAGGACGCCGAAGCCCTTGTCGGCGAGCGCCGAGATCGGGTGCTCGTCGAGCAGCACGGCGAAGTCGACGTCGGCCAGTTCGGAGATGAACTTGCGGTCGTGCCACTGGTGGATGGCGACGAAGCCCACCGCCAGTGCCAGCAGCGGCGCCGCCAGCCCCGCCCCGCGCAGCCAGGACCAGAAGCTGCTGCCGGCCGGTGCGTCCAGGCCGGGCCCACCGGCGGTGGCGATCTGCATCGCCGGCAGGCGCACGGTGGCCGGTGGCAGCGCGGCGCCGCGGGCGCGGCCGACGGCGAGTTGGCGGGCGCGCTCGAGGCGCAAACTGGTCTTGTAGCTGACCCGCTCGGCGCCCTCGTTCAGGGCCTGGCGGATGCGAAAGGCGAACTCGGCTTCGTTCATAGGGTCAATCCACGCGCGCGTAGCGCGCGCGCCAGGGCATCGGTGGCTCGCGAGCAATGGGTCTTGACACTGCCTTGCGAGCATCCCATCAGCGCCGCCGTCTCGGCCACGTCGAAATCCTCCCAGTAACGCAGCAGGAAGGCCTGGCGTTGACGCGGCGGCAGGCGGCCGACTTCCTCCTCGATGATCGCGATCACCTGCGCTCGTTCCACCTGGTCGGCCGCGCTCTCGGCGTGGATCGAGCCGTGCTGTGCCTCCAGGGTTTCCAGGGGGTCGGCATCCTCGTTGTCACCGGTGGCGAGCGACGACAGCAGCGTGACCCAGGTCGAGCGGACCTTGTGGCGTCGAAAGTGGTCGTGGGTGGCGTTCTGCAGAATGCGCGTGAACAGCAGCGGCAACTCCGCCAGCGGGCGGTCCGAGTAGTGTGTCGCGAGCTTGATCATCGCCTCCTGAACGATGTCGAGCGCGGCATCCTCGTCGCGCACTGCGAACTGGGCCTGCTTGAACGCGCGCCGCTCGACGCCGGCGAGAAACTCGGAAAGCTCGTCTGGGGTGGCCATCGCAGCGGGCCGAGGCGGCAGGCCGACTGCGCGCCTCGCGGCCGCTCTCGTTGATCAGGGCGGCGCGATGCTATCAGAGGGAAATTGCGCCGCCGGCGGCCGGCGTCGCGGCGCCACGGCGCGCCGCCGCCGGCAGCGTGATTTGCACCTGCTGATGCAGTGCAGTATCGTCGCTGCCTCTTGTACGACAAGACCGTCACTGAAGCGGAGCAACTCACCCGGGTGCATCTGGTTTAGTACTTCAGCCAGCGTTCATTTGCGCGCGCCGCCGCACCAGTCGTCACAAGCGACCACGGAACGGCATCCAATCAAACTCCAGCAGGACTTGAGAGGAACAGCACCATGCAGTCCGTCAGCGCGGAAACTCCCGTCCATGCGGCCGCCGCGGCCGCACACCTCAGCGGCGCCGAGATCGTCGTGCGGTGTCTGCAGGAAGAGGGCGTCGAGCACGTGTTCGGTTATCCCGGCGGTGCCGTCCTCTACATCTACGACGAGATCTTCAAGCAGGACAAGTTCCAGCACATCCTCGTGCGCCACGAGCAGGCGGCGGTGCACGCCGCTGACGCCTACTCGCGCTCGAGCCGCAAGACCGGCGTGTGCCTGGTGACCAGCGGTCCGGGCGTGACCAACGCGGTGACCGGGATCGCCACCGCGTACATGGACTCGATTCCGCTGGTGATCCTCACCGGCCAGGTGCCGACGCACGCGATCGGCCAGGACGCCTTCCAGGAGTGCGACACGGTCGGCATCACGCGCCCCTGCGTCAAGCACAACATCCTGGTCAAGGACGTGCGCGAACTGGCAACGGCGATCCGCAAGGCCTTCTACATCGCCGCCAGCGGCCGGCCCGGGCCGGTGCTGGTCGACATTCCGAAGGACGTCACCGTCGCGCGCGCGCCGTTCGTCTATCCACGCGAACTGCCGATGCGCTCGTACAACCCGGTGCTCAAGGGTCACCAGGGCCAGATCAAGAAGGCGGTGCAACTGCTGCTGCACGCCGAGCGACCGATGATCTACACCGGCGGCGGCGTGATCCTGTCGGACTCCTCCGACCTGCTGAACCGGCTGGTCAACCTGCTCGGCTTCCCGTGCACCAACACGCTGATGGGGCTGGGCGGCTGCAAGGCGAGCGACAGCCGCTTCGTCGGCATGCCCGGCATGCACGGCACCTACGAGGCGAACATGGCGATGCAGCACTGCGACGTGCTGCTGGCGATCGGTGCCCGCTTCGACGACCGCGTGATCGGCAATCCGAAGCACTTCGCGCAGAACCCGCGCAAGATCATCCACGTCGACGTCGATCCGTCGTCGATCTCCAAGCGCGTCAAGGTCGACGTGCCGATCGTCGGCGACGTGCGCGAGGTGCTTGGCGAACTGCTGGCGCAACTGGAGGGTGCCGGGCGGCCGAGCGTGCCGGCGCTCAAGGCCTGGTGGACGCAGATCAACGAGTGGCGCCAGCGCGACTGCCTGAAGTACGACCGCGCCGCCGACATCATCAAGCCGCAGTACGTGATCGAGAAGTTGTGGCAGGTGACCGGCGGCGAGGCCTTCGTCACTTCCGACGTCGGCCAGCACCAGATGTGGGCGGCGCAGTACTACCGATTCGACCGGCCGCGCCGCTGGATCAACAGCGGCGGCCTGGGCACGATGGGGGTCGGCCTGCCCTATGCGATGGGGGTGCAGATGGCCAACCCGGGCGCCCAGGTCGCCTGCGTCACCGGCGAGGCGTCGATCCAGATGTGCATCCAGGAGCTGTCGACCTGCAAGCAGTACCGGTTGACGCCGAAGATCGTCAACCTGAACAACCGCTATCTCGGCATGGTGCGCCAGTGGCAGCAGATCGACTACGGCTCGCGCTACTCGGAGTCGTACATGGACGCGCTGCCCGACTTCGTGCGCCTGGCCGAGGCCTACGGCCACGTCGGCGCGCGCATCGAGCGCAAGGCCGACGTCGAGGGCGCGCTGCAGGAGGCCTTCGGCAAGCACAAGGACCGGCTGGTGTTCCTCGACTTCATCACCGACCAGACCGAGAACGTCTGGCCGATGGTCAAGGCGGGCAAGGGTCTGACCGAGATGCTGCTCGGCTCGGAGGACCTGTAATGCGCCACATCATTTCGGTGCTGCTGGAAAACGAGCCCGGCGCGCTGTCGCGCGTGGTCGGGCTGTTTTCGGCGCGCGGCTACAACATCGAGACCCTGACGGTGGCGCCGACCGAGGACCCGTCGCTGTCGCGGATGACGATCGTCAGCGTCGGCGCCGACGACGTGATCGAGCAGATCACCAAGCACCTGAACCGCCTGATCGAAGTGGTCAAGGTCGTCGACCTGACCGAGGGCGACTACACCGAGCGCGAGCTGATGCTGATCAAGCTGCGCGCGGTCGGCAAGGAGCGCGAGGAGATCAAGCGCATGGCCGACATCTTTCGCGGCCGCATCATCGACGTCACCGACCGCTCCTACACGATCGAGCTGACCGGCGCCACCGGCAAGCTCGACGCCTTCATCCGTGCCGTCGATCGCGCCGCGATCCTGGAGACGGTGCGCACCGGCAGCTCCGGCATCGGCCGCGGCGAGCGCATTCTCAAGGTCTGAAACAGTGAAGCGTGCGAGGCGAAGCGTGCGACGTGGCTGAGCACGGCGCGTTGCGCCTTTCGCACTGCACCTCGCAACTCTCGCCTGTCACCTTTCAACTTTCAACTTTCACCTTTCACGGAAGAAGACACGATGAAGGTCTACTACGACAAGGACGCCGATCTGTCGCTGGTCAAGGGCCGCCGGGTGGCGATCGTCGGCTACGGATCGCAGGGGCACGCGCACGCGCTCAACCTCAAGGACTCCGGCGTCGAGGTCACCGTCGCGCTGCGTCGCGGCGGCGCCTCCTGGGACAAGGCGACCCGGGCCGGGCTCGCGGTCAAGGAAGTCGCCGAGTCGGTGCGCGAGGCCGACATCGTCATGATCCTGCTGCCCGATGAGAGCCACGCGCAGGTCTACGGCGAGTCGATCCACGGCCACATCAAGCAGGGCGCGGCGCTCGCCTTCGCGCACGGCTTCAACATCCACTATGGGCAGATCCAGCCGCGCGCCGATCTGGACGTGATCATGATCGCGCCCAAGGCGCCCGGCCACACCGTGCGCTCGACCTACACCCAGGGCGGCGGCGTGCCGGCACTGATCGCCGTGCAGCGCGACGTCTCGGGCAGCGCGCGCGAGATCGCGCTGTCTTACGCGGCGGCGATCGGCAGCGGCAAAGCGGGCGTGATCGAGACCAACTTCCGCGAGGAGACCGAGACCGACCTGTTCGGCGAGCAAAGCGTGCTGTGCGGCGGCTGCGTCGAGCTGGTGAAGGCCGGCTTCGAGACGCTGGTCGAGGCCGGCTACGCGCCCGAGATGGCCTACTTCGAGTGCCTGCACGAGCTGAAGCTGATCGTCGACCTGATGTACGAGGGCGGCATCGCCAACATGAACTACTCGATCTCGAACAACGCCGAATTCGGCGAGTACGTGACCGGCCCGGAGGTGATCAACGCCGAGAGCCGGCGCGCGATGAAGCGCGCGCTCGAGCGCATTCAGACCGGCGAGTACGCGAAGGCGTTCATCCTCGAGAACAAGGCCGGCGCGCCGACCCTGACCGCGCGCCGCCGCCTGACCGCCGAGCACCCGATCGAGCAGGTCGGCGAACGGCTGCGGGCGATGATGCCGTGGATCAAGGCGCAGCGCCTGGTCGACCGTTCGCGCAACTGAACGGCGCCGCGCCGGCGGCGCAGGCCGGCACATCGAGACCTCGAGGCAACCATGATGCGAACGCTTGCTGCCTGCGCCCTGATCGTGCCGGCGCTCGTTTCGGCGCAGGTCGCGCCGTCGCCCACCGATGCAACGCTGGTGCTGATGACGGCAACGGCGCAGATCGAGGTGGCCAACGACGAGGCGGTCGCCCACCTCTACGCCGAGGTGCAGGACGCCGACCTGACGCGCGCCCAGTCGCTCGTCAACCAGCGGATCGCCGAGGGCAGCGCGCTGTTGCGGCGCGCCGACCCGAAGGCGCAGTTCGAGACGGCCGGCTATGCGAGTCATCCGATCTATTCGCGCGACAGCGGCCGCCGGATCGTCGGCTGGCGGGTCAGGCAGGCACTGACGCTGCGCACGACCGACCTGGCGGCGCTGCCGCAGGCCATCGCCGCCGGCCAGCAGCACCTGGCGGTCGGCGGCATCGACTTCCGTCTGTCGCGTGCGGCGCGCGAGCAGGTCGACGTCGATCTGATCCGGCAGGCGATCGCCCATCTGAACGTGCGTATCGATGCCGCCGCCCGGGCGCTCGAGGTGCCGAAGGCGCGCGTGCGCATCGATGAGCTGAACTTCGCCGCCGGCGTCGATCGGCCCGAGATCATGCCGATGGCGCGCGCGCTCGCGCACGGCGCCGAGGCCGTGGCCGAGCCGCGTTTCGACGCCGGCCGCAGCAGCCAGCAGATGACGCTGACGGCGAAGATCCGCTTCCTGCGCGAGTAGCCGCGCGCGGTGGCCGACAGGGGCGCGAACGGCAGCGCTTGGCGATCGCGGCGGCGGTCAGCGACGAGAGGCGGCCGGCAGGTCGATGCCGGTACCATAGCGCCGTCGTTCGTACCGCTGCGTGTGCCTGATTCGTGACTGTCTACCCTCATCCCCTGCTGGCCCGCGAAGGCTGGCCCTTCGTCGGCGCCGCCGTCGCAGCGGCGCTCGCCGTCGGGTGGCTGGCCGGCTTCGGCTGGTCGCTGCCGCTGTGGCTCGTCGCCGCGTTCGTGATCCAGTTCTTCCGCGATCCGCCGCGCGCGGTGCCGGCGCTGGCGGCAGCGGTGCTGGCACCGGCCGACGGCCGCATCGTCAAGGTCGAGCGCGCGCACGATCCCTACCTGGAGCGCGATGCGCTGCTGATCAGCGTGTTCATGAACGTGTTCAACGTGCACTCGAACCGCTCGCCGGCCGATGGCCGGGTCGACCGCGTCGTCTATTCGCCTGGCAAGTTCATCAACGCCGACCTCGACAAGGCGTCGGTCGAAAACGAGCGCAACGCGGTGCTGATGACGCTCGCCGACGGCGCGCGCATCGCCGTGGTCCAGGTCGCCGGACTGATCGCGCGCCGGATCCTGTGCTACGTGCAGGCCGGCGATCAGCTTGTCCGCGGCCAGCGCTACGGCTTCATCCGCTTCGGTTCGCGGGTCGACGTCTACCTGCCGCTGTCGGCGCGACCGCGGGTCGCGCTCGGCGATACGGTGCGGGCGACCAGCACCGTGATCGCGGAGCTGTAGCCGGCATGCGCTTTCGCCGCCGCAAGCCGCGCCCGCTCGCAGTTCCGGGCGCAGCGCCGCTTGCCGATTCGCCGCAGCTGCGCTTTCGCCGGCGCGGCATCTACCTGCTGCCCAACCTGTTCACGCTGGCGGCGTTGTTCGCCGGCTTCTTCGCGATCGTGCAGGCGATGAACGGCCGCTTCGAACTGTCGGCGATGGCCATCTTCGCGGCGGTCGTGCTCGACGGCATGGACGGCCGGGTGGCGCGACTGACGAACACGCAAAGTGCCTTCGGCGAGCAGTTCGACTCGCTGTCGGACATGACCTCCTTCGGCGTCGCGCCGGCGCTGGTGATGTACGAATGGATCCTGAGCGACATCGGCCGCTGGGGCTGGGCGGCGGCCTTCGTCTACTGCGCCGGCGCCGCGCTTCGCCTGGCGCGCTTCAACGCCAACCTCGGCGTGGTCGACAAGCGTTTCTTCCAGGGCCTGCCGAGCCCGGCGTCGGCGGCTCTGGTGGCCGGCTTCGTCTGGCTGGCGGTCGACGAGCGCCTGCCGATCGGCGATTCCTGGCTGCCCTGGGTCGCCTTCGGCATCACCGTCTACGCCGGCCTGTCGATGGTGTCGTCGGCGCCGTTCTACAGCGGCAAGAGCTTCCATCTCGGGCGCAGCGTTCCCTTCGGCGTGATGATCGTCGCCGTGATCGGCGTGTTCGTGGTCTCCGGCGATCCGCCGATCGCGCTGTTCACGCTGTTCTGCGCCTATGCCCTGTCGGGCTACGCCTTCTGGGGCTACAAGTGGTTCCGCGGCGAGCCCAATCCGGCCAAGCCGGTGCCGGCGCCGCCCGGCGACAGCGGCAAGGCCGGCTGAGCCGCGACCGGCGACTATCGCGCCGATTGGAAGGATTGCGCCAGCCGCGGTTGATCTGCGCCCGACAGTGCGCCTATAGTGGCGCGATGGCTCGCCGATTCCTCCCCGCTCTTCCTCTACCGGCCGCGCTGCTGCTGCGGCGGCCGGGTCTGCTGCGCCGCGTGCGCAGCTGACCTCCCCCCTCCCACAATTCGGCTGTACCACCCGCTTGCAAGGGGCAGGCAGGGCAAGACTCAACCTGGAAACCGCCATGGATCGCCTGATCATCTTCGACACCACCCTGCGCGACGGCGAACAGAGCCCGGGCGCCTCGATGACGCGCGAGGAAAAGCTGCGCATCGCCAAGCAACTGGAGCGGCTGCGCGTCGATGTCATCGAGGCCGGCTTCGCCGCCAGCTCGAACGGCGACTTCGAGGCGGTGCGCTCGATCGCCAACTCGGTGCGCGACTCGATCGTCTGTTCGCTGGCGCGCGCCAACGATCGCGACATCGGCCGCGCCGCCGAGGCGCTGGCCGGTGCGCCGCAGCGGCGCATCCACACCTTCATCGCGACCTCGCCGCTGCACATGGAGAAAAAGCTGCGCATGACACCCGAGCAGGTGTACGAGCAGGCCAGGCTGGCGGTGCGCTTCGCGCGCCAGTTCACCGACGACGTCGAGTTCTCCCCAGAGGACGGCTACCGCTCGGAACCGGACTTCCTGTGCCGCGTGCTGGAGGCGGTGATCGACGAGGGCGCAACGACGATCAACATCCCGGATACGGTCGGCTACGCGGTGCCCGAGCTGTACGGCGAGTTCCTGCGCCTGCTGCGCGAGCGGATCCCCAACTCGGCGCGCGCCGTGTGGTCGGTCCACTGCCACAACGACCTGGGCATGGCGGTGGCCAACTCGCTCGCCGGCGTGAAAGTCGGCGGCGCGCGCCAGGTCGAGTGCACGATCAACGGTCTGGGCGAACGCGCCGGCAACTGCTCGCTGGAAGAAATCGTGATGGCGGTCAAGACCCGGCGCGACTTCTTCGCGCTGGAGGTCGGGATCGACACGCGCCAGATCGTGCCCGCCTCCAAGCTCGTGTCCGGCATCACCGGCTTTCCGGTGCAGCCGAACAAGGCGGTGGTCGGCGCCAACGCCTTCGCCCATGCCTCCGGCATCCACCAGGACGGCGTGCTCAAGGCGCGTGACACCTACGAAATCATGCGCGCCGAGGACGTCGGCTGGGCGGCGAACAAGATCGTCCTCGGCAAGCTGTCGGGCCGCAACGCCTTCCGGCAGCGCGTGCAGGATCTGAACATCCCGATCGAGAGCGAGACCGAACTGAACGCCGCCTTCGCCAAGTTCAAGGAACTGGCCGACCGCAAGGCCGAGATCTTCGACGAGGACATCCAG
>JBBIST010000026.1:0-34263 GCA_037441125.1 Burkholderiales bacterium
CAGCGCCGCCGCGCGCGCCGGCACCGATCGCCCCGCGCCGCCGATCGCAGCGACTCCGATCGCGCCGATGCCGATCGCGCATGCGTCGGCGGCAGTACACGCGCCGGCCACCGGCGAGCGCGCGCCGATGGCGGCCGGCGGCGCGCCGATTCGCCAGGATCGCGGCGAACTGCCGATGCGCGAGCTGGCGCTCGCCTGGTTCGAGGCGCGCGGCTACCGCAGTGCGCCCGCTTCGGCCGCGGTGCGGCCGATCGAACAGGTGCTGCGACATCGCCACGATCCGGCCCGCGCCTATGCCTTCGTGGTCGAGAGCTCGCGCCTGACCGCCGAGCGCGTGCAGCAACTGCGCGCACAGGCGCGCTCGATCGGCCTGCTGCGCGTGCTGATCGTCGCCGAGGGCGGCGCCGACGAGGGCGCGGCAACGCGCAGCCGCGGCGTGCGCGTGATGGACCGCGACTCGCTGGCGGCCGAGTTCGATCAGCTCGACTTCAGCGTTGCCGCCAAGATCATCGCCTTGGCGCGCAAGCGCAGCGGCGGTTCGGTCGCGCTCGCCTGATCGGCCCGCGTGCGCCGCTAATGCGCCCGGATGGTGCGAGCGCGCGCAGGCCACGTCTACACTGCCCGCGCGTCAAACCCATGAGCCGGCAGGCGAGCAGCCGGCCGGCTTGTCCCCAACCGCGTCGATGGAGGTGTCCTGGTGAAACGAACGATTCCCGCCGCCTGGCTGGCGCTGTGCGCCGTTGCGGCCACTGCGCCGCTGCCGGCGCTGGCCCAGAAGTCCGACTGGTCGGCCTCAGGCAATCTCAGCCTGGTCAGCGACTATCGCTTCCGCGGCGTCTCGCAGACCTACAACCTGCCGGCGGTGCAGGGCGGCTTCGACCTCGGTCACCGCGCCGGCTTCTACGTCGGCACCTGGGCCTCGAGCGTCGGCGCCAACGATCGCGACCGGCGCGTGCCGCCAGGTTCGCCGCCGGGAACGAGGCCGCCGCAGGCGACCACCGCCGGTACCTTCGCCGGCGGCTCGTCGCTCGAGCTGGACTTCTACGCCGGCTACCGCTTCGAGGTCACGCGTCGCACCGTGCTCGACGTCGGCGTCATCTACTACCTGTACCCGGGCGCCAAGGATCCGATCACGCTGCGCCGCTTCGACACCACCGAGCTGTACGTCGGTGCCTCGTTCGGCAACCTCACGGCCAAGCTCAACTACGGCCTGAGCGATCACTTCGGCCTGATCGACTCGAGCGGCTCGTACTACGCCAACCTCGCCTACGTGCAGCCGGTGGCGCGCGCGACCAACCTGGTCGCGCATGTCGGCTACCAGTCGGTCAATAACTTCGACGATCTGTCTTATGCCGACTTCAAGGTCGGCGTCACCACCGAGGCCGCCGGCATCATCTGGGGGCTGGCCTACGTCGGCACCAACGCCGAGGAGCGCCACTTCACGGTGCTCAACGCCAGCGACGGCACGCCCAAGGCGGTGGCCAAGGGCACGATCGTGCTGTCGATCGGCAAGACCTTCTGACCTTCTGTCCGGGCGCGCCGCCGGCGCGCTCGCGAGACCTGAACCAGCGCCGCCGATGCGGCGCTGGTTTTTTGGGTAGCTCGATTTCAGTGTGGGATTGGGGTTAGTACAGCGCCGCCATCCGTGCCGATCGGACACTCCTGCGCCGGCGTTGTGTGGAATGCCAGCTTTGAAGCCTGATGGTCGCGGCTTAGAAGGGCCACGAGCGGAAGTCGCGTCGCTTCGCTTCGCAGATCTTGGCCCTTACCGGCTCCCTAGTCGCTCCGGTTCATAGTCAGTCGAGCGCCTGCGCGCTGCGCCTCGGGCATCATGCGCGCCTGCCTGACCTGTGCAGAGCGCATGCGATTTGCGTCCAAACTCGTGTCGAAGACGGAGTCAGCGCCAATAGCCGCTGGCGCCTCGGCTTTGCCTGGCGGCAAGGAGATCCTCGCCGAGCAGGTCCAGGCCGTCGAGCGCAGCTTGCCGGGGATGGTCGCTGGCACTGTCCTAATCCCCGCGCTGCTTGCGACTGCGCTGTGGCACGCAACCTCCGCGGCGACATTGCTCGCATGGGTAGGCGCGCACTGGCTGCAGGCTGCAATCAATGGCTATGCGTACTGGATTTCGCTACGGCGGCCAGCCACGCCCCGCAATGCCGGTCGTCGCGCACAGGCCGCGGAGGTCGGCGCACTGATCAGCGGTGTGCTGTGGGCGATCAGTGTGCCGCTCTTCTGGGCGGACACGCGCGGCGACCTACAGGTTCTGCTCGTGTTCATTGTCGGCTTCATGACCATGAGCGCGCTGCACTCGCTGATGCCCCTGCTGCGCGCCTATCTCCTGTTTCTACTGCCCTGCGTCGTGGCGGTCATGATCACGTGCGCGGTTGCCGGCGGCGCGCTCAACTGGGTGCTTGTGTTCACGACCCTGGCCTACGGGCTGACTAGCGCGCGCTTTGCCGCGGGCATGAACCGAACGCTGGTGCGCTCGTTCGAGCAGAAGCAGCAGCTTGCTCAGCTCGCCGCTGACCTGCAGCGGCAAAAGGACCTCGCTGAGCAGGCCAGTGTCTCAAAAAGCCGGTTTCTCGCGGCGGCCAGTCACGACCTGCGCCAACCCGTGCACGCACTGTCGCTGTTCCTTGGCGCGCTCGCAACGCAGCCGGTCAGCGCCGAGGCGCGGCGTCTGGTCGACCATGCCGAGGCCACAGTGGACAGCCTGTCGGCCCTCTTCAACGCACTGCTCGACATCTCCCGGCTGGACAGCGGCACAGTGACCCCGCGGATCGCGCCTGTGGCTCTGGCCGCCTTGCTCGATCGGGTGACCCATGAAGAGCGCTTGCTTGCTGAAGCCAATGGACTGACCCTCCGGACCGCCGTGTCGGCCCGCGCGCGGAACGCCGTCGTGCGAAGCGACGCTGTGCTGCTGGAGCGGTTGCTGCGCAACCTTGTGCGCAACGCCGTGACCTACACGGAGCGGGGCGGCGTGCTTGTGGCACTGCGAGCCCGCGCTGATCGGTTGCTGCTACAGATCTGCGATACGGGTGTGGGGATCGCGCCAGACTCGATTGAAGAGATCTTCGAAGAATTCGTGCAGTTGCGCAATGAAGAGCGCGACCGGTCGCAGGGTCTGGGACTGGGGCTGGCCCTCGTTCGGCGCATCAGCGCGCTCCTCGGCATCGAGGTCACGGTTCGATCAAGCGTGGGCAGGGGATCTGTCTTCAGCGTTTCGTTGCCGCTGGCGACCGCGCTTCAAGAGCCGACCGGCCCGCTCGCACCGCAAGCGCGCGAATCGCAGCCGCTTCCAGCAGGCGCGCTGGTCCTTGTCATCGATGACGATGCCGCCGTGCGCGAGGGCATGCGGGCGCTGCTCGGCAGTTGGGGCTGCCGCACCGTCCTTGCCGAAGGCCTGGACGACTTGCTGCCTCAGCTCGCCGCGGAGCCCACGGTCCCGGCGCTCATCCTCTGCGATTTTCGCCTTCGCAGTGGCGCCAACGGACTGGACGTGGTGGCGAGACTGCGCTCGGAATACAACGAGTCACTGCCCGCCATCGTGGTCACTGGCGACACGGCACCCGAGCGCCTGCGTGAAGCGCAGAACGCCAATGCCATCGTGACTCACAAGCCCCTAACCCCGCAGCGGCTGCGCGAGGCCATGTGGCGCGCGCTCCGAATTACGCCCTAGGCCGAGCTGCGTTCGTCGCTGAGCAGCCCGCGGCTGGAGGCGGCGATCACGGCCTGGGTGCGGTTGACCACGCCCAGCGCCCTGAAAATGGCGGTGACGTGTGCCTTGGTTGTCTTCTCCGACAGGCCCAGTTCGCGGCTGATCGCCTTGTTGGGCTGACCAGTGCAAAGCAGGCGCAGCACCGTCAGCTGTCGCTCGGTCAGCAACAGATCGCACGGCGCGTCGGTCGGCTCGGGCGGCAGCGCCACCGCCGCCATCAGCGGCGGCACATAGATCTCCCCATCGAGCACCAGCCGCAGGGCGGCCAGCAGCGTGCTGAAACCAGCCGACTTCGGGCAGTACCCTCGCGCGCCTGCGCGCAGCGCCTGCCGCACATCGGCCGGATCTTCCGACGACGACAACACGATCGCCGGCAGCCCGGGGTGCCGTTCGCCCAGCTGCTGCACGGTCTGCAAGCCGTCAAGCTCATCCATGCGCAGGTCCACCAGCACGAGATTGAGCGGCGTGGCCTGCTGCTCGACCAGCGCGAGCGCCTGCGCACCGTTGGGCGCTTGCAGCACCTCGGCGCCGGGGTCGAACTGTCGCAGGGCCGCCGCCACGCCCTCACGCAGCAAGGGGTGATCGTCCACAACCAGGAATCGCATCGCTAACTCACCAGGCGGTCGGTCAGCGCATCCGTTGCGCGCAGCGCAGCGTACTCGGTGGCTTGCCTCGGCGGTAGTCACCCCAGAGGTCTTAGGACCTCCGACCAATTGTGTCGCCTTGGGGCGCGGCCGTAGCGTGCGCCGGCGTCGCAGCAGCGGCGAAACCGACGCATAGAACAGTGGAGAGGGCGATGATCGCAAGCACCAAGCATTGGACCAAGTACGCCATCTCGGCGCTGGCCGTCGTGGCTCTGGCCTCCTGCGGCGGCGGTTCCGACGACCCCGCTCCGGACCCGGCCCCCGGCACGCCAGGGACCTTCACGCTCGGCGGCTCGGTCAGCGGGCTGGCAGGCGGCTGGCTGGTGCTGAGTCTCAATGGCACCACGCCGCTTGCCTTGAACGCCAACGGCGCCTTCAGCTTCCCGGCCGCGCTTGGCACCGGCAGCAGCTACGCAATCACCGTCGCGCTGCAGCCGTCATCGCCCACGCAACTGTGCACGGTCAGTAATGGCAGCGGCACGGTCAACGGCGCCGTCAGCAACGTGCAGGTGAACTGCGTGACGCAGGTGGCCATCGGTGGCACCGTTGCGGGGCTGTCGGGCAGCGGCCTGCAGCTCAGCCTCAATGGCGGCGCGCCGCTGCCCGTGGGTGCCAACGGCAACTTCGTCTTCCCCACGCTGGCGCAGGGCTCCAGTTACAACATCACGGTGGCACAGCAGCCCGCGGGGCCGGCGCAGATCTGCGCGGTCAGCAACGGCAGCGGCGTGGCCGACGGCGGCAACATCACCAACGTGCGAGTCGACTGCGTGCTCGCCACAGCCAGCATCAGCGGCGTGGTGGCAGGCCTCGCGGGCACGGGGTTGCAGTTGAGCCTCAATGGCGGCGCGGTGCTGCCCATTGGTGCCGCCGGCGCGTTCTCGTTCGCGGAGACGCTTGGGCTTGGCACGGCCTATACGGTCACGGTGGCGCAGCAACCCGCCGGCGGCGTCGTGCAGGAGTGCACGGTGGTCAACGGCAGCGGCACGGTGGGCGGGCCGGTTACCAATGTGCAGGTCAACTGCCCGCCGCCAGCGCCCACCGCGCTTGCAGTCACAGCGAGCCAGAAGCGGCTGCAGTTCAGCTGGACTGCGTCGGCCGCAATGGACGCCTATCGGCTGCAGCGGCGCGTGGGCACCGGCGCCTGGACCGACGACGGTCCTGCGCTCGCCGCCAACGCGACCAGTCTGACGCGCGAAGTGGCCGTGCACCTGATGGACTGGCGCGACACGCGCTATCGCGTCGCCGCGTGCAACGCGGGCGGGTGCACGGGGTCGTCCGATGTGGGCGTGTTCAGCCAAATGCTGGCTGCGACGGTGTCCCTGCCCGCTCCGATCCGACCTGTTCAGTTCGGGAACAGCGCCGCAGTGTCCGCGTCCCCGATGTACGCGAACGCGCTGAGTCCGGACGGCAGCACGATTGCGGCGCCCACTGGATCGGACTCGGTTCGCATCTTTGTCCGCGGTCCGTCGGGTTGGGTCGAGCAGGCGGTTCTGACGGGCACGGACACGGTTGCTGGTGATTCCTTTGGCAGCGCTGTCGCACTCAGTGCCGATGGCAACACGTTGGCAGTGGGCGCAAGTGATCGCGCCGATGGCGGTACGGTGTATGTCTTCGTTCGCGACGCTGGCTTCTGGACGCAAGAGAGCCTGCTTGTGGGCGCAGCGACCGAGAGCGCGGACAGCTTCGGGAACTCGCTTGCCTTGAGCAACGACGGCCGCACCCTCTTGGTTGGCGCTCCCGGGGAGGACAGTGGAGCGACAGGGGTCAACGGCGCCCAAGGAGACAACTCCGCCCCAGGAAGCGGCGCCGCTTATGTGTTCGTGCGCGGCGCAGGCGGCGTATGGAGCCAGCAGGTCTACCTCAAGGCCTCCAACACTCAAGCTTCAAGCTTGTTCGGCAGATCGCTCAGCATGAGCGGCGAAGGTGAGACAGTCGCCGTGGGCGCTCCGGCGGAAGACGCGGTAGCTTCTAATAGCGGCGCTGTGTATGTGTTCACGCGCCAAGGCGGCAACTGGAGCCAACAGGCGTACCTCAAGGCGTCAAACGTCGCTGGAGCGGCGCACTTCGGCTTCGTCACTCTCAGTGCGAACGGAAGCACGCTTGCCGTCGGCGCCAACAGGGAGAGTACGACGGCCCTCAACAGTGGCGCCGTCTACGTTTTCCAGAGGCAGGGAACAACCTGGAGTCAGGAGGCATTTCTGAAGTCGTCGAACGCGGGAGGCGGCGACACATTCGGACACGCCGTGAGCCTGGCAGCGGACGGCAACCTTCTGGCCGTGGCCTCGCCAATGGAAGACAGTCTTGCCTTCGGCGTGAACGGCACGTTGAACAATGAGGCTGCAACCGAAAGCGGCGCCGTGTACCTCTTCGAGCGGCGGGCGGGCGGCTGGGTCGAGCGGTCTACAGTGAAGTCACCGAACACCCAGGCGAGTCAGCTGTTCGGCTACGACGTGCGCTTGAGCGCCGACGGAAGCGTGCTCTTGATTGACGCGGCTAACGCGGGCCGTGCGCTGTTTGTCTATTGATCGCGGCTGGTGGATGCGGCGCGCGAAACAATGTACCCACCGGTTGGCTACGCCGTTACCTGATCTTCTCGAGTGGCCGCGCGCTGATATGAGTGGTCGCGCCCCCTTCTAGGACCGAACGCCGCCTTCGACTTCGGTCTTGAGTGCGGACGGCAGGTGCGGTCGAATGGGTAGGGTGATTCGCTCCGCAACCACGGCAGGCGGCGTCACAACGAAGTTGTGAAATGCGGGAAGCTCGGCAACTGGGGCATCTGAACTTCCGCTAAGAGTCGAATTGCGACTTCTCCAGTGTCGGCTTTGGCGCAAGCTGATTTGACACACAGTTGCGTGTGGCCCGAAGCCTGAGCACCAACGCCGTCGCGATGGCACAGCATCGGCGATCCGACACTGAATTTGACAAGCCCGTCTTTACGGCTGCCGCGTGGCGCTGTCGGCCGCCGTCTCGCCGGACTCGAGCTGCGCCAGCCGGCGCTCGAGCTCGCCGAGCTTCTCGCGCGTGCGCGCCAGCACCTGCGTCTGCGTGTCGAACTCCTCGCGCGTCACCAGATCCATGCGCGCGAACTGCTGCGCCAGCAGCGCCTTGAGGTTCTTCTGCAGGTCGGCCGCCGGCGTCTGCTGCAGCAGCGCCAGCACTCGGCTCTGCAACTCGTCGAGAAAGGCGAATCGATCTTGCGTCGTCCTGTCCATGGGCGGGGCTCCGGTTCGCTGCTCGGCCGCACGCGGCGGTACGCGGCGCAGTCTATCGGGCGCAGGCGCGGCCAAGTCGCGGCGACCAACGGCGGGGCTGCGCCGGCAGTGCGCACGATGCACCAAGTTGGCCTTCGCCTGCACCACGACCGGGCGCCGGTGCGGGCTGCGAGCCGAACGTCGACCGCAAGGGGCGCCTTGAGCTCATGGCACGGAGGTTGCGGATCCCGAAGGTCGATGCACCGCTGAACCGACGGTCGCGTCTCACCCGTTCGAGAGGAGCCCCATGAAGACCTTCCTTCCCGCCTGCGCTGCCGCCCTTCTGTGCCTGCCGACACTGGCCAGCGCCGGCTCCGACTTCAGCTTCACCGGCAATGCCGGCCTGTTCAGCGACTACCGATTCCGCGGCTTCACCCAGACCGGCTACAAGCCGGCCTTCCAGGGCGGCTTCGACCTCGGACACAAGAGCGGCTGGTACCTGGGCAACTGGAACTCCAACGTCGAGCAGGGGCTGTACAACGGCGCCTCGCTCGAGATGGATTTCTACGGCGGCTACCGCTTCGCGCTCGGCGAGGTCGGCCTCGATCTCGGCTATCTGTACTACTACTACCCGAACAGCGGTGCCCAGGGCACAACCCGGATCAGCAACGGCGAGCTGTATGCGGGCGCCTCCTACGGGCCGCTGTCGGCGAAGGTCTTCTACGGCACGACCCGGTACTTCTCGCTCGGCAAGGGCCCGACCCTGGGCAGCCCCGAGTTCGACACCGAGGGCTCGACCTATCTCGATCTGACCGCCAACGTCCCGCTCGGCGGCGGCTGGACGCTGAACGCGCACTACGGCCACCAGTACATCAAGAACGCGACCACCGCCTTCGCCCAGGGGCTGGTGTTCGCCAACGAGGACACGATCGGCGACTGGAAGGTGGGTGTCACGCGCGAGCTGGCCGGTTGGTCGCTCGCCGCGGCAGCGATCGGTACCACGGAAAAGGGCTTCTTCCGCACCGCCGAATCGGGCTTCATCGAGGACGCCGGCAAGACCCGGGTCGTGCTGAGCGCTTCCAGGACTTTCTGATCGACCCGCAACGACCGGCGCCGCGCCCTGTGGCGCCGCCCACCGAGGATGTCCATGAAACTTATCACCGCCATCATCAAGCCGTTCAAGCTTGACGAGGTGCGCGAGGCGCTGTCCGCCGTCGGCGTGCAGGGACTCACGGTCACCGAGGTCAAGGGCTTCGGACGGCAGAAGGGCCACACGGAGCTGTATCGCGGCGCCGAGTACGTGGTCGACTTCCTGCCCAAGGTCAAGGTCGAGGCCGCAGTGCCCGACGAGATCGTCGAGGCCGCGACCGAGGCGATCGAGAACGCCGCCCGCACCGGCAAGATCGGCGACGGAAAAATCTTTGTCTACAGCCTGGAGCAGGTGCTGCGCATCCGCACCGGCGAGACCGGAAAGGACGCACTGTGACTGCTGCGAGGACGCGCGAAATGAAACGCTTGATCGCCTCGACCCTGACCGCCGCCGTGCTGCTGCTCGGCGGCGCCGCGCCCGAGTTGGCGCTGGCGCAGGCCGCACCTGCGGTCGAAGTGAAGAAGGAGGACGCCGCCGTGGTGGCGCCGGCCGTGGCCGAGGTCAAGGCTGAGGTCAAGGCCGAAGCGGCCGAAGCGGCGGCCAAGCCGCCGGCGATCGACAAGGGCGACACCGCGTTCATGTACACGGCCACGACCCTGGTGATCCTGATGACGCTGCCCGGGCTGGCGCTGTTTTACGGCGGCCTGGTGCGCTCGAAGAACATGCTGTCGGTGCTGATGCAGGTGTTCGTCGTGTTCGCGCTGGTGAGCGTGTTGTGGGTGATCTACGGCTACTCGCTCGCGTTCACCGGCGGCACGCCGTTCATCGGCGGACTGTCGAAGATGTTCCTGTCCGGGGTCACGCCCGAGTCGGCGGCGGCTACCTTCAGCAAGGGCGTCTACATCCCGGAGCTGATTTTCGTCGCCTTCCAGGGGACCTTCGCCGCGATCACCTGCGCCCTGATCGTCGGCGCCTACGCCGAGCGGATGAAGTTCTCGGCCGTGCTCCTGTTCATGGTCCTGTGGTTCACCTTCAGCTACCTGCCGATGGCGCACATGGTCTGGTACTGGGACGGCCCGGACGCGATCAAGGACGAAGCCACGCTGGCGGCGGTGGTGGCCGGCGCCGGCTGGCTCTGGGCCAAGGGCGCGCTCGACTTCGCCGGCGGCACCGTCGTGCACATCAACGCCGGTGTCGCCGGCTTGGTGGCCGCCTACGTGCTCGGGAAACGGATCGGCTACGGGCGCGAGTCGATGGCGCCGCACAGCCTGACCCTGACCATGGTCGGCGCGGCGCTGCTGTGGGTCGGCTGGTTCGGCTTCAACGCCGGCTCCAACCTCGAGGCCAGCGGCGTGGCCGCGCTTGCCTTCGTCAACACCGCGCTGGCCACCGCCGCCGCGGTGCTGTCGTGGACCTTCGCCGAGTGGATGATCAAGGGCAAGCCGTCGATGCTGGGTGCGGCCTCGGGCGCGGTCGCCGGCCTGGTGGCGATCACGCCGGCGTGCGGCTTCGTCGGTGTGTCCGGCGCGCTCGTCATCGGCCTGGTGTCGGGCGTGCTGTGCTTCTGGGGCGTGAGCGGCCTGAAGAAGATGCTCGGCGCCGACGACGCGCTCGACGTCTTCGGCGTGCACGGGGTCGGCGGCATCTGGGGCGCCCTGGCCACCGGCGTGTTCGCCTCGCCCTCGCTCGGCGGCATGGGCATCTGCAACTACATCACCAACGTCTGCGGCGACCCGGCCGATTTCCCCGGCGTCGGCGCCCAGGTCTGGATCCAGTTCCAGGGCGTGCTGGTGGCGATCGTGCTGTCGGCGGTGGTGACCTTTGCGGCGCTGATGATCGTCAAGGCGATCGTCGGCCTGCGCGTGTCCGAGGAAGAGGAGCGCGAGGGGCTGGATACGGCTTCGCACGGCGAAAGCGCGTACAAGTACTGAGATCGGCGGCGGGCGCCGGCGCTTCGGCGTCGGGCGCCGGCGCCGGCCGGTCTCGGACGGCACGCGCAGCGCGTGCCGGGCAGGTGGTGTCTCCATGTTCGCCGGTTCGCCCGCATCGCGGCGCGAACGCTTGCAGGCGATTGGGCGGCGGCTCGGACCCTCGGGCAGCCGCCAATTTTTTCGCCGGACGGTCATCGGGCGCTGGCTACAATCGCGGCCCCAAGGGAATCTGCGGCGGCGGGCGCGGCAGCGTCACCGCCGGGGCGAAACGGACCGCCATGCAGCCCACCGTCCCCCATCTGGTGACCGCGCAACGCGGTCCGCTGCTCGAACTGGAGCGGCGCATCCTGGACTCGATGCCGGCGATCGAGCGCTGGTTTCGCCTGTTCTGGCAGGAGCACGCGCCGCCCTTCTACGGCTCGGTCGATCTGCGCAACGCCGGCTTCAAGCTGGCGCCGGTGGACATGAACCTGTTTCCCGGCGGCTTCAACAACCTCTCGGAAGACATGCTGCCGTGCGCGGTGCAGGCGGTGCAGGCGGCGGTCGAGCGCCTGTGCCCGCAGGCGCGCAACCTGCTGCTGCTGCCGGAGCGGCACACGCGCAACCAGTTTTATCTCGCCAACGTCGCGCGCCTGGCGCGCATCCTGACGATGGCCGGGCTCGAGGTGCGCATCGGCTCGCTGTCCGAGGAAGTGCGCGCGCCGCAGACGATCGAGCTCGCGGGCGGCGAATCGCTGCGTCTGGAGCCGCTGGTGCGCCGGCGCCACCGCGTCGGTCTCGACGACGACTTCGACCCGTGCGCGATCCTGCTCAACAACGATCTGTCGGCCGGCACGCCGGCGATCCTGCGCGATCTGCACGATCAGGTGCTGGTGCCGCCGCTGCACGCCGGCTGGACCGTGCGCCGCAAGTCGCACCACTTCGCCGCCTACGACGAGGTGGCCGAGGACTTCGCGCGCCTGCTGTCGATCGACCCGTGGATGGTCAACCCCTACTTCGCGCGCTGCTCGTCGGTCGACTTCCAGGCGCGCGAGGGCGAGCAGTGCCTGAGCGACAGCGTCGACCTGGTGCTGACGCGGGTGCGCGCCAAGTACCGCGAGTACGGAATCGGCGATGCGCCGTTCGTGATCGTCAAGGCCGACGCCGGCACCTACGGCATGGGCATCATGACCGTGCGCGACGCCTCCGAGGTGCGCGACCTCAACCGCCGCCAGCGCAACAAGATGGCGGTGGTCAAGGAGGGCCTGCCGGTCAACGACGTCATCATCCAGGAGGGCGTGCCGACGCGCGAGACGGTCGAGGAGGCGACCGCCGAGCCGGTCGTCTACCTGGTCGACCGCCACGTCGTCGGCGGTTTCTATCGCGTCAACCGCGAGCGCGGCGTCGACGAGAACCTGAACGCGCCCGGCATGCACTTCGTGCCGCTTGCCTTCGCCCGCGCCTGCAACCTGCCCGACTGCCGCGCGCCGGCCGATGCGGCGCCGAACCGCTTCTACGGCTACGGCGTGGTCGCGCGCCTGGCGCTGGCGGCGGCGGCGCTCGAGCTCGAGCGCACCGCGCATCTGCTGCCGCGAGCCGCCGTCGCACCGCTGCCGGCCGCCGTCGCCGGCTAAGGCGGCCTCGCATGGCGCAGGGCCTGTCGCTGCTGTTCGTCGTCGATCCGCTCGACGCGCTCAAGGCCTACAAGGATTCGAGCGTGGCGATGATGCGCGAGTCGGCGCGCCGCGGCCACGACGTCTGGACCTGCCAGCAGTCGAGCCTGCGCTGGCGCGACGGCAAGGTCACCGCGCGCTGCCAGTTGCTCGAACCGCTGCCGCAGGCCAAGCCCTGGTACGCGCTGCGCGAGGAGGGCGACCACGGCCTCGACCAGTTCGACGCCGTGCTGATGCGCAAGGACCCGCCGTTCGACGCCGAGTACCTGGTCGCGACCCACCTGCTGGAGGCGGCCGAACGCCAGGGAGCGCGCGTGTTCAATGCGCCGCGCGCGCTGCGCGACCACAACGAAAAACTGGCGATCACCGAGTTCGCCGAGTTCATCGTCCCGACCCTGGTGAGCAGCGACCCGGCGGCGCTGCGCGCCTTCCACCAGGAGTTCGCCGACATCGTCGTCAAGCCGCTCGACGCGATGGGCGGCGCCGGCGTGTTCCGCCTGCGGCGCGACGATCCCAACGTCGGCGTGATCCTGGAGACGGTCACGCACCTGGGCGCGCGCACGGTGATGGCGCAGCGCTTCATCCCCGAGATCCGCGACGGCGACAAGCGCGTGCTGCTGATCGCCGGCGAGCCGGTGCCCTACGTGCTGGCGCGCATTCCGCGTCCGGGCGAGACGCGCGGCAACCTGGCCGCCGGCGGCACCGGCGTGGCGCGGCCGCTGGCCGAGTCCGACCGCGCGATCGCCGCGCGCCTCGGTCCGGTGCTGGCGGCGCGCGGGCTGCTGCTGGTCGGTCTGGACGTGATCGGCCGCCATCTGACCGAAGTCAACGTCACCAGCCCGACCTGCCTGGTCGAGATCAGCGAGCAGACCGGCTGCAATGTCGCGGCGCTGTTCGTCGATGCCCTGGAGAAGGCGCTTGCCCGCGACTGACCGCGCGCGCGACGCGACGCCTGAGCGCTGCCGCCGCCGAGGTGCGTGGTGATCGGCGTGGTGCTGATCGCGCACGCGCCGCTCGCCTCGGCGCTGGCGGCGAGCGCCGCCCACGTGTACACCTGCGCGCCCGAGGTCGCTCGCGCCGGCGTGCAGGTCTACGACCTGCGGCCGGACGAGGATCCCGAGGCGGCGCTGGCGCACGCGCGCCGGCTGGTGGCGGCGGCCGACAGCGGCGCCGGCGTGCTGGTGCTCACCGATGTCCTTGGCGCCACGCCGTCGAACGTCGCCGCCCGCCTGGCGCAGGCGGGGCGGGTGGCGGTGGTCGCCGGCGTCAATCTGCCGATGCTGCTGCGCGCGCTGTGCTACCGGCAGGTCAGCCTCGAGCAGGCAGTGGCCAAGGCGATCTCCGGCGGCACCGAGGGCGTGCGGCCGTTGGCCGCCGATGCGCCGGCGCGCGGCGGAAGCGGCTCTTGATCCGGCGCGAGTTCACGATCACCAACCGGCTCGGGCTGCACGCGCGGCCGTCGGCGCAACTGACCCAGGTGGCCTCGCGCTTCGCCGCCGAGGTCTGGATCAGCCGCGACGACCGCCGCGTCAATGCCAAGTCGATCATGGGCGTGATGATGCTCGCCGCCGGCCAGGGCACGGTGGTCACGGTCGATGCCGACGGGCCGGACGAGCAGGCCGCGCTCGACGCCGTCGGCGCCCTGATCGACTCCGGCTTCGGCGAGGACTAGCCCTTACTCCGGCCGCGCTGCGTAGACTGCGGCCATGGTGACGAAAACCCTGACCGGGATCGGCGTCGGCCGCGGTATCGCCATCGGCCGCGCGCACCGGCTGGCGCCGAGCGAACTCGACGTGCGCCAGTACGCGATCGAGCGCAAGGACGTCGTGCACGAGGTGGCGCGCCTGAACAACGCCTTCTCGCAGGTGCGCGCCGAGTTCGACGCGCTCGGCGCCACGGTCGCCGCCGACGCGCCGGCCGAGGTGCGCGCCTTCCTCGACCTGCACCGCTTGATCCTCGACGACCCGATGCTCAGCGATGCGCCGCGCGACCTGGTGCGGCAGCGGCTGATCAACGCCGACTGGGCGCTGACGATCCAGCTCGAGCAGTTGTGCGCGCAGTTCGAGGCGATCGACGACGCCTACTTCCGCGCCCGCGGCGAAGACGTGCGCCAGGTGGTCGAGCGCGTGCTCAAGGCGCTCGCCGGCGGCGGCGCCGCACCGCCGCTGCGGCGCGCCGCCGACGGCGAACGGCTGGTGCTGATCGCGCGCGAGCTGGCGCCGGCCGACATCCTGCACCTGCGCGGCCGGGTCGACCTCGATCTCGCCGGCTTCGTCACCGAAATGGGCGGCGCCACCTCGCACACCGCGATCCTGGCGCGCAGCCTCGGCGTGCCCGGCGTGCTCGGCGTGGCCGAGGCGCGCAGCCAGATCGGCGAGGGCGAGCTGGTGATCGTCGACGCCGGCGAGGGGCGGCTCGTCGTCGACCCCGGCGCCGACGAGCTGGCCGCCAGCCGCCAGCGCCTGAAGGCCGCCGCCGAGGAGCGCGCCGAACTGCGCAAGCTGCGCGGCCGCAGCGCGCGCACGCGCGAAGGCATCGCCATCGACCTGCTGGCCAACATCGAAGCACCCGAGGACGCGCGCGAGGCGCTCGATGCGGGCGCCGACGGCATCGGCCTGTACCGGACCGAGTTCCTGTTCTTGAACCGCGACCGCCTGCCCGACGAGGAAGAGCAGGTCGAGGCCTACGCCAAGGTGGCGCGGGCGATGAAGGGCAAGCCGGTGGTGATCCGTACGCTAGACGTCGGTGCCGACAAGGTGCTCAACGAAGCGGCGCGCGAGTCTCTCGGCATCGGCGCCGGCAGCCCGACGGTCGAATCCAATCCGGCGCTCGGACTGCGCGCGATCCGCTACTGCCTCGCCTATCCGGAGCTGTTCCTGACGCAGTTGCGCGCGATCCTGCGCGCCTCCGCCGTCGGCACCGTGCGCATCCTGGTGCCGATGCTGGCGCACGTGCACGAGATCGAATCGGCGCTCGCCTTCGTCGCGCGCGCGCGCGAGCAGCTCAAGGAGCGCAAGCACAAGTTCGACGCTCGCGTGCCGGTCGGCGGCATGATCGAGGTGCCGGGCGCGGCGCTGTCGCTGCCGGCCTTCGTCGGGCGGCTGAAGTTCCTGTCGATCGGCACCAACGACCTGATCCAGTACACGCTGGCGATCGACCGCGCCGATTCCAGCGTCTCGCACCTGTACGACCACCTGCACCCGGCGGTGCTGCACCTGATCGCGCGCACGATCCGCAGCGGCGTGCGCGCGCGCCTGCCGGTCGCCGTGTGCGGCGAGATGGCGGGCGAGACCGAGGTCACCGAGCTGCTGCTCGGCCTCGGCCTGCGCCAGTTTTCGATGCACCCGTCGCAGATCCCGGCGGTCAAGCAGCGCGTGCTCGAGACCTCGCAGCGCAGCGCCGCCCAGCTCGCCGCACGCGTGCTGCGCGAGGTCGATCCGCTGGCGATCCGCGCCATGCTCGAACGCGCCGCCGCGCGAATGCCGCCGCCGGTGCGGCCGCGCGCGGACGCCGCGGCGGCCGAGTCCTGACCCGCCGCCCTCAGCCCAGGTACTGATCGGCGTCCGATGCGAGATCAACAGCTCTCTTGCCAAGAAGATTCCTGATTAGCGATGAACCTCAGCAAGCCGCAGGCGGCGCTCCGGCGCGGCCGGAGCGGCGGCGAGCGCGACCAGCAGGCGATCGAGGATGGTGCGCAGGTCGTAGCGGCGGTTGAAGCGGTACTGGAACTCGGCGAGGTAGCGGTGCGCATACTTGGCGAAGGCAAACGCATGGTACGTCCCGGTGATCGCGGTCTTGAGGTTGCCCAGCAGCGTGTTCACCGCCTTGAACTGCGGCAGCTTGACACTGGCCTTGCCGCCGCCGGTGACGATGCGCTCATGCTCGGCGCCCACGAGGGCCGTGGCCCGAAAGCACCACAGCCCGTCGGAGACCACGGTGGCCTGCGGCGCGATGTGCTGGGCGGCGAACACCGCCACTTCCTCCTCGGTATGCGGCTGCTGGCGCAAGCACGCCACCACCGGCCGGCCGTCGTCGGTGGTCTGCACCGCGGCGACGATCGGCACCTTGTTTTCCGAGCCCCGGCCGGTTTTGCCGCCGCTGCGCTCCCCGCCCAGGTAGGCGTCGTCGATCTCGATGCGCCCGTCCAGCTCCCGCGGCTCCTCCCGCAGCCGCATGGCCTCCATGATCTTGTGCTTGATCAGCCAGGCGCTGCGGTAACACACCCCGAGCTGGCGCTTGAGCTCGAGCGCCGAGACGTTGTTCTTGGACTGGGTGAGCAACTGCAGGGCCAGGAACCAGCGCGTCAGCGGCAGCTTGGTCGACTCGAAGATCGTGCCGCTGAGCAGGCTGCACTGGTGGGCGCACGCGGCGCACTGCCACAGCCGCAGCCGACCGCGCAGGAAGCTCGTGCGGGCCGCGGTGGCCCCACAGGCCGGGCAGACGAAGCCCTGCGGCCAGCGCGCCGCCTGCAGCGCCGCCTGACACTGACTTTCGCTTCCGTAGCGCGCCAGAAACTCCGGCATCGACAGTCCTGCTTGAAACTGCACTCGGTTCATCGGCATGGCGCACCTCCAGTGGTGGTGCGCCCATCTTCCAGCCTCATAGGCTCACAGCGTGAGCCTGCTGAGGTTCATCGCTAATCAGGAGAAGATTTGTCGCGATCTGGAGGTGCCCGGAGCTGTGAGCCGAAACCATGGTACGGCGCTTGATTCCAAGCCAGAAGAGGATCGAGTTGGTCGCTACCGGGCGAGGTTGTTCGGTGGCGGCGGTCCCCGGTGGGACTTCGTTGGGCCTAAAGACATAGCGTCGCGGAATGTCTAGCAAGGTTGTCTGCACTTTTTGCGGCCAGAGAGGACCGCGGGCCAAGGAACACCTTTGGCCAGATTGGCTCCTTCAGCATATGGGTCTCGATAAGAGCACCATGGCGAACACGCACTTGAGCGTTGGCGGAGGCGCTGTTTCCAGACGTGTGCAAAGCGCTGCTTCAATGGTCTATGGAAGCGTATGCGCCAAGTGCAACAACGGGTGGATGAGCGAACTTGAAACGCTTGCCAAACCTGTTCTCGTCGATCTGATCTCGCCTGCTTCATCCGCTGAGGTCCTGTCCTTTGAGAGCGCTGCAACGTTGGCGAAGTGGACGTTCAAGACTGCGATCGTTCGTAATGCCGGAACGAACTACCGCAATATCGTCCCCCCAAGGCACTACCGGCACCTCTACGAGAAACAGAGCATCCCGCCCGGTGTGTTTGTAGACATGGGGCTGTGTTCGAACCACTCGACACTATCTGGACTTCAAAGCCAAACGCTGATGGGTGTCCTGAATGTGGAGGATCTGGGCCGCGTCGCAGAAGTACATCGAAACCTCTACAACATTGTTCTGGTTGTAGGGCGGTTGCTGTTGAGGACGGTTTATTTTCCGCTTCCCGGATACACCGTGGACGTTCCCGAGTCTTTTCGCGGAGGGGTGCGGCGAATTCATCCCGGCATGGGGTGTCGGCTAGATTTCAGCCAGAACTTTAATGATCCGATGGAGTTTGAGCTTCACGCGCACTTTGTCGCCGATCATGGAGCGCAAGTTGAGACCTGACAACGCGCTCCAAAGCGGGCGCTCGCGAGCGGCGCTTCGCCCGCTTGCTGGCGCCGTTCAGGGCGGACGTTGGACTCGTGCTGCCGCGCCGCGAGCGCGCCCGTGCCGCAGAACGTGAACTGTGCGATCAAGGCCGGTGTGCTGCGCGGCTTTCTGAATGCGCACTGGGTCGCGTACTCATCCTCTTCAGGCGGGCAGCCGCTCGCGACCGACGCCATCGCCGACCGCGCGCGGCAGTTCACGGTTCTGATCCAGTGCGGGATACGAGCGAACGGGCGCAGCGGCGCCGCGGGGAATCGCCAAAAGCGCCGCCGGTCTGCACGGCGGCGACCGCGCGCGTGGTAGGGCCGGCTTCGATCGAGCAGCCGGCCGGCGCTGCCGTCTCCGATGCAGCGGCAGGCGCGCGCCGGCGCAACGCTGAGCTTGATCTCAGGGCGGGTTTGCGTGTAATACGGCAATGCCGTAGCCTACGGCATGCGCACGGTAGCCGAGACACCGGTGTTTGTCCGGTACGCGGCCGGTGTCTGGTCTGACGCCGAGCGCGAGGAGTTCATCAGCTTCATTGCTGCCAATCCAGAGGCTGGAGACATCATTCGTGGGTCTGGCGGTTGTCGCAAGGTCCGGTGGTCGCGTTCCGGCTCGGGCAAGCGCGGCGGGGCGCGTGTCATCTACTTCCTCGCGCCCGACGGCACCGTATGGTTGCTGATCGTTTACTCCAAAGCGAAGTTCGACAACTTGCCAGCATCGTTCCTCGCGCTGTTGAAGAGAGAGGTTGAACATGCGATCTGAAGTTCGGAAATTTCAAGCCGACCTCCTGACGTCGGTCAGGCAAATGCGGCGCGGCCAAGCCGCGCGGGTGACTAAGGT
This sequence comes from Burkholderiales bacterium, assembly GCA_037441125.1. Lineage (GTDB taxonomy): Bacteria > Pseudomonadota > Gammaproteobacteria > Burkholderiales > Burkholderiaceae_F > JALHMQ01. The sequence goes on from JBBIST010000026.1 coordinate 18,681, forward strand.
CAGGTTGCCGGCAGCGGCGGAAGCAAGAGCCAGTGTCGGTCTGTCGCAGCAAGAGTTTGCTCAGTTGCTGGGCGTGTCGGCGCGCACTCTTCAAGATTGGGAACAGGGGCGCAGGGAGCCGACGGGCGCAGCCAAGACACTCCTTCGTGTCGCCGTGTCGCATCCCGAGGTATTGCGCGCGTTGCACGACTGACACCCAACACGTCGCTCTCGGCGCCCGGCGATGACGCAAAGCGTTATCACGTGCGTGCCGTGAGGTGTGCGATTGAGGAGTCGAAGTCATGAAGGAGAGCGCGCGATACGCCAAGATCGTCGAGTGGTCCGACGAAGACCAGTGCTATGTCGGAAGCTCTCCCGACTTTATCTACGGCGGGTGCCACGGCTCCGATGAGAAAGCGGTCTTCGATGAGCTGTGCGAAGTCGTGGAGGAAGCGATTGCGCTCTACCACAAGGACGGAAAGCCTCTGCCCCCGCCAACCTCCGGCCGCGATTTCGCGAACAAGATGCAGAACGTCGCTTGACCGCGCAATCGACCGCGACTACGGAAAGCGCTGGGCGTGTCGGCGCGCACTCTTCAAGATTGGGAGCAGGGGCGCAGGGGAGCCGCTGCGCGCCTGATCGGGTCGCGCGCGTGGCGCCGATCTTTGCCTGATAGGCGTCGAAGTGTCGGGGTTTGCCGGTGCCGCGTGCCACTTCGAGCTGTGCGGCGTAGGCCTTGGCCTGCGCTTCAGCGTCTGCCGGATTGACCGCGGCTTACTTGGCTTCGACGACGGCAAGCGCGTGCCCGTGGCGGTCGCAAAGGACGTAGTCGGCCTTGGTCTTGTCGGGAAGAACGTATTCGAAGCGGACAGCATTGGGATTGAGAACGTCCCCGCCCTGAACCTTGAGCCGGGCGTCGATCTTGACGCGCGAAAAGGCTTCGTTCGTTCCCGGTATGAGCGTCCCGCCTTACACCGGACGCGGATGGTCGGTCTTGGATTTGCCGGGTTTGGTCGGCAGCGCCTTGATCTCCGTTCCCGCCTCCAGCTCGGCCAGGCGCACGTCGTAGAGCGCCTGCAAGTTCATCCAGAACTGCGGGCTCGTGCCGAACCAGTGCGCGAGGCGAAGGGCGGTGTCGCCGGTGATCGCGCGCTTGCCGTTGATGATTTGGTTGATGCGGTTTGCCGGGACGCGGATTTGGCGCGACAGCTCGGTCGGGCTGACGCCGAGTTCCGCAAGCTCTTCGGCGAGGATTTCGCCGGGGTGGATTGCTGTACGGGCCATCGTCAAGTTCCTTTTCAGTGGTAGTCCACGATTTCAACGTTCGAAGGGCCGGTCTGTCCGGCGGGCCACTCGAAGCAAATCCGCCACTGCATGTTGATGCGGACGCTGTACTGGCCCTTGCGGTCGCCTTTCAGTCCTTCGAGCGCATTTGAAGGCAGCGCCTGAAGGTCTGTGAGGCTGGTCGCGGCGTCCAGAATGTCGAGGCGCTTCTCCGCCTGACGGCGGAAGCCCTCGAACCGAAGCCGCGCCGGCCGAGTCGTGACCCGCCGCCGTCAGCCCAGGTACTGATCGGCGTCCGACACCAGGCACAGGCCGCCGTAGCGCTTGAGGAACGGGCCGACCGCGGTGACGATCGGCTCGACCTTGGCTTGGTCGCAGGCGATCAGCAGGTACTGGTACTGGAACACGCCCAGGCCGATGCCGGCGCGCAGGCCGCGCTCGCCGCGGCCCATGACGTCGCCGATGATCGAGTAGCCGGAAATGCCGAGCGCGTCGAGGTGCGCGGTGACGTCGGCGAGTGCGTCCTGCAGCAGCACGATCTCGATCCGCTTGGCCGGGCGTCGGGTCAGGGTCATGGCGTTCTCCGTGGGCGGCGCGACTGACCGGCTACTGCTGCCACAGCCAGCCGACGACGTTGTGGTAGAGCGGGATGCCGACGATCAGGTTGAACGGGAAGGTCAGCGCCAGCGACATCGTGAAGTAGATGCCGGCGCGCGCCTCGGGGATCGCGTAGCGGACGATCGCCGGAACGACGATGTACGAGGCGCTGGCCGCGAGCACCGCCAGCAGCGTCGCGTCGCCGCGCGGCAGGCCGAGCAGCCAGGCAAGCGCGACGGCGAGGGCGGCGTTGACGAGCGGCATGACGAGCGCGAATCCGATCGCGAAGCGATCGAGCCCCAGGCGCGACTCGCGCAACTGGCGCGCCACCAGCAGCCCCATTTCGAGCAGGAAGAAGGCGAGGATGCCCTTGAAGATGTCGCCGGTGAACGGCTGCATTAGACGCGCGCCGTCGGCGCCGGTCACGTAGCCGATCAGCAGGCTGCCGAGCAGCAGCAGGTGGGCGCCGTCGGTGAAGGCTTCGTGCAGCACGTGCCGCAGCGACAGGCTCGGCATCGCGGCGCCGGGCTCGGGTGCCTGCGCGCGCTGCTGGCTGCGCACCAGGGTCGCCAGCAGCACCGCCATGATGATCGCCGGCGACTCCATCAGCACCATCGCCACCGTCATGTAGTCGCCGAACTCGACGCCGTTGCGATCCAGGAACTGCTGCGCGGCGATGAAGGTCACCGCGCTCACCGAGCCGTAGGTGGCGGCGGTGGCGGCGGCATCGAAGGGGTTCATGCGCCGGCGCAGGATCAGGAAGCTGTAGGCCGGCACCACCAGCGCCATCGCCAGAGCCGCCGCGAGCGCCAGCACGCCCACCAGCGGCAGACCGGCCTCGGCCAGGCCGGCGCCGCCCTTCAGGCCGATCGCCATCAGCAGGTACAGCGACAGGAACTTGGCGACCGTCTGCGGCACCTCGAGGTTCGATCGCACCGCACCCGCGAACAGGCCGAAGGCGAAGAACAGGATCGCAGGGTCGATGATGTTGCGCAGTAGATTGGATTCCATGACCGCGGCAGTGCGCGCGCCGGCGCGCGGGGCAGAAGCGACGGGGCGCGAGTGTATCGGCGCACTTGCCGGCCACCGCGGGCGCGGTCTGTCGCCTGCCGGCAAAGGCGAGATAGATCAAGGCGCCGAGCGGAGCGTTCGAGGTAGGCGTCGATCCCGACCGGACCGGCGCGCCTGCCGTCTACCCCGCGGCCGCCTCCTCCTCGGCCAGGCAGTGCTCGACGATGTCGAGCGCCTCGTCCATCTGCGCCTGGGTGACGACGAGCGGCGGCGTCAGCGTCAGCACGTTGCCCATCGTCGTCTTGAACGACAACCCGCGCGCCAGCGCCCGGTAGAGCACGCTTTCGGCGGCCGCCGCGGCCGGCGTCTTCGAGTCGCGATCGGTCACCAGCTCGAGGCCGAGCAGCAGCCCGCGGCCGCGCACGTCGCCGACCAGAGAGCAGCGCCGCTTGAGCTCGTGCAGACGCGCCAGCGCGTGGCGGCCGATGCGCGCGGCGTTCTCCACCAGGCCCTCGCGCTCGATCACTTCGAGCGTCGCCAGCGCCGCGCGCGCCGCGACCGGGTTCTTTTCGTGCGTGTAGTGGCCGAAGGCGTAGTCGCCGCCGACCTCGAGCGTCGGCGGCGAGCGCTCGGCGCCGGCCTGCGGCAGCGGCGCGACGCGGGCGATGCAGGAGGCGATCGGCAGCACGCCGCCGCCGAGGCTCTTGCCGAGCACGACGATGTCGGGCGCGGCGGCGTCGTGCTCGGCGGCGAAGAAGCGTCCGGTCTTGCCCAGGCCGGTGGGGATCTCGTCGAACACGAGCAGCGTGCCGTGCGCGTGGCAGGCGGCGCGCACCGCCTGCCAGTATCCCGGCGGCGGCAGGTACGGCACGGCGCGCGCCGGCTCGGCGATCACCGCCGCCACGTCGCCCTCGCGCTCGAGCACGTAGCGCACCATGGCAGCGCAGGCGAGCCGGCAGCGATCGAGGATCGGCTGGCCGTCGCCATCGACATCGTGGCCGTAGGCGCAGCGATAGCAGGAAAACGGCGCGACGTGCTCGCTTCCCGGCAGCAGCGGGCCGATGCGGCCCGAGCGGAACAGCGCTTCGCCGCCGACGGCGCTGGCTCCAAGACCTGCGCCGTGGAACGCATCCCAGAAACTGAGCGTCTTGAAGCGACCGGTGGCGGCGCGCGCCAGCTTGATCGCCACTTCGATCGCGTCGCTGCCGCCGGTGGTGAACAGCACCTTGCCGGCGGCGCCGGTCAAGGCCTCGAAGCGCGCGTTCAGCGCCTCGGCGAGCTCGACCGCCGCCGCGCAGGCGAAGCGTCGCGGCGCAAACGCGAGCTGGTCGAGCTGCTGCTTGACGGCGGCGACGACGTGCGGGTGCGCGTGGCCGACGTGATGGACGTTGTTGCCGTGAAAGTCCATGTAGCGGCGGCCGGCCAGATCCTCGATCCAGATCCCCTGCGCGCGGCGGATGCCGTTCAGGCAGGGCGTGGACAGCGACTGATGCAGGAACGCCGCCGCATCGCGTCGCAAGAGCTCACGCGTCGGGGCGTCCAGGTGTTCGTCCTGCCAGCGCCGGCGCAGCGGCGAACGGTTGACCTCGCCCTCGGAGGGCGCCGGCGCGGTGGGCTCTGGCTTCGGCACGATTCTGGCTCCCGTCGTGAGCGCCGCCTGCAATGCGGTTGCCGCAGGCGAAAGCCCGAAGCGTAGTGGCGCAGCCCGCACGCGCGTTTGACAGATCCGCGCCGTCACGCCTACCCTTCGCGCCCTGCGCTGATTTGTTGATCCGCTTGCGGGCGCGTCGCGGTCGATCGCGGCAAATCCGCTAAAGAGATCGCCGGGCCCGCCGCGAGCGGTGAGCCTGCGCCAACGGACCCGACAAGCCGGCGCCTGTCGGGTTTTTTCTTGCCACCTTCGGGATGACTGCACCGGGATCGGTCGGCATCGTTGCTGCGCGCACGATGCACTTCAGCGAGCCGCTGCCGCTTGCCAGCGGCGCGGCGATCGCCGACTACGACCTGATGGTCGAGACCTACGGCGAACTGAACGCCGCGCGCTCGAACGCGGTGCTGGTGTGCCACGCGCTTAACGCCTCGCACCATGTCGCCGGCGTCTACCGGGACGCGCCGAAGAACGTCGGCTGGTGGGACAACCTGGTCGGGCCGGGCAAGCCGGTCGACACGCGCCGCTTCTTCGTCGTCGGCGTCAACAACCTCGGCTCGTGCTTCGGCTCGACCGGACCGATGTCGATCGATCCCGCCAGCGGCCGGCCCTACGGCGCGCGCTTCCCGGTGGTGACGGTCGAGGACTGGGTCGACGCGCAGGCGCGCCTGGCCGACGCGCTCGGCATCGAGCGTTTCGCGGCGGTGATCGGCGGCTCGCTCGGCGGCATGCAGGCGTTGTCGTGGGCGATCCGCCACCCGGCGCGCATCGCCCATTGCGTGGCCATTGCCACGACGCCGAAGCTGTCGGCGCAGAACATCGCCTTCAACGACGTCGCCCGCAGCGCGATCCAGAGCGACCCCGACTTCCACGGCGGCGACTACTACGCGCACGGCGTCAAGCCGCGGCGCGGACTGCGCCTGGCGCGGATGATCGGCCACATCACCTACCTGTCGGGCGACGACATGGCCGAGAAGTTCGGCCGCGCGCTGCGCGGCAAGGCCGACGACGCCGACTACGCCTTCGGCTACGGGGTCGAGTTCGAGGTCGAGAGCTACCTGCGCTACCAGGGCGAGAAGTTCAGCGAGTACTTCGACGCCAACACTTATCTGCTGATCACGCGCGCGCTCGACTACTTCGATCCGGCACGCCCTTTCGGCGGCGACCTGGCGCGGGCGCTGGCGCCGGCGCGCGCCAGGTTCCTGCTCGCCAGCTTCAGCACCGACTGGCGCTTCTCGCCCGAGCGCAGCCGAGAGATCGTCGCGGCGCTGATCCGCAACGACCGCGACGTCACCTACGCCGAGATCGACGCGCCGCACGGCCACGACGCCTTCCTGCTCGACGATCCGCGCTATCACCGCGCGCTCGCCGCCTACTTCGACAACATCGCCAAGGAGGTGGCGGCGTGAGCCTGCGCGCCGACCTGCGCCTGATCGCCGGCTGGATCGCGCCCGGCAGCCAGGTGCTGGATCTGGGCTGCGGCGACGGCGCGCTGCTCGCGCACCTGCGCGACACCCGGCGCTGCCGCGGCTATGGCGTGGAACTCGCCGACGGCCACGTGCTCGAGTGCGTGCGCCGCGGCGTCAACGTCGTGCAGGCCAACCTCGACGCCGGTCTGCGCCTGTTTCCGGACGACAAGTTCGACACCGTGGTGCTGTCGCAGACGCTGCAGGCGGTGCACCGGGTCGAGGCGGTGCTGCAGGAGATGGCGCGCGTGGCGCGCCAGGGGATCGTGAGCTTCCCCAACTTCGGTCACTGGAAGCACGCGCTGGCGCTGCTCGCCGGCCGCATGCCGGTGACGAAGACGATTCCCTACCAGTGGTACGACACGCCCAACATTCACCTGTGCACGCCGAAGGATTTCGAGATCCTCGCTGCCAAGCTCGGGCTGGCGATCACCGGCCGCGCGCTGCTCGCCGACGACGAGCCGGTGCGCGTGCTGCCGGCGCTGCGCGCCACGCTCGCCGTCTACCGCTTCGACACGCGCTGAGCGGCGTGCTTCTGGCGAAAGGCCGGCGTCGCCGTCATCGGCCGGGTGCGGCCGGGCGCGGCGCCAGCCGCCCCGCCAGCCAGACGAGCAGCAGCACCGGCACGCCGAGCGCCGCGGTCGAGCAGAAGAACGCCACGTAGCCGAAGGCGTCGACGAAGACGCCGGAAAAACCGGCGATGAACTTCGGCAGCAGCAGCATGATCGAGGAGAACAGTGCGTACTGGGTCGCGGTGTAGGCGACGCTGGTCAGGCTCGACAGGTAGGCGATGAAGGCGGCGCTGGCGATGCCGGCCGACAGGTTGTCGGCCGAGATCACCACCACCAGCCACAGCAGGTCGTGGCCGCGCAGGGCCAGCGCCGCGAACAGCAGGTTGCTCGCTGCCGACAGCACCGCCCCGAGCATCAGCACGCGCAGCACGCCCATGCGCAGCGCCAGCGCGCCGCCGATGAAGGCGCCGGTCAGGGTCATGATCACGCCGTAGACCTTGGACACCGCCGCCACCTCGTCCTTCGTGTAGCCCATGTCGACGTAGAACGGGTTGGCCATGATGCCGAGCACCACGTCCGAGATCCGGTACACCGAGATCAGCGCCAGCAGCAGCGCCGCGTGCCAGCGGTAGCGCTGCACGAAGTCGGCGAACGGTCCGACCACCGCGCCGCGCAGCCAGGCGAGCAGCCGCGCGCGCCGCTCGCTCATGCCGCGGGCGCGCAACTGCGCCGCCAGCGCGCGCTCGGCCGCGAGCGACTCGCGCCCGGCGCCCGGCGCCGGCTCCGGGGCGAACAGCACGGTGACGATGCCGACCGCCATCGACGCTGCCATCACCAGGTAGGCGACGGTCCAAGCCTGCGGCTGGTAGCCGGAGAGGCCGTCGCTGGCGCGCGCGGCGATCCACAGCGCGCCGGCGCCGGCCCAGATCATCGCCAGCCGGTAGCCGGTCTGGTAGGTCGCCGCCAGCGCCGCCTGGCGCTCGACGCTGGCGGACTCGATCCGGTAGGCGTCGAGAGCGATGTCCTGGGTGGCCGAGCCGAAGGCCACCAGCAGCGCGCACAGCACGAGCGGGGTCAGGCTGGCCTGCGGATCGGTAAAGGCCATGCCGGCCAGTCCGGCGACGATCGCGCACTGCGCCAGCAGCAGCCAACTGCGGCGCCGGCCCAGCCAGCGCGTGAGCAGCGGCAGCGGCAGCCGGTCGACCAGCGGCGCCCAGGCCCACTTCAAGCCGTAGGCCAGTCCAATCCACGACAGAAAGCCGATCGTGGCGCGCGCCACGCCGGCCTCGCGCAGCCAGAACGACAGCGTGCCGAGCACCAGCAGCAACGGCAGCCCGGCCGAGAAGCCGAGCAGCAGCATGCGCAGGGTGGCCGGCTCGGCGTAGACGTGCAGCACCTCGCGCCACGGGCGGCGCGCGGGCGCCGGGCCGGCGTCCGAAGGCGCGGCCCCGGTCGGTGGCGATCCGGCGCGAAGACTCATGGGAAGCGCAGCTTAGGGCTTGTCGCCGCACGAGTCGCGGCTTGCGCCGGCGCCGCGCGCGCCGAGCCGGTACGCTTGCCGCCAGCCTCGTCGCCGGCCGCCGCCATGCACCGCTGGATCGCCTTCGGCCTGATCGCCCTCGCCGCGCTCGCGCCGCCGCTCGCCGACGTGGCGCGGGCGCAGGCGCCGGCCGCGCCCGCCGATGGCGGCGTGCAGGTGCGCAAGCCGCGCCTGCTGCTGGTACCGGAGTCGATGGTCAACGCCGCCGCCGCGCGGCAGTACCTGCAGATGAAGGAGCAGGCGGGCGCGCGGCGCGTGCTCAACGTCGATGCGCCGCAGGTGGCGCGCGTGCGCGCGATCGCGCAGCGGATGATCGCGCACGGAGCGCGCTTCAACCCGCGTGCGGCGCAGTGGCAGTGGGAAGTCAACGTGATCGAGGCGCCGCAGATCAACGCCTTCTGCCTGCCCGGCGGCAAGATCATGGTCTTCTCGGGGCTGATCGAGCGGCTGGCGCTCAGCGACGACGAGCTGGCGGCGGTGATCGGCCACGAGATCGCGCACGCGCTGCTCGAGCACGGCCGCGCGCGCATGAGCGAGCAGGTGCTGCGCAGCGTCGGCATCAACCTCGCTGCCGCCTACTTCGGTCTGGGCGAGGCCGGTGCTGCGGCGCTGGCGCAGGCGGCGCAGTTGACGATCACGCTGCCCTACTCGCGCAGCCACGAGGTCGACGCCGATCTGGTCGGGCTGGAACTGGCGGCGCGCGCCGGCTACGACCCGCGCGCCGCGCTCAGCCTGTGGCGCAAGATGGCCGCCGCCAGCCGCGGCCAGCCGCCGCAGTTCCTGTCGACTCATCCCGGGCACGCGCAGCGGATGAGCGAGATCGAGCGCGCGCTGCCGCGCGTGATGGATCTGTACCGTCAGGCCGCGCGCGGGCGCTGAGCTCGGCTGAGCCAGTGCCGGCGCCTGCGGTCAGAGCCTGCCCGCGTAGTCGATCACCAGCGGCGCGTGATCGGAGTAGCGCCGCCGCACGTAGATCGACGCCGCCTGCGCCTTGGCCGCGAGGGCCGGCGTGGCGAACTGGTAGTCGATGCGCCAGCCGACGTTGTTTGCCCAGGCCGCACCGCGGTTGCTCCACCACGTGTACCGGTCCGGCCGCGGGTCGAGCCGGCGGAACACGTCGACCCAGCCCTCGTCGTCGATCAGCCGCGTCAGCCACGCGCGCTCGTGCGGCAGGAAGCCCGAGTTCTTCTGGTTGCTGCGCCAGTTCTTCAGGTCAATTTCCTTGTGCGCGATGTTGACGTCGCCGCACAGGACGACCTCGCGTCCTTCGGCGGCGCAGCGCGCGCGCAGCCGCGCCAGGTGCGGCAGGAACGCGGCCAGGAAGCGATCTTTCGATTCCTGCCGGTGCGGCCCGGACGATCCCGACGGGAAGTACACCGAGACCACGGTCAGCGCCGCGAACTCGGCCTCGAGGTAGCGGCCTTCGGCGTCGAACTCCGGCTCGCCGAAGCCGTACAGCAAGCGCCGCGGCCTGCGCTTCGAGTACAGCGCCGTGCCGGCATAGCCCGGGCGCTGCGCGCCATGGAAATGCGCGTGCAGGCCGTCGATCGCGCGCAGCGCCGGCGGCACGCTCGCTTCGTCGGCGCGGATCTCCTGCAGACACAGCAGGTCCGGCTGCGTGCGGCGGATCCAGGCCGCGAGGCCCTTGTCGTGCGCCGAGCGGATGCCGTTGACGTTCAGGGTGGCGATGCGAATCAAGCCCTTCTCCCGGCGCAACTCGCCGCCAGCCCGCGCGGCCAGCGCCGCAGCGCGATGCATAATCGTCGCCCCGGCCCGCCCGCACCGACCATGGATCCGCTGCGCCAGAAGTTCATCGAGTTCGCGCTCGACGCAGAGGTGCTGCGCTTCGGCGAGTTCGTCACCAAGGCCGGCCGCCGCTCGCCCTACTTCTTCAACGCCGGGCTGTTCAACCGCGGCGCCACGCTCGGCCAACTGGCGCGATTCTATGCACAGGCGCTGCTGGCGGCGCGCGAGTGCGGACGCGTGCGCTTCGACATGCTGTTCGGCCCAGCCTACAAGGGGATCACGCTCGCCGCCGCCACCGCGGTCGCGCTGGCCGAGCACGGCTGCGACGTCGCCTTCGCGTTCAACCGCAAGGAAGTCAAGGACCACGGCGAGGGCGGGCAGATCGTCGGCGGGCCGCTCGCCGGCCGCGTGCTGATCGTCGACGACGTGATCACCGCCGGCACCTCAGTGCGCGAGTCGGTGCAGTTGATCCGCGCCGCCGGCGCCACGCCGGCCGGGGTCCTGATCGCGCTCGACCGGATGGAGCGCGCCGGGCCCGACGGCGCACTGTCCGCGCACTCGGCGGTGCAGGAAGTCGAGAAGCTGTACGCGATGCCGGTGGTGGCGATCGCCTCGGCCGCCGACCTGCTCGCGTACATCGACGCCGATGCCGATCGCGCCTACCGCCTGCGCCCGCACCGCGACGCGCTGCTCGCCTATCGCCAGCGCTACGGAGCCGCCGCGTGAGGCGCGCCGCCGCGGTCTTGCTCGCGCTGCTGCTGGCGGCGCCGCTGGCGCGGGCGCAGCTTTTCGTCTGCACCGATGCGCGCGGGCGCACGCTCACCGGCGACCGGCCGCCGCCGGAGTGCGTCGATCGACAGGTGCGCGAACTGCGCGCCGACGGCAGCGTGCGGCGCGTGATCGAGCCGCCGCTCACGCCCGAGCAGAAAGCGGCGCGCGAGGCCGAGACCAAGCGCCAGCGCGAGGAGGCCGAGCGCCAGCGGGCGCAGATGCGGCGCGACCTGGCGCTGCTCGAAACCTACGCCAGCGAGGCCGAGATCGAGGAGACGCGCAACCGCGCGCTCGGCTCGCGCCAGCAGATCATCGATCGCGCGCAACAGCGCCTGGCCGCGCACGAGAAAGAACGGCGCCGGCTCGACACCGAGGCCGAGTTCTTCGCCAAGCGCGAGATGCCGGACAAACTCAAGCGCGCCTTCGAGGCCAATGCCGCGCTAACGCGCAGCGAGCAGCGCGTCATCGACGAGGTGCGCGCCGACATGGAGCGGGTCAACGCCCGCTTCGACGCTGAGCTGAAGCGCTGGCGCGGCCTGGTGTCGGCCGGCGGCCAGCCGGTGCAGCGCAGCGCGCCGGGCCAGTGACGGGCGCGCTCGGCGCCCAGGCGCCGCCGCTGCTGAGGCTCAGCGCTAATCGGGCACAAGCGCCAGTCAGCCGCCGAGCTTGCGGCGCAGGATCTCGTTGACTTGCTGCGGATTGGCCTTGCCGCGGGTGGCGCGCATGCACTGGCCGACGAGCGAGTTGAAGGCCTTCTCCTTGCCGGCGCGAAACTCGGCCACCGGCCCGGGGTGGGCGGCGAGCACTTCGTCGATCAGCTTCTCGATCGCGCCGGCATCCGAGATCTGATTGAGGCCGCGGGCTTCGATGATGGCATCGGCCGATTGTCCTGTGTCCCACATCTCGAAGAAGACGTCGCGCGCCATTCGAGAGGAAAGAGTTTCGTCTGACATGCGACGAAGGAGCCCTGTGAGGCGATCCGGTGAGATGGGCGACCGTGAGATGTCGATTTGCAGTTCGTTCAGCTTTGCCGCTACGTCGCGCGCAACCCAGGTTGCTGCCAATCGCGGAACACCCTTCAGCTGCTTGATTGGCGCAATGACTTCTTCAAAGTAAGCAGCCATCGCCTTGTTTGAAGTCAGCACGCTGGCGTCATACTCCGGCAACCCGTAGTCGCGCACGAAGCGCTCGCGCATCGCGCCGGGCAGTTCCGGCATGTCGGTGCGCACGCGCTCGATCCAGTCGGTGCCGATCGCCAGCGGCAGCAGGTCCGGGTCGGGGAAGTAGCGATAGTCCATCGCGTCTTCCTTGCTGCGCAGGCTGCGCGTCTCATCGCGCTGCGGGTCGTACAGGCGGGTTTCCTGCACCACCGTGCCGCCGTCCTCGATCAGCTCGATCTGGCGCCGCGCCTCGAACTCGATCGCCTGCTGCATGAAGCGGAAGCTGTTCAGATTCTTGATCTCGCAGCGGGTGCCGAGCTTGGCATCACCGGCGCGGCGCACGCTGACGTTGGCGTCGCAACGGAAGCTGCCCTCCTGCATGTTGCCGTCGCAGATGCCCAGCCACACCACGAGCGCGTGCAGCGCCTTGGCGTAGGCCGCCGCCTCGGCGGCGGCGCCGGCCGCGTCGGCGACACGGATGTCCGGCTCGGAGACGATCTCCAGCAGCGGCGTGCCGGCGCGGTTCAGGTCGATGCCGGTCATGCCGTGGAAGTCCTCGTGCAGGCTCTTGCCGGCGTCTTCCTCGAGATGGGCGCGCGTCAGCCGCACGGTCTTCGTGTAGGGATCGCCGGTCCTCGGCCTGACGACGAAACTCAATGCGCCGCCCTGAACCACCGGCGTCTCGTACTGGCTGATCTGGTAGCCCTTCGGCAGGTCCGGGTAGAAGTAGTTCTTGCGCGCGAACACGCTGCGCGCGGCGATCGTGGCGCCGACTGCCAGGCCGAAACGGATCGCGCGCTCGACCGCGCCGGCGTTGAGCACCGGCAGCACGCCGGGCAGCGCCAGGTCGATCACGCTCACCTGCGTGTTGGGCGCGGCGCCGAAGGCGGTGCCGGCGCCGGAGAAGATCTTGCTCGCGGTCGACAACTGCGCGTGCGTCTCGATGCCGATCACCACTTCCCAGGTCATCGTCAGACCCCCGGCGGCAGGCGCCGATGCCAGTCGGTCTCGCGCTGGTAGGCGTGCGCGACGGCGAGCATCTTCGCTTCCTCAAAGTGGTTGCACATCAGTTGCAGGCCGACCGGCCGGCCGCCGGCGCCGAAGCCGCAGGGGACGCTCATGCTCGGGATGCCGGCCAGCGATCCCGGCACCGTGTACAGGTCGGCCAGGTACATCGCCACCGGATCGGCCGCCTTCTCGCCGAAACCGAAGGCGACACTGGTGGTGACCGGGCTCATGATCGCGTCGCAGCGGGCAAACGCGCGCTGGAACTCGTCGGCGATGATCCGGCGCACCTTCATCGCCTGGATGAAGTAGGCGTCGTAGTAGCCGTGACTGAGCACGTAGGTGCCGATCAGGATGCGCCGCTTGGGCTCGGCGCCGAAACCCTCGGCGCGCGACTTCTTGATCATCTCCGCGAGATCGGCGTAGTGCGCGGCGCGGTGGCCATAGCGCACGCCGTCGAAGCGCGCCAGGTTGGAACTGGCCTCGGCCGGCGCGAGCACGTAGTAGACCGGGATGCCGAGCGCGGCGTTCGGCAGGCTGATCTCGACCAGGCGCGCGCCGAGCTTCTGATAGGTGCGCAGCGCCTCGCGCACGGCGGCCTCGACGTCCGGTTGCAGGCCGTCGCCAAAGAATTCCTTCGGCACGCCGATCGTCAGTCCGGCGACACCGCGGCCGAGTTCGCGCGTGTAGTCCTCGGCCGGGCGGTCTATGCTGGTCGAGTCCTTCGGGTCGAAGCCGAGCATGTGGTTGAACAGCAGCGCGCAGTCCTCGGCCGACTGCGTCATCAGGCCTGCCGTGTCGAGGCTGGAAGCGAAGGCGATCATTCCCCAGCGCGACGGCCGGCCGTAGGTCGGCTTGGTGCCGGTGATGCCGGTGAAGGCGGCCGGCTCACGGATCGAGCCGCCGGTGTCGGTGGCGGTGGCCGCCGGGGCGATGCGCGCCGCCACCGCGGCGCTCGACCCGCCCGAGGAGCCGCCCGGAACGGCCGCCTTGTCCCACGGGTTGTGCACCGGGCCGTAGGCGCTGTTCTCGTTGGACGAGCCCATCGCGAACTCGTCGCAGTTGAGCTTGCCCAGGCAGACCATCCCGGCCTGCTCGAAATTGGCGACCACGGTCGCGTCGAAGGGGCTCAGGTAGCCGCGCAGCATCTTCGAACCGGCGGTGCTCGCCCAGCCGCGGGTGACGAAGATGTCCTTGTGGGCGATCGGCACGCCGAGCAGCGCCCCGTCTTCGCCGCGCGCCCGGCGCGCGTCGGCGGCGCGCGCCTGCGCCAGCGTCATCTCCGGCCGCAGGTCGAGAAAGGCATTCAGGTCGCGCTGCGCCTCGATCCGCGCCAGGTAGTGCTGCGCCAGCTCGACCGCCGAGACCTTGCGCGCGGCCAGCAGCCGGCCGAGTTCGGCCACCGACGCATGCGCAAGCTCATTCACGTCTCAATCCTCAATCCTCGATCCTCGATCCTTCACTCCACCACCCGCGGCACTAAGAACAGGCCCGCCTCCTGCGCCGGCGCGTTGGCGAGTAGCGAGTCGCGGTCGGCGCTTTCGGTCACGCAATCGGCGCGCAGGCGCTGCGTGCCGCCGAGTGGATGCGCCATCGGCTCGACGCCGGCGGTGTCGACGCGCTGCATGCGATCGATCATCGCCAGGATGTCGTTCAGTTGTGCCAGGGTCGCCGCAGCTTCGGCGTCGGCGATCTCGATACGCGCCAGATGGGCGATGCGCTGGACGTCGGCGAGGGCGAGCGACATGTGGGCGAGGATTCGGGATTCGGGATTCGGGATTCGGGATCGAGGGGGGGCGGCCGTTCGGGTGACTGCGGAACCGTCTGCCCGATCCAAGAAAAACAAGGGTTTGCGGCGAAGTCCTACGATTGCTTCGCGTATTATCGCGCACCGGTTTCGAGAGGCCGCGCCGCGACGGCTACGCGCCGCACTGTCCTGAATCCCGAATCCTGAATCCCGAATCCTGAATCCCGAATCCTAGAAGCAAATGTTCGGCTTCCTGCGCAGTTACTTCTCGAACGATCTGGCGATCGACCTGGGCACCGCCAACACGCTGATCTACGTGCGCGGCAAGGGCATCGTCCTCGACGAGCCCTCGGTGGTGGCGATCGCGCAGGAAGGCGGGCCGAACGGCAAGCGCATGATCCGCGCCGTCGGCCGCGAGGCCAAGCAGATGCTCGGCAAGGTGCCCGGCAACATCGAGGCGATCCGGCCGATGAAGGACGGCGTGATCGCCGACTTCGACGTCACCGAGCAGATGCTCAAGCAGTTCATCAAGATCGTCCATCCGTCGACGCTGCTGGCGCCGAGCCCGCGCATCATCATCTGCGTGCCCTGCGGCTCGACCCAGGTCGAGCGGCGCGCGATCAAGGAGTCGGCCGAGGCCGCCGGCGCCAGCCAGGTGTTCCTGATCGAGGAGCCGATGGCGGCGGCGATCGGCGCCGGGCTGCCGGTGAGCGAGGCCAGCGGCAGCATGGTGGTCGACATCGGCGGCGGCACCACCGAGGTGGCGGTGATCTCGCTCGGCGGCCTGGTCTACAAGGGCAGCGTGCGCGTCGGCGGCGACAAGTTCGACGAGGCGATCATCAACTACATCCGCCGCAACTACGGCATGCTGATCGGCGAGCCCACCGCCGAGACGATCAAGAAGGAAATCGGGTCGGCCTTCCCAGGCTCCGAGGTCAAGGAGATGGAGGTCAAGGGCCGCAACCTCTCCGAAGGCATCCCGCGCTCGTTCACGATCAGCAGCAACGAGATCCTCGAGGCGCTGACCGACCCGCTCAACCAGATCGTCTCCAGCGTCAAGATCGCCCTCGAGCAGACGCCGCCCGAACTGGGCGCCGACATCGCCGAGCGCGGCATG